>JALSTP010000019.1 GCA_026983675.1 Sedimenticola sp.
AGAAGGCGTCGATACTGTGCTGGAGCTTGGGCCGGGCCGGGTGCTGACTGGTCTCACCCGCAGGATAGACCGTAGAATCAAAAGCTTGGCGGTGTACGATCCCGCCAGTCTGGATAAAGCGCTGGAGGCTGTACAACATGCTGAATGATGAGATTGCGCTAGTCACGGGGGCCAGCCGGGGCATCGGCCGGGCCATCGCCCTCGCCCTGGCCGCGCAGGGGGCGACGGTGGTTGGAACCGCGACCACCCAGGGAGGCGCAGACGCCATCGGAGAACGCCTGGAGTCAGCAGGATTCAAGGGTGCCGGGCAGGTTCTGGATGTGACCGACGGCGCCTCTGTGGATGCGGTGGTCAAGGCCACTGTCGAGGCGTTTGGCGCCCCGACCATTCTGGTGAACAATGCGGGGATCACGCGCGACAATCTGTTGATGCGCATGAAGGAAGAGGAGTGGAGCACCATCCTCGACACCGATTTGAGTTCGGTCTATCGCATGAGCAAGGCGGTCCTGCGCGGCATGATGAAGGCGCGCCGCGGGCGCATTGTCAACATCAGCTCCGTGGTGGGGGCGATGGGCAACGCGGGTCAGACCAACTATGCGGCGGCCAAGGCGGGCATGGTGGGGTTCACCAAGTCACTGGCGCGCGAGGTCGGGGCGCGCAATATCACGGTGAATGCCGTGGCGCCGGGGTTCATCGACACCGATATGACGCGGGATTTGCCCGAGGAGCAGAAAGATGCGCTGCTCGGCGCGATCCCCCTCAACCGGTTGGGCCGGCCCGAGGAGATTGCGGCAGCGGTGCTGTTTCTCGTGTCGCCGCAGGCCGGCTATATCACCGGCGAAACACTGCACGTCAACGGCGGGATGTACATGACGTAGCCGCGCCGTGTGTGCTTTAACATTGATCGGATTGTGAATACAATACGGAAGCGGCCGCTTTCCCGGCCGTTCAATCATTTCGGAGGACTTGAATAACATGAGCACTGTCGAAGAACGGGTTAAGAAGATCGTCGTGGAGCAGCTGGGCGTTAAAGAGGACGAAGTGACCACCGAAGCCTCTTTTGTTGACGACCTCGGCGCGGACTCGCTCGACACTGTTGAACTGGTGATGGCCCTCGAAGAGGAATTCGAGACCGAGATTCCGGACGAGGACGCCGAAAAGATCACGACGGTGCAGCAGGCAATCGAATACGTCAACGCCCATAGTTGACGGTTGTTTCGCAGATACTGATGCCCCCGGTAGCCGGATGCCGTGACGCATCCGGACCGGGGAGTGTGCGCCGCCTTGGATCAGGGGCGGCCAACCGATTGAAGGCGTTTCCCGAAGACTGACTATTGGGGGTATGGCTGACATGTCAGGCAGAAGAGTTGTGGTGACAGGACTGGGCATTGTCGCCCCTGTCGGTCTGAAGGTGGATGAGGCGTGGGCGAATATCATTGCCGGGAAGAGCGGCATCCAGCCCATCACCCATTTCGAGATCGAACCGTTCACTACCCGCTTTGGCGGCCCCATCTACGGGTTCGATATCGAGGAGTACATCTCCCGTAAGGAGGCCCGTAAAATGGACAAGTTCATCCATTACGGCCTTGCGGCGGGCAGTCAGGCCATAGAGGACTCCGGGCTCGAGATCACCGACGAGAACCGCCACCGCATCGGTGTCGCCATCGGCTCCGGCATCGGCGGTATCAGCGGCATCGAGAACAGCTACGGCGCCTATCTGAAAGGAGGCCCACGCAAGATATCCCCGTTCTTCGTTCCCGCCAACATCATCAACATGGTGGCGGGCAACCTCTCCATCAAATACGGACTCCAGGGCCCCAATTTTTCCATCGTCTCGGCCTGCAGCACGGGCACCCACAATATTGGTGACGCCGCCTTCATGATTCGGCACGGACTGGTGGACGCCATGGTCGCGGGTGGCGCGGAGATGGCCACCACTCCCGTCGGTCTGGGCGGTTTTGCCGCGGCGCGGGCGCTCTCCACCCGCAACGACGATCCGCAGGGCGCCAGCCGCCCATGGGACAAGGACCGGGATGGCTTCGTGCTGTCCGATGGCGCCGGCGTGGTGGTGCTGGAAGACTATGAGCACGCCAAGCGGCGGGGCGCGCACATCTATGCGGAACTGGCGGGTGTCGGCATGAATGCGGATGCCTACCACATGACGGCGCCCTCGAAAAACGGCGAGGGCGCGCGGGCGTGCATGAGGCTGGCGTTGGAGGATGCCAGGATCAACCCTGAGGAAGTGGACTATATCAATGCCCATGGCACGTCGACGCCTGCGGGGGATGTGGCCGAGACCTTGGGGATCAAGGCCGCGTTCGGCGATCATGCCTACAAGCTTGCGGTGAGCTCCACCAAGTCCATGACCGGCCACATGCTGGGCGCCGCCGGCGGCGCGGAGGCGGTGTTCACGATCCTTGCCATTGAGCACCAGATCGCGCCGCCCACCATCAACTACGAGACACCCGATCCCGAGTGCGATCTTGATTACGTCCCCAATACTGCCCGGGAGATGAAGATCGAGGTGGCCCTATCCAACTCCTTTGGATTCGGCGGGACCAATGGCACGGTGGCGTTACGCCGCCTCACCTGAGCCCCGGCGGCTGGCGGCGACGTCCTTTTCCCGGTGATCGTAGACGGGGTCAAGACAAACAATATCCCCGCCTCGGACCGCGGTCTTCTATATGGTGACGGGCTGTTCGAGACGTTGGCGGTGCGCGAAGGCCGCCCCTGCCTCTGGAATGCCCACATGGATCGCCTCGCCAAGGGATGTGAGCGGCTGGGATTTCCTTTTCCTGACCCGGCCCACCTGTTCGAGGAGGCCCTGCTTGCCATCGGTGACCGGCGGCGCGGGGTGCTCAAGATCATCGTGACCCGCGGTACGGGGGGGCGGGGCTACCGGCCGCCCGAGGCGCCGCACACGCGGCGCATCATCGAGCTGCATCCATGGCCGGACTCTCCGCCCGAGTGGCGGCAGGAGGGGGTGCGCCTCCGCCTGTGCTCGACCCGGCTTGGAATCAATCCCGACCTGGCGGGTATCAAGCACCTCAACCGCCTCGAACAGGTGATGGCACGCGCCGAATGGGACGATCCGGCGGTCGCCGAGGGCCTGATGCGGGATACTGCCGGTCACGTGGTGGAGGGGACATCCACCAACCTCTTCCTGGTGGAGGACGACGGGCTGGTGACCCCCGATCTCTCGTCATGTGGAGTCGCGGGGGTGATGCGGGCGGTGGTGACGGAGGTTGCGGGGGAACTCGGCATCGCCCTTCGGCAGCGGCCGGTCACCCTGAAGGATACGCAAAATGCGCGGGCCCTGTTTCTGACCAATGCGTTGATCGGCATCTGGCCGGTACGGACGTTCGAGCAGATTGCCTTCGATATCGACGCCATCCCGGCGTCGCTTCGCAACCGAGTACAGAACCGGGCCTATGCCCCCTGAGATGCCAGACGGACCGACGATGACGGAAGAACAGGAAGAGAATCAGCAGGCGGACGCGCAGAAAACCGCGCGTTTCGGGCGTCCCAGTCGCCTTCTGGGATTACTGGTGCTGGCGGCCAGCCTGACCGGTGGCTGGTTTTGGCTCGACTATCAGCAGTTTCTGCAAAGACCGTTGAATATTCCCAAGGGGGGGCTTGTCTACACCCTCAAACCCGGTACGACCCTGCGAGCCCTGGCCGAGGACCTGGCGGCGAAGAACGTCCTGCGCAATCCTTGGTATCTGCGGGCATTGGGGAGACTGGAGCCGCATGCCCAACAGATCAAGGCCGGTGAATACCTGTTGCCCGAGGGCATCAAACCCCGCGCGCTACTGGCCTTGTTCATTCAAGGCCGGGTCACGCAGCACAGCCTGACCCTGGTCGAGGGCTGGACCTTCGCCCAGGTGATGGCGGCCGTGCGGCGGGACAAGGTGCTCGAACATACCCTCGATGGGCTCGATGCCGCGAGCGTCATGGAGCGGCTGGGCCACGCAGGTGAACACCCCGAGGGGCGTTTCTATCCCGATACCTACCGTTTTCCGCGCGGTACCACGGATGTGCAGTTTCTGGCGCGCGCCTACCGGGTGATGGAGAAGGTTCTGGAAGAAGAGTGGGCGGAACGAGCGCCGGATCTTCCACTCAAGAATCCCTATGAGGCACTGATCCTGGCCTCTATCGTGGAGAAGGAGACCGGCCGGCCGGAAGAGCGTGCCGAGATCGCCGGGGTCTTCGTTCGCCGTCTGCGCAAAGGCATGAAACTGCAAACCGATCCCACTGTCATCTACGGCATGGGCGCCCGCTATGACGGCAATATCCGGCGCAAGGACCTGAGAGAGGACACGCCCTACAATACTTACGTCCATACCGGGCTGCCGCCAACGCCGATCGCCATGCCCGGCCGCGCGGCCATCCATGCGGTTTTGCACCCGGCCGGGGGCGACGCCCTCTTTTTCGTGGCCAGGGGCGACGGCAGCCATCAGTTTTCGGCCACCCTGAAGGCGCATACCCGGGCGGTGCGGAAATATCAGTTGAAGAAATGAGTCGGCGCGGCAGATTCATCACCGTGGAAGGGGGCGAGGGCGCCGGCAAGAGTTCGAACCTCGCCTATATCCGCCAGTTGCTCGAAGAGGCGGGAAAGCCGGTGCTCTTTACCCGTGAACCTGGTGGCACCCCCTTGGGGGAGGAGATCCGCGAACTGTTGCTGGGCCATCGGGACGGGGGCATGGCGGCGGATACCGAACTGCTGTTGATGTTTGCCGCCCGCGCCGAACATCTGGCGCGCAAGATCGTGCCTGCGCTGGCCGCGGGCGATTGGGTGTTGTGCGACCGTTTTACCGACGCAACCTACGCCTATCAGGGCGCGGGGCGTGGTATCGACATGGCGCGCATTCGCACCCTGGAGCAGTTCGTCCAGGGGGATCTGCGGCCCGATCTGACCCTGTTGCTGGATCTGCCGGTGGAGATCGGCCTCCGGCGTGCGGGGGCGCGTTCCGCCCCGGACCGGTTCGAGGCGGAACGCACGGGGTTCTTCGAGGCGGTGCGCAACGGCTATCTGGCCATCGCGCGGGCGGAGCCGGAGCGGGTCAAAGTGGTCGATGCCAGCCCGTCGCTGCCCGAGGTGCAGGCGCAGATCCGAGAAGTCATCGAGGCGTTTATTGCACAGGAGGAGGGGAATTGAGTCCGGTGGAGAAAGGGACGGCCCATGTGTTACTTCCCTGGCACGAGGCCGCCTGGCGGGGGTTGCAGGAGGCGCGGGAGAAGAAGCGCCTGCCGCATGCCTTGTTGCTCGTTGGCCCCGCGGGGCTCGGCAAGACGCACATGGCGGAGGGCTTTGCCCAGAGCCTGCTATGCGACGCGCCGCTGGCGGAGGGGCGCCCCTGCGGCGCCTGTAAGGGGTGTCATCTGTTCAAAGGTGGCGTTCACCCCGATTTCATTCGCGTACAACCGGAGCAGGCATCCAAGAGCCAGGAGATCACCGTGGGTGCCATACGTGAACTGGTGGCCCAGGATGCCTTCACGAGCCAGTTTGGCGGCTACAAGGTGGTGCTCATCACACCGGCCGATCAGATGAATCGCAATGCCGCCAACAGCCTGCTCAAGACCCTGGAGGAGCCGGTGCCGGATACTGTCATCCTCCTCACCGCCTCCCGTCCCCACCGGCTGTTGCCCACCATCCGCAGCCGTTGTCAGCGGATTTTGTTCGATCCGCCGGCCGAGGAGGTGGCGCTGGCGTGGCTGGAAGCCCGGGTGAAACACGCCGATGCCCGCCTGCTGCTGCATCTGGCGGGCGGCATGCCACTGGCGGCTCTGGCATTGGACGATGCGGCCCTGCTCGAACAACGCGAAGCCGCATTCCGCACCTTTTCCGGGGTGTTGGCGGGCGCACGGGAACCCGTAGGCGCCGCGGCGGAACTCGCCCGTCTCGATATGGGGCTCCTGTTGCACTGGATCGCGGACTGGATCAGCGATATCCTGCGTCTGCAACAGGCGGGCGCAGTGGGCCGTCTGGCCAATCCGGACCACCATCAAGATTTGCAACGGCTGGCCGAACAACTAGACTGTATCCCGATGCACCGTCTTCTGGAGCGCGTCTATATGGCGCGCGGCCTGGAGAGAACCACGGCCAACCCCGAACTCATGCTCGACGATCTGCTCGTCGCATGCCGGGAATATGCAGCGTAACATAAGGATTTAAAAAGGAAAATGATGACGCCGATACCCCCTGAAAAGTCACGCCAGGGAATCCTGTCCCTCACCATCAAGGACAAGAACGCCCTGTATGCCGCCTACATGCAGTTCGTCAAGAACGGTGGACTCTTTATCCCGACCAACAAGCAGTACCAGTTGGGTGACGAGGTGTTCATGCTGCTCACGCTGATGGAAGAGACGGATCGAATCCCCGTCGCCGGCAAGGTAGTGTGGATCACTCCCATCGGTGCGGAAGGCAACCGCGCCACCGGCATCGGCGTGCAGTTCTCCGACGACGACGGCGGCCTGGCGCGCAACAAGATCGAGGGCTATCTCGGTGGGGCATTGAAGACGGAGCGTCCTACCCATACCATGTAGCCTTCGTTCAAATCCGAACCGAGGCGCCCCATGCTCGTCGATTCCCATTGCCACCTGGACCGGGTGGACCTGACGCCCTACGACAACGACTTCGATGCCATGCTGAAGGCAACGGCCGAGGCCGGCGTTGGGCACATGCTCTGCGTTTCCATCGATCTAGAGAACTATCCCCGGATGCTGTCACAGGTGGAGCCGTATGCGAACATCTCGGTCTCGGTGGGTGTACATCCCAACGAACCGGATCGGCGGACGCCGGATCCCGACGAACTGATTGAGCTTGCCGCGCACCCGAAAAACGTGGCCATTGGAGAGACCGGCCTCGACTACTTCCGCAGCGAAGGGGAGCTCGGCTGGCAACAGAACCGCTTCCGCGTCCACATTGCGGCGGCGCGGGCGTGCGGCAAACCGCTCATCATCCACACCCGGGCAGCAAGGGCCGACACCTTGCGCATCATGCGCGAGGAGGGCGCCGCGGACGCGGGTGGCGTGATGCACTGTTTCACCGAAGACTGGGACACCGCCCATCAAGCGCTCGAACTGGGCTTCTATATCTCCTTCTCCGGTATCCTCACCTTCAAGAACGCCGAGGAACTGCGGGAAGTGGCAAAGAAGATACCGCTGGACCGCATCCTGATCGAGACCGATTCCCCCTATCTAGCCCCCGTGCCCCATCGCGGAAAGCCCAACGAACCGCGTTTAGTGAGATATGTGGCCGAGATGCTCGCCACGCTTCGGGGTCTCTCCCCGGAAGAGATCGAAGCAATCACCGCCGATAACTTCTTTACCCTGTTTCCCGCCGCCCATCGCGCCGCCGCGGCCTGATGCGCCAGACGCTGTTCGCCGAGTTGCCAGGCCCCAATTCCCTGACACGATCTGCGGTGAAATCGGGCCTGTGTTCCTGATAGTCTTAACCCATTCGAGCCAGATATCTCTCAAACCATAAGGAAACACACGGGGAATACTCTATGTCTATCAAGTCAGCGGAAGAACTCGCCACGCACTACAAGGCCCTGATGGAGGGAATCGGGGAAGACGTGAACAGGGACGGCGTGCTGGCCACGCCCATGCGGGCGGCCAAGGCGCTGCAATACCTCACGCGTGGTTATCATCAGGATGTGGACGAAGTGGTCAATAACGCCATCTTCAAGTCTGACAACGACGAGATGGTGATCGTCAAGAACATCGAACTCTACTCCCTCTGCGAACACCACCTGCTGCCCTTCATCGGCAAGTGCCACGTCGCCTACCTCCCCCAGGGCAAGGTGATCGGGCTGTCCAAGATCGCCCGCCTGGTGGACATGTTCGCCCGTCGCCTGCAGATCCAGGAGAATCTCACCAAGCAGATTGCCGACGTGGTGATGGAGAAGACGAACGCTGCCGGCGTCGGTGTGGTGATCGAGGCGCAGCATCTGTGCATGATGATGCGCGGGGTGGAGAAACAGAACTCGGTACTCAAGACCTCCATGATGCTTGGTTCCTTCCGCGACAACGAACGCACCCGGGACGAGTTTCTGCAGTTGGTGCTGTCCTGACGGATCCCCCGCACAATCCGTCGGAGGCGCCCGAAAGGGCGGTCCACGGACCCGCTACTCGTCCTTGCGGATGCCACACAAGGTATAGCCGGTCACTGGCCGGGCCAACTCTTCGCGCAGGCGCTCGCAGACGGTCTCCAACACCTTGATGCGGGCGTACTTCTTGTCATTGCCCGGCACCAGGGTCCAGGGGGCGAATTCGGTGCTGGTACGCACGATCATCTCGTTCACCGCCTCCTTATAGGCGGGCCACTTCTCGCGGTTACGCCAGTCCTCGTCGGTGATCTTGTGCTGCTTGTAGGGGACCTGCTCGCGCTCCTTGAAGCGCCGGAGCTGTTCATCCTGGCTGATGTGCAGCCAGAATTTTATGACGATGTCGCCCGCCTCGATGAGTTGCTCCTCGAACTGGTTGATCTCGGCGTAGGCGCGCTGCCATTCCGGCGGCGTGGCAAAGCCCTCCACCCGCTCCACCAGCACCCGGCCGTACCAGGAGCGGTCGTAGATGGTGGTGCGGCCCGCGCGCGGGATGTGGCGCCAGAAGCGCCACAGGTAGTGGTGCGCCTTCTCCTCGTCGGTGGGGGCGGCAACGGGAATGGTGCGGTAGAGACGGGCATCGATGGCGTTGGTGAGGCGGCGGATGGCGCCCCCCTTGCCACCGGCATCCACCCCCTCGAAGACCATCACACAGGAGCGCTTCTTCTTGTATGCATCCCAGGTCAGCTCGTTGATCTCTTGCTGCAACGCCTTGAGGCGGGGTTTGTATTCCGCCGGGTCCAGAGTCATGCTCAGGTCCACGTGGTCCAACACCGTGACCCGGGCAGTGGAGGCCTCCGGCAGGGTCGGGGCATGGGAGGTGGGCGGGACACAGAAGCCCTCGTTGGACTCCAACCGCGCCTTGATGGCGGTGAGCAGGGTGCGGCCCACGGTGAGGTCGCGGTAGCGTTTATTGGTCGCCTCGATCAGATACCAGGGGCTGATACCGGTGTCCGTATTGCGGATCACCCGCTCGGCCACACGCTCGAAGTGCTGGTACTCCTTCGAGAACTTGGATTTGCTCGGCAACATCTTCCAGCGGCTGCGCTCGTCCTTGGAGAGCGCCTTGAGGCGCGACCGCTGCTCCTTCTCGGTGAGGTGGAACCAGAACTTCACCACCAGCGCGCCGTCCTCGGTGAGCATGCGCTCGAAATCCACGATGCGGTTGAGTTCCGCATCCAACTCGGCGTCGTTGCAACGGTTGCGGAAACGGTGTTCGATGGGCGCCAGATACCAGCCGCCGAACAACACGCTGATCTCCCCGCGCGCCGCCAGCGAGCGCCAGAAACGCCAATACCGGGGCCGTTCCCGCTCCTCGTCCGTCTCGTCCCAAAAGGCGAAGGTCTGCATCCCGCGGGTATCCATCCACTCGTTCAGCCGGTTCACCACCGACCCCTTGCCGGCGCCTTCCACCCCGGAGACGATCACCACCACCGGAATATCCGAGTGCCGCAGCTTCCGTTGCACCTCCAATAGCTGAGTCCGCAGCTCCCCTTCCGCCGCCTTGAATTCCGACTTGCTGACCTTGCGTCCAACCTTCGCCGCTTCGAACATGAGACCCCCTTATCTATCTTTTCTGTAATATCGTTAAATCGATCCTATCACAGGCCGTCCTCAATTCTTATCGCAGGGAAAACCGCATTTCGGTGCTGATTTGAGGGATAGCAAAATATGTATATTGCTGCCGGGTTAATAGCACCGCCACGCTCGCGCGGTGCTGCGCTATCGGCTCAGCTGTTGAGTTCCGTTTCGCTCAACAGCTGAGCCGATATATGACGGAGAGGTGCCAGACGGGATATCGGGACCGATTGATGAAAATGACAGGCGGCGGGGTTGGACCGCAGACACCGTGCCTCCTATGCAGACAGGGCAAGGGTATCCGTTCAGATCCCTGAAATCGGCCGCGGGTTGCGGTCTTCATCGATGGCGACGTAGGCGAGCGTGGCTTCGGCCACCTTGTGCACTGCGTCGGGATCGCGTTCGGGTTCGGCGTAGACCTCCACGTCCACGGTGACGGAGGTGTTGCCGATGCGGGTGACTTGGGAGTAGCAGCTCACCAGGTCGCCGACCAGCACGGGTTTGATAAAGCGAAAGCTGTTGACCGCCACGGTGACTACGCGCCCTCCGGCGGCCTGCCAGGCGGCGATGCTGCCGGCGATATCCACCTGGGACATGAGCCAGCCGCCGAAGATGTCACCGGCGGCGTTGGTGTCCTTGGGCATGGCGAGTACACGCACGGCGAGGATGGTGTCGCCGACGCGACGGCGTTCGATCGGGGGTGCGTTTTCCATCAATGTCCTTCGTACAGGCTGTCCACCAGGGTGGCGTATTTCTCCAGGATGCGCGAGCGGCGCAGTTTCAGGGTCGGCGTCATCAGGCCGTTTGCCGTGGTCCAGGGTGTGTCGACCATGCCGATGTCGCGGATTCTGGCATATCCGGGGAAGCTGTGCAGCTGCGCCTGCAGCCGGTCGAGGAGGGTATTCTTCAGCACTGCGTTCTGCAGCGTTTCCGGCGCGTCGGGATCGAGGTCGAGACGCTGCGCCAATGAGCGGTAGTGATCCGGGTTCAGCACCACCAGCGCGGTGAGGTAGGGGCGCCCTTCGCCCAGCACGAGCACCTGTTCGAACAGGCTGTCCATGAGGATCGCCATCTCCATATCGGCGGGCGGCACCTTTTCACCGGTGGCGAGGACAATGATCTCCTTGAGCCGGCCGGTGATCGTGATGTGGCCCCGCGCGTCGATGCTCACGCGGTCGCCGGTACGCAGCCAGCCCTCCGCGTCGATGATCTCTGCCGTTGCCTCGGGGTTGTTCCAGTAACCGCGCATCACCGCCGGGCTGCGGGTGAGCAGTTCGTCGTTCTCGCCCAGCTTGATCTCGATGCCGGGCAGGGGGCGGCCGACACTGGAGGGCAGATTGTCTTCGAGCCGGTTCACGGCGATCACGGGACTGGTCTCGGTGAGGCCATAGCCCTGGACCACGGGGACGCCGAGGCCGATGAACATCCGGGCGATCTCCGTGGACAAAGGCGCGCCGCCGCTGATGGCGAAGCGCAGACGCCCGCCCAGTTTCTCCGTGATCCGGGTGGCCACCAGCCGCGCGAGGATTGGCCAGAGTGCAAAGTCCAGCGAGCGGGAACCCCGGCCCTGCTGATATTCGAAACGCCGCCAACCCACATCCACCGCCTTGTTGAACAGGGCGCGCACGGGTGCGGGGTCCTTTCCGAGCTTGGCGCGGATCCTGGCGTGGATGCGTTCGAAGATGCGCGGTACCGAGATCAGGATGGTGGGGCGGACGGTCATCAGGTCCTCCGCCAACTGCGGGATGGAGCGGGCATAGGCCACGCATGATCCGGTGACGATGGGCAGGTAATAACCGATGGTGCGTTCCAGCGTGTGTGACAGCGGCAGGAAGGAGAGGAACAGGTCGTCGGGATAGACGTCGATTGCCTTCAGGCCGGCGCTGATGTCCCACAGTATGTTGCGATGGCTCAGCATGACCCCTTTGGCGCGTCCAGTGGTGCCTGAGGTGTAGACGATGGTGGCCAGTTGCCGGCTGTCCGCCGGCCGCGCCTCGAACGCGCCTTCGGCGGGCAGCCAGTCGTCCACATGGGTCAGACGAAGCGGGACGGCCCCCGTTTTGACCGGTTTCATCGTGAGGATGCGGCGCAGTCCGGCGAGCTGGTCCTCGATCTCTTTCAAGGCCGTCCATTGTGCCCCACCCTCGACAAGAAACAATTTGACGCCCGCGTCTTGCAGGATGTAGCCGATGTTTTCCGCCCGGTCGTTGGTGTAGATGGGTACGGTGACCAACCCGAGCCCCTGCGCGGCGAGGTCGAACATGGCCCACTCGCGGCAGTTGCGCAGCATCAGGGCCACGCGGTCACCCGCCGCCAGCCCTTCGTTGCGCAGGGCGGCCTGCCACCGCCCGATGCATTCAGCCACCTGGGACCAGGTCCAGGTCTGCCACAGCCCGGTGGATTCGTTGAATTGCCGGTAGGCGGGGGCATTGGGCGAACGGCGCACGCGTTCCTGAAAGACGGTGGCCAGGGTGTCGGCGACATCCAGCGGGATGATGTCGGTCCGGTGCGTCGCCATCGCCGCCGGGTATGGCGGTGCGTCCTGCTCCCGCGAGAGGCGGGCGTACCGTGTTTGGACGGCAGGTTGCGTGATCATGCTATATCTCTCCCAGGGTGCTCCAACCCGAATCGGCGGTGAAATGGTCGCCGTGGCGGCGGCGCAGTTCGTCCAGTTTCTGTTTCATGCGCGCCATGCCGCCGCTGTGGATGTAGTGCAACGGGCCGCCACGGAAGGGGGCGAAGCCGGTGCCGAAGACGACGCCGGCGTCCACCAGATCGGCGTCCTCCACCACCCCTTCGCGCAAGGCGGCCACGGCTTCATTCAACAGACGGAAGATGAGCCGCTCGGTGAGGTCTTCCGGCGCTGTGGCGGCGCGGGGCGTCTCCTTCCGGGCCTTGCCCTTGACCCAGCGATAGAAGCCCTCGCCGCTCTTGCGGCCCAGTTTGCCCTCGGCGACCCTTTGCTTGAGTTGCGTGGGCACGTCGCGATCCGGTATCGGGCTGAGCTTCTCCGCCACCGCGAGGCAAATGTCGAGTCCCACCGTGTCGGCCAGCTCCACCGGCCCCATGGGCATGCCGAAGTCCACCGCCGCCTTGTCGATGAGGGGGCCGGGCACCCCTTCGTCGAGTAGGGTCACCGCCTCCAGCAGATAGGGCATCAGCACCCGGTTGACCAGGAATCCCGGCAGACTGCGCACCGGCAGCGGCAGGCGGTCGATCAAGCGTGCAAAGGCGGCGCCTCGCGCGCTGTCCCCGGGATCGGTGTGCGCGTCGCTCACCACTTCCACGAGCTGCATCTTTGCCACCGGGTTGAAGAAGTGCAAGCCCACGAGGCGCTCGGGCTGCTGCATCGCTTCGCCGATGGTGGCCAGCGGGATGCTGGAGGTGTTGGAGGCGAGCAGGGCATTGGGCCGCGCGCGCCGCTCAAGTTCGCTGAACAGGCGCTGCTTGGCCGGCACGTCCTCGAAGATCGCCTCGATCACTACATCAGCGTTCCTGATGCCATAGCCGCGATGATCGGGAATCAGTCGGTCCCAGGCAGCCTTGACGCGCCGCGGCTGCTTGAGCTTCTTGCGGAAGAGTTCGTGCGCGCGGCCGAGCGCGCGGGAGAGCGCCTTGGGATCGCGGTCCTGCAGGGTGACGCGGAGCCCCTTGAGGGCGCACCAGGCGGCGATGTCGCCTCCCATGATGCCTGCGCCGACCACATGCAGATGGGCGAATTCGGCATCGCTTCTTCGCCCGAAGCCGCGCAACCGTTCCTGCAGAAAGAAGAGCCGGATCAGATTGTGCGCGGTGCGGCCGGCAAGCAGGTTGGAGACTTGTTCCGCCTCACTGCGGTACATCGCCTCCGGGTCACCGCCATGGCGCTGCCAGTGATCGACCAGGGCGTAGGGGGCGGGGTAGTGATCGGGGTTGACCCGTTTGCGCAGGTCGCGCCGAATCCATGCGGCGGCGACGTGACGCAGCGGTGCGTGATCGAGCCAGCGTGCCCAGCCCGGCAGTGTGGTTGCGGGATGGTGCAGAATCATATGCCGCGCCATGGCCCGGAGCTGGCGTTCCGGCGCTGTCATGTCCACCAGGCCGATGCGCCGCGCGTGGCGGCCGTCGATGCTGCGCCCGGTGAGCATCATTTGCAGCGCCCGCGGCGCGCCGATGCGCTGGATGCTGCGCACGGTACCGCCGTAGCCCGGGAAGATACCGAGCCGCACTTCGGGAAAACCGAGCCGGGTGCCGGGATCGTCTCGCGCCACCCGGTAGCGGCAGGCGAGGGCCAGTTCAAGGCCGCCGCCGAGGCAGTGGCCGTGGATCATGGCCACCACCGGAAAGGGCGTGGTTTCGATCCGTTCGAAGATGCGATGCACCCATTCGATGTGGCGCCTTGCCGCTTCCGGTTCGATCCCTTCGAACTCGGAGACATCGGCCCCGGCGATGAAACCGGC
The DNA here is from genome assembly GCA_026983675.1 of Sedimenticola sp. Lineage (GTDB taxonomy): Bacteria > Pseudomonadota > Gammaproteobacteria > Chromatiales > Chromatiaceae > JALSTP01. The sequence goes on from JALSTP010000019.1 coordinate 14,129, forward strand.
TTTCTTGTCGGAGACCAGAACAAGGCCGAGGGGGGGATCGGCCCGGATACCGCCAAGCATCTCTTCGAGGCCGCTGAGGGCGCGTTTAGACAGCAGGTTGAGCGGACTGTCGTGAAGATCGAAATGGAGCCAGCCAATGCCCTCTTCATCGCGCCGGTATTGCCAATCGCCGTTCATTGGGGGTCTCCTTCCGTGTCCGGGGTGTGTTCCACCAGCACAGCGCCACCCTGGCCGCCGCCCACGCAGAGGCTGGCGATGCCGCGCCGCGCCCGGTTGCGCCGCAGGGTGTGTAGCAGGTGCAGGACGATCCGCGCGCCGCTGGCACCCACCGGGTGGCCCAAGGCGATGGCGCCGCCATCCACATTGAGGCGGCTCTCTTCGATGGGGTCGAAGGGGGCCTCCAGACCGAGTGTGTCGCGGCAGTAATCGGCGTCTTGCCAGGTGTGCAGGCAGGCCAGCACCTGGGCGGCGAAGGCCTCGTTGATCTCCCAGTAGTCGATGTCGTCGCTGTTCAACTGGTGACGCGTCATCAGCGGCGCCATGGCGTGGGTTGGCCCCAGCCCCATCTCGGCGGGATCGAGGGCAGCCCAGGCGGTGTCGGTCAGCCGCCCCAACACCGGCAGGTCGTATTCCGTCACGCGCTCTTCGGAAGCGAGCAGCAGCCAGGCCGCGCCGTCGGTGATCTGGGCGCTGTTGCCCGCGGTCACCTTGCCTGTCGGCGGATCGAATACGGGATTGAGCCGCGCCAGGGTGGTCATGTCGGTGTCGGGGCGCAGGCCGTCGTCGTGCTCGTAGGGGGTGCCACGGGTATCGAACAGTGGCTCGATCTCCTCGAGCCGTCCTTCGGCCAGCGCTTCCGCCAGGCGGCGGTGGCTTTGCACCGCGAAGGCGTCCATCGCCTCGCGTGAGATATTGAAGCGCCAGGCGAGCCGCTCCGCCGTCTGCCCCATGGAGAGCCCCACCACCGGATCGGTAAGCCCGCGCAGCAGGCCGATGATGGGTTGCAGCATCGGCGGCCGCAGGCGGGCGAGTTGACGCGCTCGTCCGCCAATTCCACGGGCCCGGTTCCACGCCGCCAGCCACGCCACCATCTCATCCCGCAGCAGCACGGGGTGGTGGCTCATGGACTCCGTGCCGCCCGCCAACACCAATTCGGCGCGGCCGCTGGCGATATCCTTGGCCGCGCTGTCCACCGCCTGCATCCCCGAGGCGCAGTTGCGTTGCACCGTCCAGGCGGGGGTCGCTTCGCCGCACCCGAGGCGCAGTGCGGCCACGCGGGCGATGTTGGCCTCATCGGGGCCGGAGGAGACGCAGCCGAGGATCACCTCGTCCAGCGCCTCGGGCGGAAAAGGCTGGCGCAGCATCAGGGGGCGGCCGGCGGCCACCGCCAGGTCGGATGCGGTGAAGGGACCGGGCGCGCCACGCGCTTTGAGGAAGGGGGTGCGCGCGCCATCGACGATGTAGACAGGGCGGGTGAAAAGGCTCTCGGTCATGGGGCGTCTCCCTTGCTATGCGGCGTCTGCGGTGGAGGCGGGTTGCCGCCGGACCGTCCCGGCCGCGAAGTCGTCGACGGCGATGACCTGCGCGCGCAGGCGGCGGGCATGGGCAACGAGCGCGGCTTCGGCGGCGGTGAAGAGGCCGGCCTCCACCGCGCGTTCGATGTCGGTGCCGTCCACAATGCCTTCGCGCTGCGCCTTGGCCAGGCGGCGTTCCAGGGGTTCGGCGGCAAGGGCGGTCTCCAGCGCCAACTCCAGGCGGCCGACCGGCTCGTCCCCGTCGTAGCTCACGAACACCCCTTCGGTGAGCCGGTCCCGGACCGGCGAGGGGGTCAGCAGGAGACGGGAAACGGCGTGATCGAGCCGGTCGGATGGACCCGGAACGGTGAGGCCGGTGGGAAAGGTCCAGAGCCGCAACGCCCACGCCAGAGGACGGCTCGGGAGGTTGGCGAAGAGCCCCCGGAAGGATTCGCGGATTTCATGCATGAGATCGCGCAACGCCCACTCCACCAGCGGCCGTTCGTCCTCGGGGTGGCCGTGGTCGTGATGGTGCTTGAGCACTGCCGAGCCGAGGTAGAGCAGGCTGAGGATATCGCCGAGGCGGGCGGAGAGCCGCTCCTTGCGTTTCAGCGCGCCGCCGAGGGTCATCATGCCCACGTCGGCGCACAGGGCGAAGGCGCTGGACATCCAGTCGAGCTGTTGAAACCAGCGGCCGTCGGGGCCGTTGGCGGGCGGGGATGCAAGACGCCCCCGGCTCAGGCCCAGCACCAGACTGCGTCCCAGGTTTCGCAGCAGATGGCCGAGGTGTCCGAACAGGGCGCGGTCGAACAGGGTCAGTGCGCGTTGCCCGTCCGGCTGGTGGGCCGCCTCGAACTCTTTGAGCAGCCAGGGGTGGCAACGCACGGCGCCCTGGCCGAAGATGATCATGCTGCGGGTGAGGATGTTGGCCCCCTCCACAGTGATGGCGATGGGGATGGCTTGATAGGGCCGCCCCATGAGGTTGCGGGGGCCGAGGCAGATCCCGCTCCCGCCATGGATGTCCATGGCGTCGTTGACCACCTTCCGGTAACGTTCCGTGAGGTGGTATTTGACGATAGCGGAGGCGACTGCGGGCCGGCGGCCCTGATCGAGGGCGCTAAGGATCAGATGCCGCGCGGCGTCCATCTGGTAGGTCCTGCCGGCAATGCGCGCCAGCGCCTCCTCCACGCCTTCGAAGCGGCCGATGGGCAGGTTGAACTGGCGGCGCACGGCGGCGTAAGCGCCGGTGTAGCGGCAGGCCGCCTTGCCCGCGCCGGTGGAGAGGGCCGGGAGGGAGATGCCGCGTCCTTCCGCGAGGCTCTCCATCAGCATCCGCCAACCCTGTCCGGCGCGCGTGGGGCCGCCGATGATCCAGTCCAGGGGAATGAAGACATTGCGGCCGCGGGTGGGTCCGTTCTGGAACGGGATGTCCAGCGGGATGTGGCGCCGGCCGATCTCCACGCCAGGCATGTCGGCGGGGATCAGGGCGACGGTGATGCCGGGTTCGGGGTCGTCGCCGAGCAGGTGTTCCGGATCGTGGAGCCTGAAGGCCAGCCCGATCAGGGTGGCCACGGGGGCCAGAGTGATGTAGCGCTTGTCCCAGTCGAGCCGGATACCGGTGATTTCCCGGCCCTCGAAGCGGTCGCGGCAGACCACGCCCTGGTCAGGCAGGGCGCCGGCGTCGCTGCCCGCGGTGGGGCCGGTGAGGGCGAAACAGGGGATCTCCTCGCCCCGCGCCAGGCGCGGCAGGTAGTGGTTCTTCTGATCCTCGGTGCCATAGTGCAACAACAGTTTGGCGGGGCCCAGTGAGTTGGGCACCATCACGGTGACGGCGGCGGTGACGCTGCGGCTGGCGATCTTCATCACCACGCAGGAATGGGCGTAGGCGCTAAACCCGAGTCCGCCATAGACCTTCGGGATGATCATGCCAAACATGCCCGATGTCTTGATGAATTGCCAGATCTCCTCCGGCAGGTCGCGCAGTGTGTGAGTGATGCGCCAGTCGTCGAGGCGGCGGCAGAGTTCTTCCACCGGGCCATCGAGAAATGCCTGTTCTTCACGGGAGAGCCTTGCGGGAGGGGCGTCGAGCAACGCTTGCCAGTCGGGCCGGCCGCTGAACAGCGCGCCTTCCCAACCCACGTCGCCGGCATTGAGTGCTTCCCGTTCGGTACGCGACATGGCCGGCATGGCACGGCGGAATTGGCGCAGCAGGGGGGCGCTGAGGGTGCGCTGGCGAAGTCGCAGTAGACGGCAGAGCAGATTCATGACGACGCCTCCTTGTGTTCGGGCGGGGGCTCGATTGTGGGCGCTTCGAGATCGCGCTTATTCCCGCCCAGATTGCGCAACAGCGCCGGCCGCCACGCGCCCGTGTGCTCGGGTTCGGCTTCGGGCGCCTCTTCGTCCGGCAGATGTTCGTCGCCGTCGTTGTAGACGTATTCGTCGTCCTCCCACGGGAGCTTGCGGTAGACGCCCAGGTCATCGAGCCCCAGGAACGGGTACTTGATGATGTTGAAATAGGGCGAATAGTCGAAGTCCTTCGGTGTGAACAGCCGCGGATTGCGCTTGAAGAAGCGCAGGGAACCGTCATCGCGCCGGTCGATGAACGGAAGGATCGGGAAATTCACCGCGTTGAAGGCCTCGGCCAGCATGCTGGAACAGATCGTCCGGGTCGGTGTGCCGGCGTTGTGGGCAAACAGGCTGGAGCGCCAACGGCGCGGCAGGATGCCCCAGGGGAAAAAGAACCGGGCGAGGTCTGCCATTTGGCGGACGTCGTATTGGGCCCCCAGACGCTTGGCCGCGTAGTGGATCACCTTGTCGGCATCTTCCGGCGAGAGCCCGCCCGGCCGGCAGATGCGCAGATGATCGCGGCGGTATTTGCCGATGGGGGTGACAATGGTCCCCTTGCCGAGCAGCGCTTCAATGATGAGTTGTTGGTTGGGGTCGCCGTCGTAGTGCAGGCGCACCAGTTCGCGGGTGTGATGGCTGGGGAGGTCGTAGAGCCGCCCGATGTAGAGCGCCGCGTGGGTCCAGGAACTCTGGGTGATGAGCTTGATGACGTTACTGATCCGGGCGCGGCCTTCCACCAGGATCACGTCCGCTGGTCTGAGTTCATAACAGAGTCGGTCGAAGTCACACAATGGGGTCGCGGTTGGGGCTTCCTCCTTTTCGAGCCAATCGCAGATACGTCTCCCCAGTCGATTCACCCAGCCGTTCATGGGTTACCTCACTGGTTTGCTTGGTTATTAGTATAGACCGCGGGAAACGGTAGAGGTTTTCAACAGCGGGTTCGGCAGCCCCGGTGTCGGCACGGCAGTGCATCGTTACTTCAGAATATTATCAAGGATTCCAAAGGCCCTTTCGATGTCGCTCGCGGTGTTGTGGAAGTGGGGTGAAAAGCGGATGCCGCCGCCGCGGGAGGCGCATACCACCCGGTTTTCCATCAGTTTGCGATGGAGCGACTCGGCACTTACGCCGGGAACGGAAAAGGTGACGATCCCGGCCAGACGGTGGGGGACGTCGGGGGAGAGGATGCGGTAACCCCGCGACCGCGCGTGCTCCAGCACCGTTTCGCGGTTTTCGGCGATGTGGGAGGTCACCGTCTCCATGCCCATCTCTTCCAACAGCGACAGGCTGGCCTCCAGAGCGTGGATCGCCAGCATATTGGGACTGCCGCATTCGAAGCGCCGTGCGTCACGGGCGGGGCGCCAGTCGATGCGATCGAAGTCCCCGGCGTGCTCCACCATGTGCCAGCCGTACTGTTTCAGTTGTAGCCGGTCTTGCACCTCTGGCCGCACATAGAAGAGCGCCAGTCCCTCCGGGCCGAGCATCCATTTGTGCCCATCCGCCGCCACGAAATCGGCCTGGCAGGCCTGTACGTCGAAGGGCAAGGCGCCGAGATGCTGAATGGCATCGACGCAGAACAGGATGTCCTTCGGATGACAGAACGCCCCGATGCGTTCGATATCGAGCCTCAGCCCCCGGGCGTATTGCACTGAGCTTACACTGACCAAACGGGTATGGCGGTCGCAGAGTGCTATCAGATCGCCCTCGGGATCATCCGAGGCGTAGAGGTCGAGGAGGCGCACTTCGACGCCGTATGCCTTGAGTGATTCCCAGACGATGCGATTGGAGGGGAACTCCTGGGTAATGGAGACAATGTTGTCGCCCTCGGACCATGGGAGGCCGTAGGCCACCATCGAAAGGGCCTCAGAGGTGTTCTTGAGCAGAGCGATGTCTTTCGCGTCGGGTGCATTGACGAGCCAGCGCAGCCGTTCGCGCAGCCGCTGTTCCTTCTCCATCCAGCGCGGATAGAAAAAAGCACCCACTCGACTGTTTTCTTCCGCGAATGCCTCGACGGCCCGCGCCGTTCTTCGCGGCCAGGGGCTTACGGCAGCGTGGTTCAGGTAGACAAGGCCGGACTCAAGGAGAAACTCTTTCGACATATCGGAATCGCGTGTTCCAGACGGCTCGCGGGAGGCGCCGTACATGTGAGTGACTCGTCAGAATACACAAAAAATGGCGCCGCCCCTTGCATTTCCAAATATTTGGGATATTATTCCCAACTATCGTTAGGGAAAACCCTTTGTGTCAACCGCCTGGATGCGGGGACCGAGCCATCATGACGGTAATACCAACGATTTATGAGACAGGGGACCAGAGCAATGCCGACAAAACGTGGAATCCAGTTTTTTCTATTGACGCCACTCATACTCAGCGTACTCATTGCCTGTGGGCCGCAGAGTGCAGCCGCGGGTGATCATGGGAAAAAGGGCAAAGAGAGCAAGAAAGAAGTCCAGTTAGAAGGCCGTATCGAACGGGGTCTGAGTGATCATCGGTTCAAGCTGCAAGGTTGGACGATCAAGGTTTCCGACGAAACAAGGTTCGAAAAGGGTTCCCGAAGAGACCTTGTGGCCGGCCAGCGCGTCAGGGTGAAGGGGAAGGGCAAGTCCGATGAGAAAAAACTGAAGGCGAAGACGATCAAGTTCATGGAGCGGACGTCGGGGGATCATGTTGCAGATGCGGGCGATGAAGATCATGGCCACAACTCTGATTCCAATGACCACACGGATGGCAACACCGGGGACAACACTGAAGGTAACACTGGAGGCAGCACCGGGGGTACTACAGGTGGTAATACAGGCGGAAATACGGGCGGAAATACGGGCGGTAACGTCACCGGCGATATCACCTTGCTCGGATTCAACGATCTCGGTATGCACTGCGCCGACCTGGATTATTCCAATTTTGTGATTCTGCCTCCCTTCAATGTGGTCCATGCCCAGGCCATCCAGCGGGGCGCGGAACCGAGGATCCTTTCGCAGAGCGAAATCGATATTCGTTACAAGGCTGTTGCCGATGCCCAGGGCTCCATTAATTCCACCAGCCAGAATCTTCCGGGTTCAGTGCAAAAGAGCAATTTCTGGGACATCAACCCTGCCACTGGTCGGCCCTTCGTGCAGGATCTCTTCGGGCTGACCCCCCAACCGGACGAGGGGCTGCTTGGTCAGAAGATGCCGGGAATCAACGCACCCTATTCGGCCAACGATCCTCAGCCGTTCGACCGTTTCGATTCAGCGAAAAAATGGTTTGCCGCCGACGGCGTTCCGACTTTGCCGGTGGATGATGCCGGCCGGGTCAATGCCTATCCCCTTATGCGCCTGCAGGCCATCGACAAGACCACGGGGGCCACGCATGCTCAACTCGATGTTGTGTTGCCGGTTGCATCCGAGTCGGATTGTCAGAACTGTCATGCGCTGGGTGAGATCGGCGCCGATCCGGACAAACATCCAGCCGCCGGCTTCGTCTTTGCCGAGGACATTACCGATCCCAACAGCGTACTCCAGGCCGCGAAGGAAAATGTGATGCGGCTCCATGACCTCAAGCACAACACCCATCTGATGGACCAACGGCCGGTATTGTGCGCATCTTGTCACTATTCGGCAGCCCTTGATCTGGCGGGCACTGGACCCAACGCCGAACAGCAGAAACACGATACCTTGTCGGGCGTGATGCACGGCCACCATGGCGAACTCACCGATGCCAATGGCGCCCCTGTTTTTCCGCCCAATGGCACGCTCGAAGAGACCTGCTATCAATGCCATCCCGGCAAGGTGACCAAGTGTCTGCGTGGCGCCATGGGTGGGGCAGGCGTGGAATGCCGGGATTGTCACGGCAGCATGACGGCCATCGGCGGGCGTTTCAAGCTGGCAAGCAACGGACAGCGCCGCCGTCCGTGGCTGGACGAGCCCAAGTGCCAGTCCTGTCATACCGGCGATGCCTTGAATCATCAGGGCAACCAGTTGCGTTTGAGGGTCGCCTACAATGCCAACGACCCGGCGGCTACGCCGCGGCTTGCCAGTAACAAGCGTTTTGCCGAGCAGGATGGACAGCTCTACCGGAACAGCCTTGGACACGGTGGCGTTGCCTGCGAAGGGTGCCATGGTTCGACCCATGCCATCTGGCCCAACGCGGCGGGGTCCAACGACAATGTGGCGGCCAAGCAGTTGCAGGGGCATGTGGGCACCATTACAGAATGCAACACTTGCCATACCCGCCTGTCACTGACCACCAAGGGGCCGCATGGAATGCATAACGTGGCGGATGCGCGCTGGAACAAGGACCATGAGGACTTCTACAAACGCGATCCCGACAACTGCCGTTCCTGCCACGGGGCCAATCTGCAAGGCACGGAGTTGTCCCGCACCGCGGCAGCCCGGGATCTGCAAACGGATGATCATGGTACGATTCATCTGGCCAAGGGGACCAAGGTGAGCTGTACACTCTGTCACGAACGGCCGTAGGACCACCGGTCAAGAAGCGGCCCTGGCGTTAAGGTGTGGCGCCGGGGCCGCGGTGTCGCGGGATTATAGTGGGGGAATCACACCAAGAGCCGTAAGAAATGAGCAAAAACATCCGGGATGTACTCTCGGCGGCGGTACTCAAACTGTTGCGACCGCTGGTCAGGATTCTGTTGCGAAACGGTTTTTCGTATGGGGAATTCGCGGATCTCGCGAAATGGGTGTTCGTGGATGTCGCCGATCGAGAGTTCGGTATCCAGGGGCGAAAACAGACGGTGTCCCGTGTTTCTATCATCACAGGACTGAATCGCAAAGAGGTCAGTCGTTTGAAAAAAATGGAGACGCCCAGCAACGGGTTCATGGAACAGCAATACAACCGCGCCGCACGAGTTATCGCCGCCTGGCGCAGGGAAGAGAACTATCGGAATCCCGAGACCGGCCGGCCCGCGGAGTTGCCTCTCGATGGAGGTCAGGGAAGTTTCAGTGAACTCGTGAAGCGCTTCAGTGGCGATATGCCGGTGCGCGCCGTCTTGGATGAACTGGAGCGGGTGGGCGCGGTCAGTGTGACGAAAGCCGGGGGGGTCCGGCTGCTTACCGAGGCCTATGTGCCCGGTCGGGCAGAGACCGGCAAACTGCACATTCTCGGTACCGATGTTTCGCTGCTGTTGGAGACCATCGATCACAATCTCCATATGCCGGACGCACCCAGATTTCAGCGTAAGGTGCTGTACGACAATTTGCCTGAAGAGGTCATTCCGCGGTTCAGGGAGATGAGCGCCCGGAAATCCCAGGAATTGCTGGAGGCGTTCGATCGCTACCTCGCACAGCACGACCGGGATGCCAATCCCAGGGCAGAGGGCGCCGGCCGGGCGACGGCGGGGGTCGGCATCTATTATTTCGAGAAACACGAATCGGGAGCGAACGAAACATGAAACGATTCGCGGATGCAGTATGCGGCATGGCCTTGGCGATCCTGCTCGCGTCGCTGACCTCCTGTGGAGTGGGCGGCGGCACCGTGGCCGAGGGCGGGATCGGCGGAACAGGCATCTCGATGGGCCGCATCACTGCATTTGGATCAGTCTTCGTGAATGGCGTGGAGTATGACACGAGCAGCGCCAAGATTACCGCAGATGGACAGGAGGTCAGCGAAGCGGGTCTCGGTCTCGGAATGGTGTTGGAAGTGCGGGGAGCGGTGAACGCCGATGGCGTCACGGGTAAAGCAGACCAGATGACCTATACCGATGCCCTTGAAGGTATCGTCAATGGCAATGATGTAAACGGGTCGGCCAGTCTCACGGTGATGGGGCAGACGGTGACCGTAGATACCGACACGGTTTTCGAGCCGGGCGCCTCGGGTATTACAGTCCTCGGCAGCATTCCAGTGAATGCCGTGGTGGAGGTCAGCGGATTCCCCGTCGGCTCCGGCGTCATCCATGCCACCCGCGTCGAAGTCAAACAAACGGCCTGGAATGGCCAGGAAATCGAACTCAAGGGCGTTGTCCACGCGCGCACTCCGACGACCTTCCAGATTGGAAACCAGGTCATCGACTGGAGCCAGGCGGCGTCATTACCCGACGGTGCCCCCCAGGACGGATGGAACGTGGAGGTAAAGAGTACCCGCGGCTTCGATACGGCAGGGGTTCTCATCGCCAGCCGCATAGCAAAAAAAGGAGTTGTTCGGCTGGACGCGGGAGCAGAAGGCAGCCGGGTTGAATTGGAAGGGGTGGTCACAACCGGCCTCCTTAGCGACATCGTGGAGGTAAACGGGCAGGCCGTGCGTATAACCCCCGAAACACGCTATCACAATGGCGCCAGCAATCGATTGACCGTCGGTGCAGAAGTTGAGGTCAAAGGTCGAATTACAAAGGGCGAACTGACGGCAGAGGAAATCGAGTTCAAATTCGGGGAATCGTCAAGACAGAAAATAGAAGGCGCCGTCACATCTAAAGACAACAACGCCAAGACTGTGACCCTTGAGGGTCAAACCATACATTTCACATCAACGACTCTTTACGAAGACGAAAGAGACAATAACCGCTTCTTCGGGTTTGCCGATATCGACATTGGCGACCAACTGGAAATCGTGGTCGGACAGAGTGGCAATACATTGACGGCCATCAAGGTTGAAAGGAAGGGGGACTAAACCCACCTCCGGAAGTACTGGCTCTTTCTGATTATTAACCCGGTAACAACATATATCGTATTCAGGGCTTCAGGCATGTGCCGGAACAAGGCGCAGTGCTTGGCAAGCGTCATTCCCTTGCCAAGCAC
>JALSTP010000020.1 GCA_026983675.1 Sedimenticola sp.
AAAACCCTGTGCCTTAACCACTTGGCCACGCCCCAATGAACTTCTCCTCACTTCCAATTCCGGCGGAGAAACCGGTCCTCTGCAACATCCACCTCCGCTGCACGGGCGCCAGGATGACTCCGGGCTTCCTGCCCTTCATACCCCTGCAAGGCACGATCACCTAAACCTTCCGGTCCAACAGCGGTGACCGATTCATGCCGCGCGCCACGAAGCCCGGATACTGCGTCCGCAAGCCCCGCCAGGCATCCTCTGCCGCCTCAAACGACGGGAATACGGCAAAGACACAGGCCCCTGTCCCTGTCAAACGGGCCGGGGCATAGGCTTCGAGCGCCTCCAGGGCATCACGCACTGGCGGATAGTCACGAAGGACGACATCCAGGCAATCGTTCGCCTCGCTGCCCGCGAAGAAGTCGGCTATTGTGATGCGGGGCGAGTTGCGTGTCAAATCGGGAGCGGCGAATACCGCGGGTGTCGAGACGTGGCATTCAGGCGCCAGGACCAGATACCAGGGCTCCGGCAGTTCGACCGGCGTCAACTTCTCCCCCACGCCTTCGGCCCAGGCCGCCTGCCCACGCACAAAGACCGGTACGTCGGCGCCCAGCGCCAGCCCAAGCCCGGCCAGTTCATCCACGCCCAGACGTAAATCCCACAGACGATTCAGAGCCACCAGCGTTGTGGCGGCGTCCGAACTCCCGCCGCCAAGTCCCCCTCCCATGGGCAGGTGTTTGTCCACTTGAATATCGACGCCACGAGGCGTACCCGTGGCCTTCTGCAGTCGCTTCGCGGCGCGCACTACCAGATCCGCTTCGGCCGCCACCGTTTCCGGACCCCGGATGCGGCGGATGAGACCCGTCGCGTTCGGCTGGAAACGGAGACAATCCCCCACATCGAGAAACTGAAATACGCTTTGGAGCAAATGGTAGCCATCGGGCCGGCGGCCAACGATGCGCAACATGAGATTGAGCTTGGCCGGCGCTGGCCAACCGTCACATTGCGACAGCAGCCCTTCCCTCGCCCGCATCGCCGTCTCAGCGAAAACGCTCTAGGGTCTTGAGCAAAGGCTTGCTCTCCGGCTCGCGCTTCAGCGCTTTGTCCCACACCTTGCGCGCCTTTTCACGATCGCCCGTCTTCCACAGGACCTCGCCGAGGTGCGCAGCAATCTCCGCATCCGGCACGATGTCCAGCGCCTTTCTCAGGTAGCGCAAGGCCTCCTGCATGTGGCCAAGCTTGTACTGCACCCAGCCCATGCTGTCGAGGATCGCCGCACTGTCGGGTTTCATCGCCAGCGCCTGCCTGATGTAACCCAATGCCTCCTGGTAACGGTCGGTCTGCTCCGCCAGCGTATAGCCCAGTGCGTTGAGCGCGTCGGCGTCCTTGGGATCCCGCCGGATGACCTCCCTCAAATCACGCTCCGCCTGATCGATGCGCCCCAGACTCGCTGCCAGCAGACCCCGCCCGTAGAGCAACTGTGTGTTGCCAGGATGGGCCTTGAGGGCCTGATCGTAGACCTGCATGGCCACCAGCGGCTTGCCCGCCTCCTGCAGGATCTCCGCCTCGACCCGATAGAATCGCACCGCCTCTTTGGGTATGTGACTGCGCATCTGCTGGAGCAGGTCCCGCGCCTGACCAATGTCACCACGCTTTGCGTAGAGACGGGCGAGGCGAATCTTGGCATCGAGCAGATACTCGCCTCCGACACGCTTGTACCACTTGGCCGCCTCTCGAGTATTGCCCGCCTCCTCTTCCGTCTGGGCAAGATAATAGGCCGCCTCGTTCTTCTTCTCCCCCGCATCCACCAGACCCCGCAGATACCGCCGCGCATCGTCGAACTTTTCGAGTTGCAGCGCCAGAACCCCCAGCGCAAAACGGGCATCGACATCCTCCTTGTCGCCAGCCAACAGTTTCTTGAACTGCGCGTACGCCCCTTCGTAGTCCTTGCTCTCCACCAACAAGCGCGCATACGCCGCCTGCAGACTCCGTTCGTCCGGCGCCTTCGCCAACGCATCCTCGATCACGCGCCGGGCGGCAGGGGCATTCCCTTCCGACTGCAACACCCGGCTCAGCAGGATCGCGGCACGTCCCCAGCCTGGCCGCAGTTCGAGCGCCTTGCGCGCACTGCGTTCGGCCAGAGGATAGCGTTCCGCCCCCACGGCAACGACGGCATGCGCGTACCATGCCTCCGCCTGGCCGGCATGGTCTTTTACCAACCCGTCCATCAGCCGCAGCGCCAACCCTTTGTCCTTGAGCCTGGAGACCACCAGCGCCGCCTGCAAGAAACCGTCCGTCCCCTGGGCAGTGGCAATTCGCAAAATCTCGCCCAGGTGGTCGGCCGCCATCTTTTCGTCTCCCGACCGTGCAGACGCCAGCGCGGCGATCTGGTGCAGGGCCAGCGAATCGGGCTCCAGCCTCTCCCAGACCCGTATGGCCCGCAGCACCGCCCGGTTGTCCTTCAGCAGGCGGGCGATGTTGGTGGCGCGCTCGGCTGCCCGCGGGTCCCCGGATTTTTTCGCCACATCCAGGTATTCGTCATAGGCCACCTTGAACTCGCCCCTCTGGGCTGCAATCTCCCCCAACAACAGGGCGTAGACGAGATCCTTATCCAGGGAGATCTCTTTTTCCTGTTTCCGCGTCTCGACCTTACCGGGCACCACCTTCCTCTTGAGCGTCTCCTTCTCTACGGGCGCCTCCGTCTTCTTACCGGACATCGCCGGCCCTTTCCGGATCGGCGGATTCTGACAGGCGGCCAACGACAGCAGACAAAGGGCAGCAAGGGAGTACCGGATGGGTTTCATAGATTCAGCGACGTTGATGGACGATTGGAGGAACGCTGGAGCCGGCAACGGGACGCAATCACTTTACTTCCCATACCCGATCTCCGGCCCTATTGTACCGCGGAGGATTAATATAACAATTCCCTTGAATTTAACCCATTGATATTACAAAATTTCGCATACAAACCTTAAATCACTGGACCATCATGACCCTGCTGACGCTCGGACTCAACCATAAAACGGCGCCCGTCGAGATGCGCGAACGTCTTACCTTCGGGCCCGACGTGATCGCCGGTGCGCTGCGCAACCTCACCGAGCAACAGGGCGTCCGCGAAGCCGTGATCCTCTCGACCTGCAACCGGACCGAGGTCTACTGCGCCGTTTCGGACAATGGAGAACATGCGGTCACGGAGTGGCTGACCCGTTTTCACGGCCTGCCCTCCAGCCAGGTGATGCCCTATCTTTACACCCACGTGGACGAGGATGTGGTGAGACACCTGTTGCGCGTAGCCAGCGGCCTCGACTCCATGGTGCTGGGCGAACCCCAGATCCTCGGCCAGGTCAAGGCGGCGTTTCAAACCGCCACCCAGGTGGGATGTACGCGCAAGATGCTGTCTCGGCTGTTCCAGCACACGTTCTCGGCCGCCAAGCAGGTGCGCACCGACACCGCCATCGGCAACAGCCCCGTCTCCGTGGCCTTCGCTGCGGTGAACCTCGCGCGCCAGATCTTCAGCGACCTCTCCACCCAGACGGCCTTGCTGATCGGCGCCGGCGAGACCATCGAACTGGCGGCCCGCCACCTCCATCAGCACGGCATCGGCCGGATCATCGTCGCCAACCGCACGGTGGAGCGGGCCCACGCCCTCGCGTCGGAGTTCGAGGGCTACGCCATCGCCCTCACCGAGATTGCCAACCACCTGCCGGAAGCGGACATCGTGGTCGCCTCCACCGCCAGCCCGCTGCCCGTCCTTGGCAAGGGCACCGTCGAGAGCGCCTTGAAAAAGCGCCGCCATCGCCCGATCTTCATGGTCGACATCGCCGTGCCCCGGGATATCGAGGCGGAGGTGGGTGAGCTGAGCGACATCTACCTCTATACCGTGGACGATCTCGAAGAGGTGGTCCAAGAGAATATGCGCTCCCGCGAAGAGGCGGCCGAGCAGGCGGAAGAGATCATCGATCTCCATGTGGCGGAATTCATGGCCTGGGTCCGCTCATTGAATGCCGTCTCCATGATTCAGGACTACCGGGGCCAGGCGGAACGCACCCGCGATGAGGTGCTGGCGCGCGCAATGCGCCAGCTACGTGGCGGCAAGACAGCGGAAGAGGCGCTCCAGTACCTGGCCCACACGCTCACCAACAAGCTGCTGCATACCCCCAGCACCCGTCTGCGCCAAGCCTGCGCCGACGGTCAGCTCGAACTCCTCGAAGCCGCCAACACCCTATTCCAGTTGGAAAAAAAGAACGATACCCGATCATGACACCTTCGATCCGCGGCAAGCTGGAGCAGGTCGCTGATCGCTTCGAAGAGATCACCGCCCTGCTTGCCCAGCCCGAGGTCCAGAGCGACCAGAACCAATACCGCAGCCTGAGCCAGGAATATGCCCAACTGGAGCCCCTTGCCGGCCACTATCGGGAGTATCGTCGGCTCGAAGAGGCCATCGCCAGCGCCGAGGAAATGCTCAACGACCCCGAGATGGCGGAACTGGCCAATGAAGAGATTGCGGCCGCAAAGGCGCGTCAGGCGGTACTGGAACCCGAGCTGCAACGCCTGTTGCTGCCGCCCGACCCCAACGACCAACGCAATGTCTACCTGGAGATCCGCGCCGGCACCGGCGGCGCCGAGGCGGCCCTGTTCGCGGGCGACCTGCATCGCATGTATCTGCGCTATGCGGAGCAGCGTGGCTGGAAGACCGAGGTGGTGAGCGAAAGCCCGGGCGAGATGGGCGGCTACAAGGAGATCGTCACCCGCATCAGCGGCAAGGGGGTCTATGCCCGGCTCAAATTCGAATCGGGCACCCATCGGGTACAGCGTGTGCCGGAAACCGAGTCACAGGGGCGCATCCACACCTCCGCCTGCACCGTCGCCATCCTCCCGGAAGTGGAGTCCATCGACGAGATCGCCGTCGACGCCAACGACCTGCGCATCGATACCTACCGCGCCTCGGGCGCCGGCGGCCAACATGTCAACAAGACCGACTCGGCGGTGCGCATCACCCATCTGCCCAGCGGTATCGTAGTGGAGTGCCAGGACGAACGCTCACAACACAAGAACAAGGCCAAGGCGATGGCCCTGCTCCAGGCGCGCCTGCTCGCCTCCGCGCAGGAGAAGCAGACCAGCGAGCAAGCCAGTGCTCGGCGCCTGCAGGTGGGCAGCGGTGACCGGTCGGAACGCATCCGCACCTACAACTACCCCCAGAACCGGGTGACGGACCACCGTATCAACCTCACCCTCTACAAACTCGACGAAATCATGGAAGGGCAGCTCGACCAGCTCACTGACCCCCTCATCCAGGAATATCAGGCCGATCAGCTCGCCAGCCTGGCGGAGAGTGCATGATCCAGACGGCCGAGGCGCTGGCCTCCGCGCGCAGACGGCTCACCTCAGTGCCCCAGGCAAACCCCGAACTGGAGGCCCGCCTGTTGCTGGCAGAGGTACTGGACAAGCCGCCGACCCACCTCCTCGCCTGGCCCGAGAAAGCGCTGACAGACGCACAAGCCGAACGTTACGAGCGCCTGCTCCGACGACGACTCGGCGGAGAGCCCATCGCCTACATCACCGGCGAACGCGAATTCTGGTCCCTGCCATTGGAGGTCACACCGGACACCTTGATTCCACGCCCCGAGACCGAACAACTGGTGGAACTCGCGTTGCAACATATTCCACCGCGCGCAAAATGGCGAATCGCCGACCTGGGCACCGGCAGCGGCGCCATCGCCGCCGCCATCGCCAGCGAGCGCCCTGGGTGCCGCGTGGTGGCGACAGACCTTTCCGCCGCGGCCCTCGCCGTCGCCAAACGCAACTTCGAGCGGCTGGGGCTCACCCACATCACCACCGTCCAGGGGAGTTGGTTCGAGGCGCTACACGACGCCCCCCCCTTTGACCTCATCCTCACCAATCCCCCGTACATCTCGCGCCACGATCCCCATCTGCGCCAGGGTGATCTTCCCTCGGAGCCTGCGCTCGCACTGGTGGCGGGCGGCGATGGCCTCGATGCGATTCGTATCATTGCCCGCCAGGCCCCCTGCCACCTGGCAAAAGACGGCCGGTTGATGCTCGAACATGGCTTCGATCAAGGATCGGCGGCGCGGCGGCTGCTCGTGGAAGCAGGGTTTTCCGAAACATCCACCCATCGGGACCTCGCCGGCAACGAACGCATCACTACGGGTCTCTGCCCCAGTCGATAGGCCGGGCCCCACTCGTGACCGAGGGAAAACCCTCCATCACGTGCCCCTTGATTATTTCTGCATCTGCATTAGCATACAAAGAATATGGATACCTCATCGTCAGCGTTCATCAAACACCGGGAGATCCACTTCGTCGAGCTGCATCCGGACCCCAACCAGGCCCAGACCGCCGCCCTGCTGCTTGCAGACGTGGAAGGTGTGCAGCGGGTGGAACCCCAGACCCCGACCCTGCTCCATGTCAGCTATGACCTGCTCAAGGTCTCGCTGGAGCAGATCGAGAGCGGTCTCACCGAAGTGGGCCTGCACATCGACAACCGCCTGATCTACCGCCTCAAACGGGCACTCTACTACTACACCGAAGAGATTGAACGCGCCAACCGTGGCTGTCGCCGGGGCGACAGCAACTGTACCCGCAAGATATTCGCCAACCGCTACCGCAACATGACGCACGGCTGCCATGACCAACGGCCGGAGCACTGGCGCAGATACCTCTGAGTCCGGCCCCATCCAGGAGCCCGCCGGCACCCCATGAACGACGAACAGCTGTTGCGCTATAGCCGTCAGATCATGCTCCCCGCCATCGGCGTCGAGGGGCAGCAGCGGCTGTTGGCGTCCTGTGTATTGATCGTCGGCCTGGGCGGACTGGGAGCGCCGGTGGCCATGTATCTCGCGGCGGCGGGGGTCGGCCGCCTCATTCTGGCCGATTTCGACAAGGTGGATCTCACCAACCTGCAGCGCCAGATCATTCATGGGACAGACGACATCGGGCGCCCCAAAGTGGCCTCGGCAAAAGCGCGTGTCAAAGAGATCAACCCGGAGGTTGCAGTCGAATGCTTCGACACCCGGCTCGATGAACATGCGCTCGCGCAACAGGTCGCCAACGCGGATGCAGTGGTTGACTGCAGCGACAACTTCCGCACCCGTTTCACCATCAACGCCGCCAGCGTGGCCACGGGCACACCGCTCATCTCGGGCGCCGCCATCCGCTGGGAAGGGCAGGTGTCGGTCTTCGCGGGAAAACGGGGCGGCCCCTGTTACCAGTGCCTCTACCCCGCAGACGGGCATACCGACGAGACCTGTTCAGAGAACGGCATCCTGGCGCCGGTGGTCGGTATCATCGGCAGCCTGCAGGCCACCGAGACGATCAAGGTGCTCACCGGCGCTGGCGAGACGCTCAACGGACGGCTGCTGCTGTTCGATGCGCTCCAGATGGAATGGCGTTGCGTCGGCCTATCCAGCGACCCGGCGTGCCCGGTTTGCGGCATCGGCAACGTTACGGCCGGTTGAGGCGGCATCTCCAGGTGACGCCTGATCCCGCCTTGCGCCGATTGACGCTTCCACCCGGTCGAGCAAGGCGATGATCTCGGTCGAGAGTGTGGCGATACGCCCAAACGCCGCCTCTGCCTCTTCCGCCCTGCCGCTCTCTTTGAGGGCGATGATCTGCCCCACCGTACGGTGCAGTTCGGCGTGCGGGGCCTCCAGCGCCTTCATTTCGGGGATCTCGCCATAGCGCTCCAGACCCTCGGCGTAGTACCACTTGCCCAACACACAGTCATGGTGAGAGACGGCCTCTTGCCGGCTCAGTGAGGCGCGGCCATCGAGAAAATCGCGCAGACGCGCCTTCCAGGCGAGGTGGGCCGAGCGGGCGGTATTGAAATCGAATCCCTCATCACCACTGATGCGGAACTGGCTGATCACCTGCTGAAGTTCTGCGGCCAGCGTCCCCAGCCGTTGGGTGACGTCTCGGCTGCCGTGGGCGCTGTCGGACATGGCCCGGCTGCCGTCGCGGATCTTCTCGACGCTCCGGACTACCTCTTCGGCAGCGACCTTCTGTTCGCCACTGGCCCGGGCGATGGCGGTGTTGACCTCGCTGATATGCTCCACCGCGGCAGAGATCGCGTCGAAGGTCTGGCGCACCTGCTGAATCTGCTCCACGCTCACCCCGGCCTTCTCCCGTCCGGTCTGCATGGCCGTCACCGCATCCTGGGCGGCCGAACGCAGGCGCTCGATCATTTCCTCGATCTCCACGGTGGATTCCTGGGTACGGTTGGCCAGGCTGCGCACCTCACCCGCCACCACAGCAAATCCCCGCCCCTGTTCGCCCGCCCGCGCAGCCTCGATAGCGGCATTCAAGGCCAGCAGATTGGTCTGTTCCGCGATCCCCTTGATCACGTCGAGGATGGAGCCCACCGTGGCCATGTCCTGTTCGAGCCGGGTCAAGGCGGTGGCGGCGGTCTGAACCTCATCGGCGAGGCCTTGAATGGCATCCGCCGACTGCGCCACCACCGACTGGCCCATGCCTGCCTGCCCACTGGCCGAGCGGGCCGATGTCTCCGCCTCTTGCGCACTGACGGCGATCTCCGCAGTGGTCCCGGTCATCTGTTCGATGGCCGCCGCCACTTGGCAGGTCTCCCGTTCCTGCTGCTCCGCCAGCCGGGTGATGTCATTTGCGCTGGAGGTGGTCCGGGCAACGGCGCCGATGACTTCACCCGTCGCCTTGGAGGTCTGACTGACGATGCTCTGCACCCGATTGACGAAACGGTTGAACGCACTGCTCAGCAGGCCGATCTCATCCCGGTTTCGCGCCTCGAGACGGCGGGTCAGGTCCCCGTCGCCATGAGCGATCTCATCCATCGCCTGCGCTGCCCGTTGCAGGGGCGTCACCACCATGTTGGCAATAAGATACGCAACCCCCAACCCCATCAGCAGGCCGATGGCAAACAATATCTTCGCCATTGTCGCCGCGTTCGATGCATCGTCCGCCAGCACCTGGCTGGACGACTCAATGGCGGCGCGCTGCCGCGACACCAGCTTCTCCAGCCGCTTCTCGATACGCCCGAACAGCGGCCCCATCTCGCTCTTCACCAGCCAGGTATCGGTGCGCCAACGCGCGCTGCCGTGAATGGTCTGCAAGTGACGGTAGTTCTTGCCGAAGTCGGCGAACAGCCGCTGGAGCTGTTCCAGCGCATCCTGCTGGTCGAAGGTCAGCATCTCGCCATATCCGGCGATCTTCTTCAGCAGCTCTCCGGCCCGGGTCAGGTACAGCCGGGCATCGTTCAGGTTGTCCTGGCGCCGGAAGGCGAGATAGGCGCGCACCCCATTCATGACATTGGCCCAGCTATAGCGCAGGTCCGCCAGATCGCCGTAGAGCGCTCGGCGCTCCTCGCTGGCTTCTTCCTCCTCCTCGGACATGAGCATCTGAGAGACCAGTTGGAGAAACTGCTGACTCAGCGGGTTGATGTGTTCGGCGGCGTAGGCCACGCCGGGAAAATTCTTGCGGTCGTCCCCTGCAGCGGCCAGGATGCGCGCGCCCAGGGTCCTGAGATGGGCGAAATCATCGGCGATGCCCGCCACCAGGGACCGGGCCTCCGGATCCTCGCTCACCGCCGGCGATCCCCTGAGGCGTTGAATGATCTTCTCTGCGCGGTTTTGACCCTGGAGGAATTCGGTCTTGTATTGCGGCGCCTTGCTCAGCAGATAGAAACCGAAGCTGCTGGCGGTACTCTGCAGACGGCGGGAGAGATCCATCGACAGCAGGGCGGTCGGTTGGCGCATCCCCACCACTTCGGAGATGGTGTTGCGCACCCTGCTCTGCCCCAGAAGACTCAGCAGGGAGACAAGCGCCAATACGGCCAGAATCAGGGCGAAGCCGCCCCAGATCTTCTGGCGAATGGTGGTATTTTTTACAAGACTCAGCATTGCCCCGCCCCCTCAAACAAAGGCGATGGCAAACCTGCAGCCGTTTCCGCGAATGAGTGTCATATCCGCTTTAACGGCAGGAAGGCGGTTCCCTTTATGCTTGGGAAGAGACCGGTCGAATCGCCCGGTGAGGGAGCGCTGCGGCAAGGTACCCGCCAGCCTTCACCCGAGCTTCTTTTTCAACAAGGCGTTGACCTGTTGCGGATTGGCCTTGCCCTGGGTGGCCTTCATCACCTGTCCGACGAAGAAGCCGAACAGTTTCGCCTTGCCGCCGCGGTACTGCTCGACCTGGCCGGGGTTGGCGGCGATCACCTCGTCCACGATCTTCTCGATGGCGCCGGTATCGGTGATCTGCTTCAGCCCCCGGGCCTCGATCACTGCATCGGCGTCACCCTCGCCGGTCCACATCGCCTCGAACACCTGCTTGGCGATCTTGCCGGAGATCGTGTTGTCGAGGATGCGCTTGAGAAGCCCACCCAGGTCAGGGGCGGCCACAGGTGACGCGGTGATGTCGAGGCCCGCCTTGTTGAGTGCCGCGGCCAGCTCGCCACTCACCCAGTTTGCGGCCAACTTGGCGTCGCCGCACGCCTCCGCCACCGTCTCGAAATAATCCGCCAGCTCGCGCGAGGCAGTGAGCACACCGGCGTCATACTCGCTGAGGCCGTGCTCGCTCTGAAAGCGGCTGCGCCGGGCGTCGGGCAGCTCGGGCAGCTCAGTGCGCACCGCCTCGATCAAGTCGTCGTCGATCACCAGCGGCAGCAGGTCGGGATCGGGGAAGTAACGGTAGTCGTTGGCCTCCTCCTTGGAGCGCATGGAACGGGTCTCGTCCCGATCGGGGTCGTACAGGCGGGTCTCCTGCACCACCGCGCCGCCACTCTCCACGACATCGATCTGACGCTCCACTTCATAGAGAACCGCCCGTTCGAGAAAACGGAAGGAATTGAGGTTCTTGAGTTCCGTGCGGGTGCCGAGGCGGGTCTCGCCAGGGTGGCGGATGGAGATGTTGACATCCATGCGGAAGGAGCCCTCCTGCATGTTACCGTCGCTGATCCCGATGTAGCGTACGATCTGGTGAATCTTGCGGGCATAGGCCACCGCCTCCCTGGCCGAGCGCATGTCGGGCTCGGAGACGATCTCCAGCAACGGGGTGCCGGCGCGATTGAGGTCGATGCCGGTCATGCCCTGAAAGTCCTCATGCAAGGATTTGCCGGCGTCCTCCTCCAGATGGGCGCGGGTGACGCCGATGGTCCGGGTCGTGCCGTCATCGAGCGCGATCTCCACCCGGCCCCGGCCCACCACCGGCAGTTCATACTGGCTGATCTGGTAGCCCTTGGGTAGATCGGGATAGAAGTAGTTCTTGCGCGCGAAGACCGAGCGGCGGGCGATCTCCGCGTCGATGGCGAGGCCGAAGCGCACCGCCATCCGCACCGCCTGCCCGTTGAGCACCGGCAGCACCCCGGGCAGCCCCAGGTCCACCGCACAGGCCTGGGTGTTGGGCGCCGCGCCGTAGGTGGTGGACGCGGCGGAGAAGATCTTCGACCGGGTGGCGAGCTGGGTGTGGATCTCCAGACCGATGACGACTTCCCAATCCATCACGACAACCCTCCTATTCGAATCCGCCAGGCGCCGCCCGGTGCCAATCGGTGGCCTGCTGCAGACGATGCGCCACGTTCAGCAGACGCGCCTCGCCAAAGTAATCGCCAATGATCTGCAAACCGACCGGAAGGCCTTCCGCCGGCGCCACAGGCAGCGACAGCGCCGGCAGACCCGCCAGATTGACGGCGATGGTATAGATGTCGGACAGATACATGGTCACCGGGTCGTCCTTCTTCTCGCCGAGGCGAAAGGCCGGGCTGGGCGTGGTCGGTCCCATGATCACGTCCACCTGCTCGAAGGCCCGGCGGAAGTCGTCGGAGATGAGGTGGCGGATCTTCTGCGCCTTGAGGTAGTAGGCGTCATAGTAACCGGCCGAGAGGACGTAGGTGCCGATCATGACCCGCCGTTTCACCTCCGCACCAAACCCTTCCGCGCGGGAACGCTTGTAGAGATCCTCCAGGTCCTTCGGATCGTCGCAGCGGTGACCGAACCGGACGCCGTCGTAACGCGCCAGGTTGGAGGAGCACTCCGCCGGCGCCACCACATAGTAGGTGGGGACGGCGAGGTGGCTATTGGGGAGGCTGATCTCCACCAGATCGGCCCCCAGTTTACGATATTCGTCCAGCGCCGCCTCCACGGAGTCCGCCACCCCGCTCTCCAGCCCCTCGCCGAAATACTCCTTCGGCAGGCCGATGCGCAGTCCGGTGATGTCATCGTGGAGACTGGCGGCGTAGTCGGGCACCGGCCGGTCCACACAGGTGGAGTCGCGTTCGTCGAAGCCGGCCATGGCAGCGAGCATCAACGCCGCATCCTCCGCGCTGCGGGTCATGGGGCCGCCCTGGTCGAGGCTGGAGGCGAAGGCGATCATGCCCCAACGCGACACCCGGCCGTAAGTGGGCTTGAGCCCGGTAATGCCGCACAGCGCCGCCGGCTGACGGATGGATCCACCGGTGTCGGTCCCCGTAGCCGCCGCCGCCAACCGCGCCGCCACCGCCGCCGCCGAGCCACCGGAGGAACCGCCTGGCACACGGTCCGTGTCCCAGGGGTTCCGCACCGGTCCGTAGAAGCTGGTTTCGTTTGAGGAACCCATGGCGAATTCGTCCATGTTGGTCTTGCCCAGCATCACCACGCCCGCCCGCGCCAGATGCGACACCACCGTGGCATCGTAGGGGGCGACAAAGTTGTCCAGCATGCGAGAACCGCAGCTGGTTCGCACACCGCGGGTGCAGAAGATGTCCTTGTGGGCGATGGGGATGCCCGTCAGCGGTGTGGCGTCGCCCGCGCGCAACCGCGCGTCCGCCGCCTCCGCCTGGGCCAATGCCGCCTCAGCGTCCACGGTAATGTAGGCGTTGAGGCCATCGTTGTAGCGTTCGATACGGTCGAGGAAGGCACGCACCAGATCGACGCTGGAAAAGGCGCCGTCGCGCAGGCCGCGCGCCATTTCGGCGATGGTCATAGTGTGCATCAGTGCGCCCCGCCGTTCATTCGATCACCTTCGGCACCAGGTAGAGCCCGTCCTGGGTCAAGGGCGCAATGGACTGGAACAACGCGCGCTGGTCCGCCTCGCGCACCTCGTCGGGCCGCAGGCGCTGGGGCATATCAAGCGGATGGGCCATGGGGGTCACCCCTTCCACGTCGGCACCGTCCATCTGCGCCACCAGATCCAGGATCCCGGACAACTCGCCGGCATACGCCTCGACGTCCGCCTCGCTCACCGCCAGGCGGGCCAAGTGGGCGATCTTCTCCACGTCCGATCGTTGTAATGACATCGCCTCCTCCTTCCACGGCGCCGAAAAACAGGCCCGGAAAGGTACCATATTTGCGCTAACCACGGTATAGAGAATCAACGCGCCCCCCACGACGCTTGCCCGATCCGGCGACCATTGCTAGATTAAGGGGAGTGGCCAGGCTCGTTTCCGCGCCGGCCGGCGCGCCCTGCCGCCGGTCAATGCGGACTTCAATCGCGCTTTCACCCCCCTGTAGACCGATTTGTCGCGCCTTGTTGCAGGCGATGTGAACGATCCTTGCCTTTTCATCGTGCGAATTATTAACCCGGCAACAATATATATCGTATTCAGCCGTGGCGTGCCGGCCCGCCACGGCTGAATACGATATATATTGTTGCCGGGTTAATAAGCTATTATACGTCTTTCCAAGAACTCAGTTTGGAATCGTCGCGGTTCCGTAATTTTATTTGCAGGGTGGTTCACCCTGGGATTTAAGGCACGCCCATGCTGTTAAGACGCATACGCGGATTGTTTTCGAATGACCTCTCCATCGATCTGGGGACGGCCAATACCCTGATCTTTGCCCGCGACCAGGGCATCGTCCTCAACGAGCCCTCTGTGGTGGCCATCCGCCAGGACCGTGGGCCGGGTGGCGCCAAGTCGGTGGCCGCCGTGGGCGAGGAGGCCAAGAAGATGTTGGGGCGCACGCCCAAGAACATCGAGGCCATCCGGCCGATGAAGGAGGGGGTGATCGCCGATTTCACAGTCACCGAGAAGATGCTGCAGTACTTCATCCACAAGGTGCATGAGAACCGCCTGCTGCGGCCCAGCCCGCGGGTGCTGATCTGCGTGCCCTGCGGTTCCACCCAGGTGGAGCGGCGCGCCATCAAGGAGTCGGCGGCAGGCGCCGGGGCGCGTGAGGTCTATCTGATCGAAGAACCCATGTCAGCCGCCATCGGCGCCGGTCTGCCCGTGGAGGAAGCGCGGGGGTCGATGGTGCTCGACATCGGCGGCGGCACCTCGGAAGTAGCGATCATCTCCCTCAACGGTATCGTCTACGCCAACTCGGTGCGGGTGGGCGGCGACCGCTTCGACGAGGCGATCATCAACTATGTGCGCCGGAACTACGGCACGTTGATCGGCGAGTCGACGGCGGAGAACATCAAACACGCCATTGGATCCGCCTACCCAGGCAACAAGGTGAAAGAGATAGAGGTCAAGGGCCGCAACCTCGCCGAAGGGGTGCCGCGCAGCTTCGTGCTCAACAGCAACGAGATTCTGGAGGCGCTGCAGGAACCCCTGTCCGGTATCGTGGAGGCGGTGAAGACCGCCCTGGAGCAGACCCCGCCGGAACTGGGCGCGGACGTGGCCGAGCGTGGCATCGTCCTCACCGGGGGTGGTGCTCTGCTGCGCGATCTCGACCGCCTCCTCCAAGAAGAGTCGGGGCTGCCGGTGGTGGTGGCCGAAGACCCGCTCACCTGCGTCGCGCGGGGCGGCGGCCGGGCGCTGGAACTGATCGACGAGCGCGGCGGCAACGACATGTTCAGCTTGGAGTAACGGGTCCACCCCCAGGTTTTAGGGTCAGCGGTCATCAAACCGATCTTTACAGAAGGCACGTCCATCAACCTCAGGGTGGTCGCTGCAGTCATCCTGTCTCTGGTGTTGATGGTGATGGATCACCGTTACCACCATCTGGAGTCTGCGCGCGCCGCCCTGTCCCTGCTGGCCTACCCGCTGCAATACGCGGCCAGCATGCCGGTGCGCGCCACTCAATGGATCTCCGAGGCCTTCACCAGCCGCGACCGGTTGAAGAAGAAAAACAAGCAATTGCACCTGCAAAATCTGGCGCTGAAGGCGCGCCTCCAGAAGTTTCAGGCGCTGGAAACGGAGAATATGCGCCTGCGCGATCTGCTCGACTCCTCCTTCAAGATCGGTGACCGCGTACTTATCGCCGAACTCCTGTCGGTGGACCTGGACCCCTACCATCACCAGGTCATCATCGACAAAGGCTCCAGTTCCGGCGTGTTCGTGGGCCAGGCGGTGGTCGATGCCAACGCGGTGATGGGCCAGGTCACCCAGGTCACACCGATCACCGCCACGGTATTGCTGATCACGGACGCGACCCATGCACTGCCGGTCCAGGTGGTGCGCAACGGTCTGCGCACCATTGCCGTCGGGACCGGTCTGATCGATCGCCTGGAGCTTCCACACCTCCCAAACAATGCCGATATCCGCGAGGGCGACCTGCTGGTGACATCGGGCCTTGGCGGCGTCTTTCCCCCCGGCTATCCGGTGGCCAAGGTGACAGAGGTACGGCGGAAACCGAGCCGACCCTTCGCCACGGTGCGCGCCACCCCCACCGCCCATCTCGAACGCAGCCACGAAGTGCTGCTGATCTGGACGCTCAAACCCAAGAACGTCACCGGCGCTGGCGACAGACTGCCTTCCACTCCACAACATGCGCCTGCTCCGGACCCAGCGGCGAACGCCAAGAGGGGGAAGGAATGATGCACGGCCGGCACCGGGGCGGCTCAGTGATCCTCGTGACACTGCTCATTGCCTTGGCCCTCGTCATCTTTCCTCTGCCTGGATGGGCCAAGGATTTCCGGCCTCAGTGGGCGACGCTGACGCTGATCTACTGGTGCATTGCCCTCCCCCAACGGGTGGGTGTATTCACCGGCTGGACGGTGGGGCTCGCCCTGGACGTGCTCACCGGTACGCTGCTCGGACAGCATGCCCTGGGACTCTCGCTGGTCGCCTTTCTCGCCCTGAAGCTCCACCAGCGCATCCGCGTGTTTCCTATCTGGCAACAGGCGATGATCGTCTTTCTGCTCCTGCTGGTGGAGCGCCTCTTCTCGTTGTGGGTGATGGGTGCGGTGCATCTGCCGCCCCCACCGCTCTGGTACTGGGTTCCCCCTTTTGTCGGCATGCTGCTGTGGCCCTGGATATTCGCCATCCTCAGGGCAGTGCGTCAGCACTACCATGTCAGTTAATCCACAAATCCACATCAAGAACTACCTGAGGGAGAGTCAGATCTTCCTCGGCCGCGCCGTTTTCGCGGGCGTCGTCGTGGGGCTTTTTGCACTGATACTGATCGTGCATTTGGGCAGACTGCAAATTCTGGAGCACGATCACTTCACCACCCTGTCTCGCGACAACCGGGTGAAACTTGAACCCCTTCCACCCACGCGGGGGCTCATCTACGATGCGAACGGCGTACTGCTGGCGCAGAATCTTCCCGCTTACAGTCTGGAGATCGTCCCGGAGAAGGCCGGCGATGTGAAGAGGACCATCGACGAACTGACAAGGGTGATCCCCATATCGAATGACGATCGGGCCCGCTTCGCGCGGTTGCGGCGTCAACGGCGCCGCTTCGACGGCATCCCCATCCGGGTCAAACTCAGTGATGAGGAGCTGGCCCGCTTCGCGGTCAATCGCCATCGATTCCCCGGCGTCGACATCCACGCCACCCTGCTCCGGCAGTACCCTCTCGCCGAACTGACGGCCCACGTACTGGGTTATGTGGGACGCATCAACGACCGGGAGATCAAGACTATCGACATGTCGGAATATTCCGGCACCAGCCACATCGGCAAGAACGGCATCGAGAAGGCCTACGAAAAACTGTTGCATGGCCATGTGGGTCTGCAACAAGTCGAGGTCAATGCCAAAGGCAGGACCCTGCGCGTGCTGGAGAGCACGCCCCCCGTTCGCGGTCGGGATCTTCACCTGTTCCTGGACACGGACCTGCAAAAAACGGCCCTCGATGCCTTCGGCGACTACAGTGGCGCATTGGTCGCCATCAACCCCAAGACTGGCGGGGTGCTGGCGCTGGTCAGCAAGCCCGGCTTCGACCCCAACCTGTTCGTGGAGGGCATCTCCTCCGCAACCTACAAGGCCCTGCGTGACTCAGAGGAGAAACCGCTGTTCAACCGGGTGCTACGCGGCCAGTATCCACCCGGTTCCACGGTAAAACCGTTCTTTGCCCTGGCCGGCCTGGAGACAGGGGCGGTTACTCCATCCAAAAAAATCCTCTGCCGCGGTTTCTACCTGCTCCCTGGCCACGATCACAAATACCGCGACTGGAAAAAATGGGGCCATGGAAAGATGGACGTGCGCTCCGCCATCACCCAATCATGCGACGTCTATTTCTATGACCTCGCGCATACCCTGGGCGTCGACCGCATGCATGACTTTCTCACCCCCTTCAGCTTTGGCCACCACACCGGCATCGACCTCACTGGCGAACTGCGCGGGCTGCTGCCCTCCAGCGCATGGAAGCGGCGGGTCTACAAACAACCCTGGTATCCGGGCGAAACGCTGATCATGGGCATCGGCCAGGGATATTTCCTCGCCACCCCGCTGCAACTCGCCGCCGCCACCGCCGCATTGGCAAACCGCGGCATCTACGTACGCCCCCGTGTGGTAAAAGCGGTGGGATCGGCACAGAGTGGACGCCCGCCTCATCCCACCGTTCTCAGCTCCAGCCGTATCCCGGCATCCAACCCGGCCAACTGGGAAACTGTCATCTCGGCCATGGTCAAGGTCATCGAAGGCAAGCATGGCACGGCGCGGAGCATTCGCACCGACGCCTATCACATCGCCGGCAAGACTGGCACCGCCCAGGTCTTCAGCATCAAACAGGATGAAGAGTACGATGAAGAGAAGATTGCCCGGAAGATGCGGGACCATGCGCTGTTCATCGCCTTCGCGCCAGTGGAAGATCCCCAGATCGCAGTGGCGGTGGTGGTGGAACACGGCGGTCACGGCGGCTCGGTGGCCGCCCCCATTGCAAGGCGCGTCATGGACAAATACCTGCTGAAACAGTAGAGAAAAGCGATGATCTACTCTCCCACCACCCTCGCCCCCTCCGAGCCCGCGCGCCAGCATGGATTGCTGACCCGGCTGCATCTGGATCTGCCATTGCTCTCCGGCCTGCTGTTGCTTTGCGGCTATGGCCTGGTGGTGTTGTACAGCGCCAGCGGGCAGGATTTCGGCAAGGTCGAGCGCCAGGCCATCCGGCTTGCCCTCGCCTTCGTCGGCATGTTCATGGCCGCTCAGATTCCTCCGATCCACATGCGGCGTTGGTCCCCATGGCTCTATCTGGCCGGCGTGCTCATGCTGATCGCGGTGCTGCTCTTCGGCGACATCGGCAAGGGCGCGCAACGCTGGCTCAATCTCGGCCTGTTCCGCTTCCAGCCCTCCGAGATGCTCAAACTGGCGCTGCCCATGATGGTGGCCTGGTACCTCGCCGAACAACCCCTGCCGCCCACTTGGCAACGGCTCGCCATCGCGGGGGCATTGGTACTCGTTCCCACCCTGCTGATCGCCAAGCAACCGGATCTGGGCACCGCCGTGCTGGTGGCCGCCGCCGGGATCTTCGTCCTTTTCCTCTCCGGCATCGGCTGGAAGATCATCGCCGCGGTGGGCGGCCTTCTGATGGCGTTGGCGCCGGCGGCCTGGTACCTGATGCACGATTACCAGCGTCAACGGGTGCTCACCTTCCTCAACCCGGAACGGGACCCGCTGGGGGCCGGCTATCACATCATCCAATCGAAGATCGCCATCGGCTCGGGGGGGCTGTTTGGCAAAGGCTGGCTGAACGGCACCCAGTCCCATCTGGAATTCCTGCCCGAACGCTCCACCGATTTTATCTTTGCGGTGCTGTCCGAAGAATTTGGCCTGGTCGGCATCCTGGTGCTGATGGCGCTCTATCTGTTCATCGTCTATCGCGGCCTCTATATCGCCACCCGCGGTCAGGATACCTACAGCCGTCTGCTGGCCGGCTCCCTGACACTGGTTTTCTTCGTCTATGTCATCGTCAATACCGGCATGGTCACCGGGCTGCTGCCGGTGGTGGGCGTACCTCTGCCCCTGATCAGCTACGGCGGCACATCGCTGGTGACCATCCTGGCCGGATTCGGTATTCTGATGTCCATTCACACCCACCGCAAACTGTTACCGACCTGATCATGACCCTGCGAATCGTTGCCTGCCTCACCCTTCTGCTTCTGCTCGATCTTCCGCTGTATGCCGCCACCCCGGAAGCCCGTCAGCGGCAAATCGAGCGCTTCGTCCAGGAGATGGTGAGCACCCATCATTTCGAGCACGACGCGCTTTCCGCATTGCTGGGCAAAGCCCATTTCAAACAAAGCATCATCGACGCCATGAACCGGCCGGCCGAGGCCAAGCCCTGGTATGAATACCGCCCCATCTTCCTGACCCGGGAGCGGATCGACGGTGGAGTCCGCTACTGGCGCCGGCACCGGGATCTGCTCCAGGCCGCGGAAAAACGCTATGGGGTCCCGCCACAAATCGTGGTCGCCATCATCGGCGTCGAATCCCGTTATGGAAACCATACCGGCAAATTCCACGTCCTCGAAGCCCTCAGCACCCTCGCTTTCGGCTACCCGAAACGGGCGGACTTTTTCCGCAACGAACTGGCGGAGTTTCTGCTGCTCGCCCGGGAGGAGAAGATCGACCCCGCCACCACGAAGGGCTCCTACGCCGGCGCCATGGGCAAACCCCAGTTCATCGCCAGCAGTTACCGGCAATATGCCGTGGACTTCGATGGCGACCACAAACGCGACCTGTGGAACAGTGACGCCGATGTCATCGCCAGCGTCGCCAACTACTTCAAACGCCACGGATGGACCGCAGGGGACCTCATTGCCACCCGCGCCCGGTACGTCACCCGCGCACATCGCAAATTTATCGAAGCGGGCATGAAACCCAGCATCCCCGTGAAGGTGTTGCGGCGGTCCGGCATCCGGCCCGTCGGCAGGGTTGCGCCCAACACCCTTGCCAGCCTCATCGAACTGGAGCAGAAGAACGGCCGACATGAATACTGGCTGGGGTTGCCCAACTTTTATACCATCACGCGCTATAATCACAGCAATCTCTACGCCATGGCCGTCTACCAGTTGAGCGAAGAGATCAAAGCCCGCAAAGAGAAGCAGGAGAAAGGCGTTGTTACCAAGTAGGATCGCACTGGCCGCCGTCCTGGCCACCGCACTGGGGGGCTGCTCCAGCGCATTTTTTCTCGAAAAGGGCGACCACGGGCCGTCGCGCCCGATCGATCTCTCCCATGTCAGAAACGCCATACCGCGGGCCGAACCCCTAAGCCGCTATGGAAACCGCCCGTATACGGTGGGAGGCAAGCGTTACCGGGTCCTGTCACACAGGGCCGGCTACGTGGCGCGCGGGACCGCCTCCTGGTACGGCACCAAGTTCCACGGCCGGCGCACCAGCAACGGCGAACGTTACGACATGTATGCCATGACCGCCGCCCACAAGACCCTGCCATTGCCCACCTATGCGCGCGTCACCAACCTGGCCAACGGCCGCAGCGTCATCGTGCGCATCAACGACCGCGGACCCTTCCATGACAACCGTCTGATCGACCTCTCTTACGCCGCTGCCTTCAAGCTGGGCATGCTGGGAAAAGGGACCGCGCCGGTGGAAGTCAGGGCCATCGATCCCGCCAGGTATTCCCCTCGAAAACCGGTCACGCGGATCGCCTCCCTGCCCTCACCCGTGTCGGCCAAAACGCGGAACAGCAACCCCGCGCCCGCAGGGCCGGCGCGCCGCTCCGCGGTAAAGAGCGCGGGGCTCTATCTGCAAGTGGGTTCTTTCGGCAACCGCATCAACGCGGAACAACTGCGCAAACGTCTCCAGGCCAAATTGCCGCAGCGGGTGCGCATCCTGCCCGGCGGTTCGCCGGCAAAGCGCGTTTTCCGCGTACAGATCGGCCCGCTGGCCTCATCGGAAAAGGCGGACACCGTGGGACACCAGCTTTCCAGACTGGGGATCCACCCGATCCGGTTGTCCCTCGACTGACGTCCATCCGCGTGTTTTCTCCCCATCACGCGCGGTAGAATAAGCGCCCGTTATCCCTTCACCCACTTTTTCGAGGACATCCTGTACACCATGAGTTGGCGACTTTTATCCATTGGTCTTTTGAGCGTCCTGTCCCTGCTTTCAACGGCGAATGCCACCCCGATCCCCGATCCCCCAAAGATCGACGCCAAGGCCTACCTGCTGCTCGATATCAACAGCGGCCGCGTTCTCGCCGAAGAGAATGCCGACCAGCGCATCGAACCGGCCAGCCTGACCAAGATCATGACCGCCTACGCCGTGTTCCACGAACTGCAGGCCGGACACGTTGCCCTTGGAGACGAGGTGCTGGTGAGCGAAAAGGCCTGGAAGACGCCTGGCTCACGCATGTTTATCGAGGTGGGTCACCGGGTCAAGGTGGAGGACCTGTTGCAGGGTCTGATCATCCAATCCGGCAATGACGCCGGCGTCGCCCTGGCGGAGCACATCGCCGGGAGCGAGTCCGCCTTTGCCGAACTGATGAACGCCCGCGCCGCCGATCTCGGCATGCAGGATACCCACTTCGACAACGCCACCGGCCTGCCCGACCCCGAGCATTACACCACCGCCCGGGACATCGCCAAGGCCGCAGCCGCCGTCATCAAGGAGTTTCCCGAATACTACAAATGGTATTCCACCAAGCAATTCACCTACGGCGGCATCACCCAGAAGAATCGTAACAAACTGCTCTGGCGGGACAGCTCCGTGGACGGCGTGAAGACTGGCCACACCAGCACCGCGGGCTACTGCCTCGTCGCCTCGGCCAAACGCGATGGGATGCGGCTGCTCTCCGTGGTCATTGGGGCCAAGAGCGATAATGCCCGCGCCGCGGCCAGCCAGTCCCTGCTCAACTACGGCTTTCGTTTCTACGAATCCCACAAACTCTACGATGCGGGACAGACGGTCAGACGCGTGCGGGTGTGGAAAGGCGACCGAAAGCATCTGCCGCTAGGACCGGCGGAGGACGTCTACATCACCGTGCCGCGAGGACGCTACAATGCCATGAAGGCCAAAGTGCTGATCAACAACCGGATCCTTGCGCCGGTCCGAAAGGGCAGTACGGTGGGTTACGTCCGCCTGAGTCTCGATGGCGATGACATCGCCCGCATCCCGCTGGTCGCCCTGGCCGGAATAAAGGACGGCGGCATCGTCCACCGTCTCACCGACACCGTGCTGATGTGGTTCAATTTCTGAGCGCGATGCCCCGGGTCTACCTCAACGGCGAATTCATGGACCAGACACACGCCTGTGTGCCCGTCATGGACCGGGGTTTCCTCTTCGGTGACGCGGTCTACGAAGTGATCCCCGCCTACGGCGGCCACCTCTTGCAGTTGGGGGCCCACCTGAGCCGGCTTGAGGCGAGTCTGGCCGCTATTCGGATGCAAAACCCATTGACCCATGACGCATGGCGCCAGGTGCTGGAGACGCTGCTGGCCGAGTCACCAGGCCAGGACCAGCTCCTCTATTTGCAAGTGACACGCGGCGTCATGCCGCGCCGCCAGCACGCCATTCCCAACGATATTCCGCCCACCGTCTTTGCCCAGAGTTCGCCCCTGCCACCGGTGCCGCCAGCGCTGCTGAAAAAAGGCATCAGCGCGGTGGTGCTGGACGACATTCGCTGGGCCCGCTGCGACATCAAGGCCACCACCCTGCTCGCCAACATCCTGCTCAAGGAGGAGGCCCGCCGTCAGGGCGCCGACGAGGCGATCCTGCGGCGCGACGGCCGAATCACCGAAGGCGCGGCCTGTAACGTCTTTGCCGTTTTGGGTGACGAGATCGTCACGCCGCCCAAGGGCCGCGACCTGTTGCCCGGCATCACCCGCGATCTGGTGTTGGAACTGGTCTGCGACGCCGGATTGCCATGCCGCGAGGCGCCCATTGCCGCCGACCGGCTGGCCGGCGCGGAAGAGATCTGGATCACCTCCTCCAGCCGCGAGGTGCTCCCTGTCACGCAACTGGATCACGCCCCCGTCGGCAGTGGCGAACCCGGCCCCTTGTGGCAACAAGTGAGGGCGGGCTTCGAACGACGCGTCGACCGCCTCCGCCGGGGCGAGGAGACGCCATGACCGAAGAGACATTGCTGGAATTTCCCTGCGCCTTTCCCATCAAGGCGATGGGCAAGGCGGCGCCCGATTTCGACCAGTTGGTGGTGGCGATCGTGCGCCAACACTGCCCCGACATCCACGAAGGGGCGGTCAAGACCCGGCCCAGCAAGGGGGGCAAATGGCTCTCGGTCACTGTCACCATCGAGGCCACCAGCAAGCAACAACTGGATGCCATCTACCGCGCTCTCAACGCCGAGGAACGGGTGGTGATGGTGCTGTGAGCCAGTCCGCTCCGAGAGCAAACGGTTCCAGCCCGCTGCTTGTACGCCGCCTCGGCCGGCAACCCTACGCACCGGTCTGGCGCGCCATGCAGGCGTTAACCGAGCGGCGCGGACCGGACACCACCGACGAACTCTGGCTGCTCGAACACCCGCCCGTGTTCACCCTGGGCCAGGCGGGCAAGAGAGAACACCTGCTCAATCCCGGCGACATCCCGGTGATCCCGGTGGACCGTGGCGGTCAGGTCACCTACCACGGCCCCGGTCAACTGGTCGCCTACCTGTTGCTCGATCTCCACCGGCGCGGCGGCGGCATCAAGGGAGTGATCCGGGAGATCGAGCAGGCGGTCATTGACCTGCTGGCGGAATACGGCATCAAGGCCGAACGGCGCGACAAGGCCCCCGGGGTCTACGTGGAAGGGCGCAAGATCGCCGCGCTCGGCCTGCGCGTCCGGCGCGGACGCACCTACCATGGCCTCAGTCTCAATGTGGACGGCGACCTCGCCCCCTTCGGACGGATCAACCCCTGCGGCTATCCCGGGCTGGAGGTGACCCGCCTCGCCGACCTCGGCGTCGCCCTCGACCTGGCGGCGGCGGGCGAGGCATTGGCCGCGCATCTGGCCAGCCGTTTGGGCTACACTATGGCCCCGGCCCCCAACGAGCTGCCCGAATGAGCCAGAAAGACGACTACACCGCCCCCTCGCGCGCCACTCCTCAGACCCACCAACGCGCCGGGGCCAAGCTGGCCCGCATCCCGGTGAAGATCACCCCCACCGAACGGCCGCCGCGCAAACCCCGCTGGATCCGCGCCAAGGCGCCGAGCGGCCCGGCGGTAACCCGCATCAAGCGGCTGCTGCGCGAACACCAACTGAGTTCCGTGTGCGAAGAGGCGGCCTGCCCCAACCTCGGCGAATGCTTTACCCACGGCACGGCCACCTTCATGATCATGGGCGACATCTGCACCCGCCGCTGCCCCTTCTGCGACGTGGCCCACGGCCGGCCTGAACCCCTGGCGCCGGAGGAACCCCGGCAGCTCGCCGAGGCGGTGAAACGGATGGGGCTGCGCTACGTGGTGATCACCTCCGTCGATCGGGACGACCTGCGCGATGGCGGTGCAACGCACTACGCCGACTGCATCCGCGCCCTGCGCCACGAAGCGCCCGAAGTGAAGATCGAGATCCTGGTGCCCGACTTCCGCGGCCGCGTCGAACGCGCCCTCCACCAGCTCGGCGCGGCGCCGCCGGATGTCTTCAACCACAATCTGGAAACCGTTCCGCGCCTCTACCGGCAGGCCCGTCCCGGCGCCGACT
>JALSTP010000021.1 GCA_026983675.1 Sedimenticola sp.
CCAGTTTTTCTCGATTTTGAGGCGCATAGTGGGCCTATGCAACGAAAAATCGAGGAAAAATGGACCGCTTTCCCACCCGCGCACGACTGCATGGATGCAGGAGGTAGAGCAACGCATGGAGCAGTTGCCGAGTAGATTAATCCTAAATTCGACAGACTCCTAAGTAGGGAATGGATGGTCCATTCATTCAGTGGATAAGCGTGATGTTTGAAAGACTGCGGGAAGATATCAATTGCGTATTCGAGCGTGACCCGGCGGCGCGCACCGGATTCGAGGTATTGACAACCTATCCGGGTTTCCATGCGGTGGCCATGCATCGAGTCTCCCATCGGCTATGGGAGGCCGGTTTCAAGTGGCTGGCACGCGGTTTCTCCAACATCGCGCGTTTCCTGACCGGAATCGAAATCCATCCAGGCGCCCGGATCGGCCGGCGTTTCTTTATTGATCATGGCATGGGCGTGGTGATCGGTGAGACTGCCGTCATCGGCGACGATTGCACGCTTTACCATGGTGTCACGTTGGGAGGGACCAGTTGGGAAAAGGGTAAACGTCATCCCACGCTGGGGAATTCCGTGGTTGTGGGCGCGGGCGCGAAGGTCCTGGGTCCGATCGAGATCGGTAATGGGGCGCGTATCGGTTCCAATGCCGTGGTGGTCAAATCCGTTCCCGAGAATGCCACGGTTGTCGGCGTACCCGGGCGTCTTGTCGAGCCGCCCAGGGATGAGCAACAGGCCAATCGCGAGGCGATGGCAAAGAAGATCGGGTTTGATGCCTACGGTGTTACGCGCAATGCGCCCGATCCGGTGGCGCATGCCATCAACTGCATGCTGGATCATATCCATGCCATGGACCAGAAGATGCAGTCCATGTGCAAGGCACTGAAGAAACTTGGGGTTGAGGAGGATACTATCGAGGCCGCAACTGACGATCTGGCGGCCTGCGAGATCGTTTCCATGGCCGATGAGCCCGGCCTGGACAGCGGCGAAACAGGGGGAGGGGAACCCCGCTGAGGGTGGGGGGCATAGAAACCCCATGCGCATAATAGTTGACTAATATAGTCGGGTATTATATAGTCGCTGCATCATTCATCCCGGAGTCTGAGTCGTGAAGCTTACCACAAAAGGACGTTACGCCGTGACCGCCATGCTGGATCTCGCCCTTCACCATGGGAATGGTCCGATCACACTGGCGGATATTGCGCAACGGCAGGGGATCTCGCTCTCCTATCTGGAGCAGCTTTTTTCCAGGCTGCGCAAGAGATCGTTGGTGTCCAGCGTGCGGGGTCCGGGCGGCGGCTATAGCCTGAGCCGTAACGCCGATGAGATATTCATTGGTGAGGTGATCAATGCTGTCGATGAGAATGTGGACACCACCCGTTGCAAGGGGGCGCACAATTGCCAGAACAACCAGCGTTGCCTGACGCATGATCTGTGGCAGGATCTGAGCAAGCGGATCTACGATTATTTGAACCAGATCAGTCTGCAGGAGCTGATGAACCGGAAGGGTGTGCAAGAAGTGGCGGGCCGACAGGACGACAGTGTGGATGTCGCGGTCGATGCCATACAACAGAAGGCGTCCAGGACTGGCGTCTCCACGAATGCAGGTTAAGAAGCGGAGTTGGTTTTGGAGCAACAGTCGATGAAATTACCTATATATATGGACTACTCGGCCACCACGCCGGTCGATCCACGGGTCGCTGAGAAGATGTGCGGCTATTTGACACCGGAGGGTGTTTTTGGCAATCCGGCTTCCCGCTCCCATCCGTTCGGCTGGGCCGCGGAGGAGGCGGTGGAGAAGGCGCGCCGGCAGGTCGCCGCTCTGGTCAATGCCGATCCCAAAGAGATCATTTTCACTTCGGGCGCTACAGAATCCGACAACCTGGCCATCAAGGGCGCAGCCCACTTCTACCAGAAGCGCGGCAAGCACATCGTTACCTGCAAGACGGAACACAAGGCGGTGTTGGACACCTGTCGCCAACTGGAGCGCGAAGGTTTCGAGATCACCTATCTCGATCCGGAGTCCAATGGCCTCATCGACCTGGACAAACTGAAAGCGGCGCTGCGCGATGACACCATCCTGGTTTCCATAATGCACGTCAATAACGAGATCGGGGTGATCCAGGATATTGCCGCCATCGGCGAGATATGTCGGGAACGCAAGATCGTCTTCCATTCCGATGCAGCCCAGTCGGCGGGCAAGATACCCATCGATCTCGCTGAGATGAAGGTGGATCTGATGTCATTTTCGGCCCATAAGATTTATGGACCCAAGGGCATCGGTGCGCTCTATGTGCGGCGTAAGCCCCGCGTGCGCATCGAGGCGCAGATGCATGGCGGAGGGCATGAACGCGGCATGCGGTCCGGTACGCTGCCAACGCATCAGATCGTCGGCATGGGCGAGGCGTTCGAGATCGCGAGGAACGAAATGGCGGAAGAGAATGCGCGGCTGCTTGCCCTGCGCAACCGTTTTTGGAGCGGACTCAAGGATTTGGAGGAGGTCTATGTCAACGGCGATTTGGAGCGGCGGGTGGCGGGCAACCTCAACGTCAGTTTCGCTTATGTCGAGGGCGAATCCCTGATCATGGCACTCAAGGACTTGGCGGTCTCCTCGGGTTCCGCATGTACCTCGGCCAGTCTGGAGCCCAGCTACGTGCTTCGTGCCATTGGCCGCGAGGACGAACTGGCGCACAGTTCGATACGGTTTACCTTCGGGCGGTTCACCACCCAGGAGGAGGTGGACTACGCAATCCGAAATATCCGGGAGCAGGTCGGACGACTGCGCGAGCTGTCTCCCCTGTGGGAGATGTACAAGGACGGCATTGATCTCAAGTCCATCGAATGGGCAGCGCATTGAGACCGGCTTCCAGTACAACACGCAATACAGAGGGTTAACACAATGGCATACAGTGACAAGGTTCTGGATCACTACGAGAATCCACGTAACGTCGGATCCTTCGATACAAACGAGGAAAACGTGGGGACCGGTATGGTGGGCGCCCCCGCCTGTGGTGACGTGATGCGGCTGCAGATCAAGGTCAACGACGAGGGGGTGATCGAAGACGCCCGGTTCAAGACCTACGGTTGCGGTTCGGCGATCGCCTCCAGCAGCCTGCTCACAGAGTGGGTCAAGGGAAAGACTCTGGAGGAGGCCCAACAGATCAAGAATACCGATATCGCCGAGGAACTGGCCCTGCCGCCGGTGAAGGTACACTGTTCCGTACTGGCGGAAGATGCCATCAAGGCGGCGGTGAACGACTACGCCCAAAAGAAGGGTGTTTCCAACGACTGAACCAACAAGCCCTCCGGGGCGGAACATGGAAGGGCGGCGTATGTGCCGTCCTTCGCTCTTTGAGTAAAGAGCAGGAGTCAAGATCATGGCCATTACTTTGACAGAAGCTGCCGCCGAGCGCGTCAACAAATTTCTCGCCAATCGTGGCAAGGGCGTGGGAATTCGTTTGGGTGTTCGCACGTCTGGTTGCTCCGGCATGGCCTATGTGATGGAGTTCGCCGATGAGATCGGCGAGGATGATGTGGTGTTCGAGGACCGCGGAGTGAAGGTCTTGGTGGACCCCAAAAGCCTCGTCTATCTGGATGGTACGGAGCTCGATTTCGCCAAAGAGGGACTCAACGAAGGGTTCAAATTCAACAACCCGAACGTCACCAACGAATGTGGATGTGGCGAGAGTTTCAGCGTCTGATGTACACACTCCCGCCCCTGTTCGGGCCAATGAATCGATATGCTGGATTTCCAGAAAAACTATTTTGAACTGTTTGGCCTGTCCGTGGGCTACATCGTAGACACCAAGGCACTTGCGGAACACTACCGGGAACTGCAGAAAGTGGTGCATCCCGATCGCTTTGCCAATGCCAGCGAGCAGGAAAGACGTCTGTCCCAGCAGGGCGCCTCCCTGATCAATGAGGCCTACCAGACCTTGAAGGATCCTCTGGCGCGGGCCCGATACCTGCTTTCGTTGCATGGTATCGACATGGATCTCGAAAAGGAGACCACGCAGGACACGGCCTTTCTCATGGAGCAACTGAGTCTGCGTGAGGAATTGGAACAGATGCGCCATCAGCCGGATCCCCATGTGGCCGTGGCCGACCTGTTGGCGCGGGTCAATCAGAATATGAAGACC
Source organism: Sedimenticola sp. (assembly GCA_026983675.1). Lineage (GTDB taxonomy): Bacteria > Pseudomonadota > Gammaproteobacteria > Chromatiales > Chromatiaceae > JALSTP01. Next base: position 4,136 of record JALSTP010000021.1, read on the forward strand.
CTCATCGGCCAGATGGCGGTACAGTTCGAAACCGCCACTCCGGACCAGTTGGAAGAGGCAAGAGAAATCATTCGCAAGATGCAGTTCCTGCAGAAACTGAGGACGGAAGCAGAGCAGATGGAAGCGGCCCTGGAGGACGCCCTCTAGGGCGAGCGGACATGGCGCTGTTGCAACTGTCTGAACCGGGCCAGTCGACCGCACCGCACCAGCACCGGCTGGCTGTTGGGATCGACCTGGGCACCACCAATTCCCTGGTTGCCACGGTACGAAGCGGTGAGGCGGTGACCCTGCCCGATGAAGCGGGGCATCACCTCCTGCCTTCGGTCGTGCGCTACCTGCCCGATGGTTCGGTAGTCGTGGGCGAGGCGGCGAAGGCCTACGCCACACGGGACCCCCTCAACACCATTGCTTCGGTGAAGCGCTTGTTGGGGCGTCAGGTGAATGACCTGAAGACCCTGGGGTCGCGCCTGCCCTATACATTCGTCGATACCGATGCCAGCGTACCTCGCGTCCACACGGTGGCCGGTGACGTGAGTCCGATAGAGGTCTCCGCGGAGATCCTCGAGGCATTGGCGGAACGGGCGGAAAAGGCGCTGGGCGGGGAGCCGGCGGGTGTGGTGATTACGGTGCCCGCCTACTTCGACGATGCCCAGCGGCAGGCCACCAAGGACGCTGCGCGCCTTGCCGGATTGAAGGTGCTGCGTCTCCTCAACGAACCCACAGCGGCAGCCGTGGCCTATGGCCTGGATCGCAAGGCGGAGGGGATTCATGCCATCTACGATCTGGGCGGTGGCACCTTCGATATCTCCATCCTGCGCCTCAATCGCGGGGTGTTTGAAGTGCTTGCCACGGCCGGTGATTCCGCCCTTGGCGGCGACGATTTCGATCGGCTGATTGCCGAGTGGATCATGCAGCAGGCGGGCATCGGGGACGATACCGATTCCAATACCCTGCGCCGGCTGATGCGGGACGCCTGTGCGGCCAAGGAGGCATTGACGGGGTCTGAAAGCGTGGCGCTGGACATCGAGTTGCCGGATGGCGATCGCTGGCAGGGTACCCTGGACCGGGAGACGTTGGCTCGGCTCATCGACCCGCTGATCGGCAAGACCCTGATACCTTGCCGGCGGGCGCTCCGTGATGCCGGCGTATCGCCGGAGGAGATCGAGGATGTGGTGATGGTGGGGGGGTCCACTCGCATCCCCCGCGTGCGCGAGCGTGTGGGCGCATTCTTCGAGACCGAGCCGCTGGTGGACATCGACCCTGATAAGGTGGTGGCCATTGGCGCGGCCATCCAGGCCGACATCCTGGTGGGTAACAAGTCCGAGGACGAGATGCTTCTGCTGGATGTCATCCCCCTTT
>JALSTP010000022.1 GCA_026983675.1 Sedimenticola sp.
ATCATCTGGCGGGAGACGTCCACGCCATAGATGGAGGCCTCCAGCAGGCCCCAGTCCGGTATCTTTTCACCCGCGCCCTTCTTGTAGGTCTGGAGGTTGGGAACGGCCTTTTTGGCCTCTTCCAGGGTCTGGCCCCGCCGCTCCAGCCAGTCTTCGCCGTAGATGGGATATTCCGCTACTTCCTCGCTGTACTTGGCCAGCAGGTAGTCCACGGTGTCGATGAGAAAACCGGCAGTACCACAGGCAGGGTCGAAGACGGTGTCGCCCAACTCCGGATCGACCATCTCCACCATGAAGGCGCGGATCTGGCGCGGGGTGCGGAACTGGCCATTCAGGGCAGACTGGCCAAGGTGGGTCAGCATGTACTCGAAGATGTCACCCTTGACGTCCGGCCCCAGCTTGCGAAACTCGAAGGCGTCGATCTCGTCCACCACCTGCTTGAGCACGTTCGGGTCCACGATCTCCAGCACCGCGTCACGGAAGTACTCCGCCACTTCCGGCTCGTCCTTGGCCAGCGAGGCCATATAGGGAAAAACCTCATCGCGGATGAAGTCGCGTAGCTCCGGGCCACTTTTGAAACGCCACTTGGACCAGCGGTAGCGCTCGGCCTGCTGCGGGAACAGAAGCTTGCTGTTGCCGTTTTTCCCGCCAAGGCGCGCACGCAATTCGCGGTCCTGTTCTTCTTCATCCAGCAGCTTGAGAAAGATGAGATAGGAAATCTGCTCGATGTAGGTGACCGGATTGGTCACGCCGCCGGCCCAGAGGGTATCGGTGATGTGGTCGAGCTTTCTGCGTAAATCTTGGTTCATGCGTTTTCCGACCTTCTGTCAAGTTTTGCTTCCACTGAATAGTGTTTCGTTCATTTCGTCCACCACCTTCTTAAGGCCTTGCTCACCGAAAAGCTCGATCCCCAGGTTTGCCGCGTTCAGGATGGATAGTGGTGGCTGGAACAGGTCATCCAGCGTGAGCCTGCCCCTGGCAATGCCACGATTCTTGAGCAGCGCCAGATACTGGGCCTGCTCCGGGCTCAAGCTGCGCGTGACCAGCCAGGCACGGAAATTTTCCTCGACCACTTCCTCGCGGCTCTTGATCTTTTGCTGGCCGAGGGCGGCGCGGATGAAATCCACCAGCGTCCCGCCCGGATTGCGGTAGGCCCTGCGCAGGTTTTCTTCGTTGAAATATCGTTCCGGCTGGTTAAGCCGGTCGGCGAGCTGTTGCTCTTCATCTTCGGATAGCGGTTCGCCTGATTTGACCTTATTGATAATCGGGTCACGTTCCACGGCTTCACGGATGGCCTGTTCCCAATCGGTGACATACTCGCGTTTGTCTACGCGCTCACCTTCCGGCCCGACCTCTACGTAGTTGACTGCCTCCAACCATTCGTCTTCGAGGCCCAATTCCACCAACTCGCGCGGGGACACTCCTTTTGGCTTGCTTACCGCCGGCGCATGCCCACCGCCTGCGCCGGTGAAGATATCGGTGTCACTGTCATTGAAATACTGATGGTTACGGAAGAAGTCGTAGATCACGAACTTCTCTTTGCCAATATGGGGCGCAGTGCGTGTGCCCCGCCCTCGCATCTGCTGATACAGAATAGGACTGCGTACCCGCCGGCACATGACCAGATGCAGGACTTTGCGGCAGTCGAAGCCGGTATCCAGCATACCGACACTTACGGCAACCATGGGGTAGTCTTCGCGCTTGAACTTGCGAATTAACTCATCGGCATTGGGCACGTCGCTGGTGATCACTTCGGCATACCGGCCCTGATGCTCGGGATGCAGCTCGTTGAGATATTGCGCCAAACGCGCGGCATGATGCTTGGTGATGGCGAAGACCACGGCCTTGCCCGGCCCCACCTTCTGCCCAGGGGCCAGTTCCTTGTAGTTCTGCCACGCCAGGCGATCGAACTCTTCCATCATGAGCCGGTTGGTCTGCTCATTCGTCCATTTACGCTCGAACTCAGCTGGGTCGTAGTGTTCCTCCTCAACATCTGCGCCTTCCGCGATGATCTCGGTGATACCCTCAGCGAACCGATAGGGCACCAGATAACCGTTCTTGAAGGCGTCCTGGATGGGATAGGAGAAATCCGGCGTGTCGTCCTTGCACTGATAGAATTTGAATGTGTTGCGTTCGATGTAGGCGGCCGGTGTCGCCGTCAGGCCGATGTGAATAGCATCGAAGTGCGTCAACGCCGTCTGCCAGGCGCCATAAATAGAACGGTGGCACTCATCAGCAATGACCACATCGAAATATCCGCTGGTATATTCGTGGTAGCGACCGATCATGGTTTGCAGCAGACACACCGTGATCTGCTGCTCAGTGCGCACCATGCCCGGCTTGAGCCAGTAGTGGCTGTATTGGCCTAGCAGGTCGCTGATTGCCTCCAACGCCTGCTTGGCGAGCTGTTCGCGGTCCACCAGGAACAGCACGCGCTCAGCATGCCCCGCCTGCATCAGGCGCTTGATATACTGGCAGATGAGGTCGGTCTTTCCGGTGCCAGTAGGCAGCTCGATCAGAAAACGACGTTTCCCGAGTTCGAGCGCTCGGTCCATGGCACGCATGGCGTCCTTTTGATAGGGACGCAGTTCACGGGTCTCGCCCTGGCGGGTGTAATAGTCAGGGATCTCAATGGTAGCAAGCGGCTTACGCTCGGTGCGCATGTGTACGAGGCGTTCCATGTCGCGCCGCGAGAAGAACGAATTGACGATGCGCGCATCGTCATTCTGGTAGTCCCAGAAATAGATCAGCTCCCCATTGGTCAAGAAGATGAAGGGCGCCTTGAGCTGCTTGGCATAGGGCAGTGCCTGCTGCTTGGCCACATAAGGATGAATGGCCTTCTTCTTGGCCTCGATCACCGCCAGGGGGCGGCCACGCTGGTCAAGCAGCACGTAGTCGGCGCGCCCGGTGGGCACTTCATCCCCGTCCGACGTGCGCAGAGCGCCGGCATCGCCATCGGCACCTGGGTACGCGACACCACTAAAACCGCCACCGGCCTTGACCTCGGTCAGGACCTGGGACTTGTCCGCAGGATCCCATCCCGCCTGGCGCAACCAGTCATCGATAACAATCCGGGCATCGGTTTCCTTGGTGGTGTCTTTTGCCATGTCTCCCCGTGACCTATTGGTATTCGGTAAAATAGTCCGCCAGATTGCGGCCGTTGAAATACACATCACAAACCAGCCGCCCCCGGTCGATCTTGTAGGCCTTGGCAATATTAACGACCTCGCCCTGGATCAATCGCGCCAGTTTCTGCTTTGCCTGCTGCCCGGCTATCGTATTGATCTCAGGGGCATCGTAGCCCGTCGGCCGTACCCGAGACCCGGTCTGGCCGTTCCATTTCCAGCCGTTTGCCACTTCGAACGTATCCCCATCAATCACTACTGAAACTGTGAATTGCGTCATTGGCCTTACTCCTCTGGATTCGGTTGTGGTAATCCAGATAGAGCAAGCGATATGCCATCACCCGCAACGACCCATGTTCACGTTAACATTCAAATACTTATGATACGATTCCTCGTCCTCTTGTGATCAAGGCCTTTCAACCAAAGTTGAACCAATTTAAACCCGGGTTGAAATTATTGTTTTGTCTTCCGCAGGAACTTGTGTACCGCTTGCGGCGTCACCCCCAACAGCCGCGCCGCCTCGCTCTGGTTCCCCTGACTGATTTCGAGCGCCCGCAACACCAGCTGCTTGCGCGCACTGGACAGGAATTCCTCCAGCGAAAAGCCTTCAACCGGTTCCGGCAATGCTGCCAGCGGATCGGCATGACCCACCGGTTCGCTGAGCAGCAAGTCATCGGCATCCAGCACCGGCGAACGCGCCAGCCGGGCAGACCGTTCAATGACGTTGGCCAGATCACGGATGTTTCCCGGCCAGTCATGCGCCTGTAGTCGCTGCAATGCCGCCGTGGTCAGCCGCTTCGGCTGCTTGAGGCTGGCGTTCACTCTGTCCAGCACAGCGAGCGCCAGCTTAGGGATATCACTGCGCCGGTGCCGGAGTGCCGGCAGGCGGATCTCACCGACATTCAGGCGATAGTAGAGATCCTCCCGAAACTTACCCCGCCTGATGGCGCGCGCCAGATTGGCATTGGTTGCCGCAATCAGCCGCACATCAACGTCAACGGGTTTCCCCGCTCCCACTGGCTCGATTTGGCCCTCCTGCACGACGCGCAACAGTTTCGCCTGCGTCTCCAGAGGTAGTTCGCCGAGTTCGTCCAGAAACAGCGTTCCACCATCTGCCTGAACAAACTTGCCCTCCTGGTCGGATATGGCACCCGTGAAGGATCCCTTGCGATGACCAAACAGGATGCTCTCAACAAGATCATTTGGGATCGCGGCGCAGTTGATGGTCACGAAACGTTCCGTCGGCCGGCCACTGGCCAAGTGGACGAAGCGCGCCAGCAATTCCTTTCCAGTACCTGTCTCCCCCAGAATCAGAATCGGGACATCCGAGGATGCGAGCGTGGCCGCGATCTCAAGCGCCTTTTTCAACTCAGGGTGGTCGCCTACGATGCCCAATGAACGGATAATCTCACCGGTATCTACCGATGCATAATGAGACTCCGGTTCCGGCACCTGGGCGCTGCGAACCTCTGGAAATTCTCGCAACAAAAGATCGACTTCACTGACAAGCGGCTTATCAGCAGTCACAAAGCGGGGCGGCCTGATGTGGAGAATCCGTGCAGGCAACTCACCGCTGGCAACCATCAGGAGCCAGGCTGCGTGCATCTGTGGTGTTCCGGAAGCAACAGCTACCGAAAGATCCATCCGGGCGCCGTAGGATTCCAATGCTGGCCTGACCTGTGTGCGAAGTACGCGCAGGATTTCAATGTAATCCGTGGGATCGCTCAGCGCCGCATCGATGATAGAAACTTCAATTCCTGGATTCGATACCCTGAGTGCTGATTCGGTTGCTGCGGTGTTTTCCCGCGTATTCAACGTTGAAATCAAAACGACGTGGTCGAAGGACCTTGCCTTCACCAGGGAAAGAATCGGGCCTGCCTGTTGCTCCTCCCCAACCAGGCCTAGGCTGTAAGGGTCATGAAAACCAGTAAATGTGAGAAGAATTTTCATCCAATCTTCTTCATGTACCACTGATCATTGATGCGATAGTTGTCCATCGTGTGTAGAGCCAATGCCCTGCTGCCACATCTTCATCTTTATTGGGTCCATTCTTCACAGATCCAAAGGACGTCCTGATCCATCGATCGATCCCTTCCTCTCATCATCCTTAGGTGCTATCGTCACGAAATTATGAGATACTGTCATTCAGTTCACCATGTTACAGGACAGCTTAAGATGACGACACCCGCCTACCGCCGCCACGATATATCGGATCATGTCTGGGAATTGCTGGAACCCCATCTGCCTGGTCGCAGAGGTACCTGGGGTGGGGTTGC
>JALSTP010000023.1 GCA_026983675.1 Sedimenticola sp.
GTTTGACGATGCCGGGGGTGTCAACGCGCCGCGACCGACTGCAATCACCCGTTGCACCAACGCATTGTCTGCAACGGGCCGGCACGGCTGACCCCGCTCCAAGGTCAACGATCGTTTCGGCAGAAAATCGAGGGCCCCGGCCTCCAACGCATCCAGGGTGGCAACGGCCCCCTCTTCCGTCAATGACGAAAACATCAGGATCCGGGTAGGCCGCTGCTGCATGATAGTGCGCACGGCGGTAATGCCGTCCATGACTGGCATCTCCACGTCCATGGTCACCACATCGGGCTGCAATACCCGGCATTGGCGGACCGCGTCAAGACCGTTCGAGGCCGAACCGATCACCTCCAGTTCGGGTGAGGCATTGAGCATGTTGACAATACGGTGACGGAAGAAAGGGGAATCGTCCACCACCAGCACCTTCAATGTCCTGGCCTTCAGTCCCCCTGAATCCTGTTCTCCAGCTGTCGGCTGCATCGGCACTACCGCGATCCACTACGAGCGGTGCGCGTATTTGCGCATCAGTCCGGGAATATCCAGAATCAGGGCGATCTTGCCATCACCGGTGATCGTGGCCCCAGCCATCCCCTCAAGACCATGCAGCATGGCCCCCAAGGGCTTGATCACCACTTCCTCCTGGCCAATGAGGCAATCCACCACCAAGGCAATCTGGGTATTGCCAATGTTGACCACCACCACATGTCCACCCGCTGTCCGATAGTCCACGGAAGGATTCCGCACCAGCCAGCGGCTGAGATAGAACAATGGGAGCGCATGGTTGCGCACCAGGATGGTCTCCTGACCGTCCACCGTATTGGTGTGGTCGAGGTCGAGATTGAAGATCTCCACCACGTTGGCCAGAGGCAACGCAAACGATTGTTCGCCGAGCATCACCATCAGGGTGGGCAATATGGCGAGGGTCAATGGCAGCTTGATGGTTAGGCGGCTGCCCCGTCCTTTTTCCGAATCGATCTCCACCGTGCCGTTCATCTGCGCGATACGTGTCTTCACCACATCCATGCCGACACCACGTCCCGATACGTCGGAGATCTCCGTCTTGGTGGAAAATCCGGGCTGGAAGATGAGGTTGTAGCACTCCTTGTCGTCGAGGCGCGCAGCGGCCTCTTCGTCCATCATGCCCTTTTCCACCGCCTTCCGGCGCAGAACATCGGGATCCATGCCCTTGCCGTCATCCTCGATGGCAAGAATGATGTGATCGCCTTCCTGGCTGGCTGAGAGCACCACCTTGCCCTTGCGGGGTTTACCCGCGGCAACCCGTTCTTCCGGCGACTCGATACCATGGTCCACCGCGTTGCGCACCAGATGCACCATCGGATCCGCCAGTGCCTCTACCAGGTTCTTGTCGAGATCGGTGTCCTCCCCGTGCATCTCCAGCTCGATCTCCTTGTTGAGAGAACGCGCCAGATCACGCACCACGCGGGGAAACCGGCCGAAGACCTTTTTGATCGGCTGCATCCGCGTCTTCATGACCGCAAGCTGCAAATCGGATGTCACCAGATCGAGATTGCTCACTGCGGTGGCCACATCCTCATCGTCCACCGTCGCCTTCAAGGTGGCCAGCCGGTTACGCACCAGCACAAGTTCGCCCACCATATTCATGATGTCATCGAGGCGCTGGGTATCCACGCGGACGGAGGTCTCCGCCGATTTCTTCGCCGTTCCCGCTGTCTTCGTCTTCTTGGCGGGGCGTTTGATCTCTTTCTTTGGCGCCGCGTCCTGTGCATCCGGAAGACCCTGCGGGGAGGCCTGTTCAGCCGCCGCCGCTTCTCCCCCACCGGTCACCGGCTTTCCGACGTGCTTTCCCTTGCCATGCAGTTCGTCAAGCAAGCACTCGAATTCTTCCTCCGTGATCTCATCGTCAGCCGTTTGCTTCGCCTCGGCGGGGCCGGCAATGGGCGCGCCCTTTCCATGCAATTCATCGAGGAGCGCCTCGAATTCTTCTTCGGTGATCTCGTCATCCGCCGGTTTTTGCGCCTCTACGGAGGGACCCGTAGGAACCCCATCCTTGCCGTGCAATTCGTCGAGCAGGGCATCGAATTCCTCTTCTGTTATCTCATCGTCGGCGGGAGCGGATTCTTCCTGCGACGGCGATTGGCCCTCTGCCTGGGTACTGGCATCCGCTTCTGCTGTTTGTGTGGTCTCCGCCACCGTCTCTCCAGGCGTGGCCAATCCCTCCAGCAGCGTCAGCAGGGAAGGATCCGCTGCGTCCGGTGTCTCACCCTCGCGCACGGCCTCGAACATCTCGTTGACGACATCCAGCACCTGGAGCACCACATCCATGAGCTGGGCATCCACGCTGCGTTCTCCCTGACGCAGTACATTGAACACATCTTCGGCCCGATGGCAGACATCGACCAGTTGCGTGATGCCCAGAAAACCGGCGCCACCCTTGATGGTGTGAAAACCGCGGAACACGGCATTGAGGAGGTCGTAGTCGTCGGGTTGCTGTTCCAGATCGACGAGCTGCTCGCCGAGCTGTTCGAGTATCTCGCCTGCCTCTACCAGAAAGTCCTGCAGGATTTCGTCGTCGACATCGAAGCCCATTGTCCGCCCCTAAAATCCCAGACTCGACAAAAGATCATCCACATCGTCCTGGTCGGTGATCATCTCCCCCTGCGCCACCCCCGGTACCGCCGGTCCCGCGAGTTCTTCGACAGACCTACTGTTGCCCGCGGACGGCGCATGACCGGAGAGACGAATGAGTTCGACAAGCTTCACCTCCAGGTTCTGCACCAGGTCGATCACCTTACGGATGATCTGACCGGTGATATCCTGAAAGCCCTGGGCGATCAACACTTCGGACATGCGGGCATGCAAGGTGGTGGTATTGGTTCGCACTTGTTCGAGGAACGCCTCCAGCTCGCCGTCCCGCCCCGAAAGGGGCGCCCCGTCCTCCGGTGTCTGCCGCCATCTTTCGAGAAGCGTCACCGCCTGTTCCTTGAGATCATCCACCAACGGGAGACCGGCCTCGACTGCCGACAAGGTGGCGTGGGCGGCCTGTTCCGTGGTGGTAATGACATAACGAAGACGCTCAGAGGCGTCGGGAATGTCCACATGGGCAATCTCGGCCAACTGTGCATCTTCGAGAAAACTGTTCATGGTGTCGTGGAGTTCGCGGGTCAGATGCCCCACCTCGGTGTAGAGCCGTTCCGCCTGCTCGCCCGCGAGTTTCCGGATGACTTGTTCGGCCTGCTGATCGTCCCCCGCCTCAAGGTGCCGCACCAAGGCGCGCGCCAGATGGAGACGTTCATCCCTGTTTTCGATCGTCACGCTCACCCCCCTTGCGCCCCACTCAGGCCGCGTTGACCCGCTCAAATATCTTTTCGATTTTTTCCTTCAGAGTCTGCGCAGTGAACGGCTTGACCACGTAACCGTTGACGCCGGCCTGGGCTGCCTCGATGATCTGCTCCCGTTTTGATTCCGCGGTGACCATCAACACCGGTAACGATGCCAGTTCGGAATCCGCCCGCACCGCGCGCAACAGATCAATGCCGGTCATGCCCGGCATGTTCCAGTCACTTATCAGGAAATCGAAATTACCGCCCTTCAACATCGGCAGTGCAGTATTCCCATCGTCCGCTTCCTGGGTGTTGGTAAATCCCAAATCCTGCAACAGGTTCTTGATAATTCGTCTCATGGTGGAAAAATCGTCCACGATGAGTATCTTCATGTTCTTGTCCAAGGCCGTTTCTCCGCAATTCCTGTTCCTAGTCACCCTCTCCTGTACCCAGCCACTCCGTCAGCCGCGAACGCAGCCGCAATGTGGCCTGGCTGTGAATTTGGCAGACACGGGATTCGCTTACCCCCAGCACCTGCCCGATCTCACGCAGGTTCATGTCTTCGTTGTAATACATGGCGATCACCAGCCGCTCACGCTCTGGCAGGCCTGAGATTGCATCGGCCAACGCCTTCTTGAAGGCATCCTTCTGCAAACCCTCCAAGGGGCCATGACCGTCGCTCTTGAAACTCTGGGGCGAAAACTCCCCCAGAGCCGTCAGCTCATCGAGACTGAAGATCCTGCACCCCGAAGAGTCCCGCAGGATGTTGTGGTACTCCTCGATAGTGATGTTCAACGCCTTCGCAACTTCTACATCCCGGGCATCGCGCCCTTCGGCGTTTTCGATCTCACGCATCGCCTCGGCCACCATGCGCGCCTTACGATGCACAGAGCGCGGTGTCCAGTCACTGCGCCGAATCTCGTCCAGCATGGCGCCGCGAATCCGGATGCCCGCGTAGGTTTCGAAGCTGGCCCCCTGGGTTGGATCGTAGTTCCGGCTCGCCTCGAGCAATCCGATCATGCCCGCCTGAATCAGGTCGTCCGCCTGCACGTTGGGCGGCAACCGGTTCATCAGATGATAGGCAATCCGTTTCACCAGCGGTGCATGCTGGAGAACCATGTCGTCCTGCCCCTGCTCTTGAACGGCGTTGTATGTCGCCAAATTATTCACCTTCCCACCTCCTCACGATGCATCGAATATTGAATCAATCGCTCGACAAAGAATTGGAGGTGTCCATTGACCCCTTCCGGTACAGGCCAGTTATCGGCCTTCTTTGCCAAATTCTTGAATACCTGGGCCGAACGGCTCCGCGGATAGGCATGGATGACGGGCTTCTGCCCTTTCACCGCCTTTTTCAGGTAGTCGTCATAGGGGACGTGGCCCATGTAGGCGAGCATCACGTCCAGATACCGGTCCGTGACGCGGACCATTTTGTTGTAGAGTTCCCTGCCTTCCTGTGCACTGGAAGCCATATTCGCCAACACCCGGAAACGCGAAATACCGTATTCGCGGTTGAGCAATTTGATGATGGCGTAGGCATCGGTGATGGATGCCGGCTCATCGCATACCACGACCACCACCTCCTGCGCCGCGCGGCTGAAACGCACCACTGCGTCTGAGATACCGGCAGCGGTGTCGATGATCATCACGTCCACATCGTCGGAGAGATGACTGAAGGCATGGATCAGACCTGCATGTTCCGCCTCGCTCAACTGCGCCATCTGCTGCAGACCGGAGGCTGCGGGCACGACCTGGACGCCGGAGGGACCGCGCAGGATCACATCTTCCAGGTCGCACTCGCCCCGCATCACATGGGACAGATCGCGTTCCGGGTGCAACCCCAGCATGACGTCAATGTTGGCAAGACCCAGATCGGCATCGAGCAACATCACCCGCTTACCGATATCCGCCATCGCCACCGCCAGGTTCACGGAGATGTTGGTCTTGCCGACCCCTCCCTTGCCGCCGGTAACGGCAATCACCCTGACCGGTTCTGTGTTCGCCATCCGGCGCAATCCGGCCGCCTGATCGGCCATGCTTTCAGACATGTACATGTTCTCTGGAACCTCCAAACGTCAGAGCGAGATAGTCTTCACTGTATTCGGGACCGCCATCGGCGGGCATCAGAGACGCCGCCTGACCGACGATCAGATTGGCCCGGCCAAGATGCAGGTCTTCCGGCACCTTCTGCCCATCGGCCACATAGGCCAGCGGCAGACCGCGCTGGATCAGCACCGACAAAGCGGAACCCAGTTGCGCCGCCTCGTCCACCTTGGTCAATATGCATCCGTCCGGATGGGCCGCACCGAACATATCGGCCGCCTGGATGAGGGCTGAAAGCTGGGTGGTGGCCGAGAGTGCCAACAGCGTGCGAATCGGTTTGTGACCACTGGTCAGCAGGGAGATCTGTTCCGCCAGACGGACATCACGCGGCCCCACCCCAGCGGTATCGATGAGCACCAGCCGCTTGGACGAAAAGGTGTTCAATGCGGCATTCAGTTCGTCGATGGTGTTGGCGGTGCGTACGGGCACATCCAGAATCCGACCGTAGGTGTGCAACTGCTCCTGGGCGCCGATGCGGTAATGATCGGTGGTGATCAGCGCCAGCTCGCGATGGGAATGCTTCAGGCAGAAGCGCGCCGCCAGCTTGGCGATGGTCGTGGTCTTGCCCACGCCGGTCGGACCAATGACCGCGATCGCCCCGCCCGTTTCCAACAGATCCTCGGTAAGCAGCGGGAGGGCCGCAGAGAGATTATTGAGAGTGATGCGCCAGGCCTGCTCCACATCGTCGATGCCGCCCACCTGTTCCACCAGCTTACGGCACAGCACAGGACTGATATCCATGGCGATGAGGCGGCGCATCAGTTCCCGGGCGGCCGGACGTTGCGTGTTCATGTCGCGCCACGAGAGTCCGGAGAGTTCGTTTTCCACCATGCGGCGAAGCTGCGCCATCTCGCGGCGCATCTCGGCCAGCACCGCACCTTGTCCGTCATCCGTACGCGAGGGGCGGCCGTCTCCACCCGCCGTGGTCTGCGCGGAAGCGGCAGAGTTGACGGCGGCCAATGTCGGCCGGTCGGCCTTCCGCGGTTCGGCAACGGGCGCCGCTTCCTGTGTTGCAACCGGCATCTCATCCGTCACCGGCGCCTCGCGTTCCTCGCGTGCTTCCTGTTCGGCATAGAAGGCGTCCTCGTCGTAGTCCCTTGCCGCAACGAGTTCGACGCCTCCCTCCACACTCTTGTTCGACAGGATCACGGCATCGGCGCCCAGTACCTCACGTACCTGTCGCAGCGCCTGGCGCATGTCGGCGGCAAAGAACCGCTTGATCTTCATCCGCGGAATCCCCTGTCATCCGTTTTTGTTCTGTCAGCTCTCGACACTTGTCTGCCCTACGGTCGCAATAACCTTGATCTGTCGGTTGTCCGGTATCTCGTTGTAGGAGAGGACGTTCAGCCCCGGCACTGCGTGCCGTGCGAAGCGGGCCATCCATGCCCTGATCGGCGCCGGTACCAGCAGAATGCTCTCCAGCCCCTCCCTCTCCTGGCGGCTGACGGTCTCCTGCAGCGCCTGTTGCAGCCTCTCTGCCAGTCCCGGTTCGAACCCCGCCTGGCCCTCATCCGTGGCTTGCAGAGTTTTTTGCAATATCTGTTCCAATGTCGGATCCAGCACCACGACTGGAATTTCTTTTTCAGATCCAATGAGTTGCTGAACGATCCCACGCGACAGCGCAACCCGGACAGCGGCCGTCAAAATGCCGGGATCTTGACTATGCGGGGCCTGCTCCGCCAGCGTTTCGGCAATCGTGCGGATGTCCCGCACCGGAATGTGCTCCTCCAGCAGGCTGCGCAGGATCTTCAGCAGCACACTCAACGACAGGGCGCCCGGCACCAGGTCTTCCACCAGCTTGGGATGGGTCCTGGCCAGGGAATCGAGCATCTGCTGCACCTCATCGTGGCCCAGCAGCTCATGCGCATGTCGCTGGATAATCTCGCTCAGGTGGGTGGCCACCACGGTACTGGCATCCACCACCGTATAGCCGAGGGTCTGGGCGTGGTCGCGCTGGCTGGGATCGATCCACACCGCATCCATGCCGAACGTGGGGTCCTTGGTCTCCACGCCTTGCAAAGTGCCGAACACCTGGCCAGGATTGATGGCCAGATCGCGATCGGGATAGATTTCCCCCTCTCCGGCGGTGACGCCATTCAGGGTAATGCGATAGGCATTGGGCGTAAGGTCGAGGTTGTCGCGGATGTGCACGGACGGGATGAGGAAGCCCAGTTCCTGGGACAACTTGCGCCGCACCCCCTTGATGCGGTTCATCACCTGGCCGCCCTGGTTGCGGTCCACCAGTGGGATCAGGCGATAGCCCACTTCCAGACCGATGATGTCCACCGGTTGCACGTCGTCCCAGCTCAATTCCCGCTGCTCCGGACCGGGCTCGACGGTCTTCTCCACCTCCGCTTCCGCCAACGCCTGTGCCCGATGCTTCCCGAGCCACCATGCGCCGCCACCGATCAGAAGCGCAAAACTGAGAAAGGCGACGTTGGGCATGCCGGGGATCAGCCCCATGACGCCGAGCACCGCGGCAGTCACCCACAGTGCCTTGGGATTCTCCAGCAGCTGGCTCATCACCTGCCCGCCCACGTCCTGGGCGCTGGAGACCCGGGTGACGATGATTGCCGCGGAGGTGGAAAGCAGCAGCGAGGGAATCTGCGCCACCAGGCCGTCGCCGATGGTCAGCAATGTGTAGTTGCGCAAGGCGGTGGCGAGATCGAGACCATGTTGCGCCATGCCGATCCCCAGCCCGCCAAAGATGTTGATCAGCAAAATGAGGATGCCCGCAATCGCATCGCCGCGAACAAACTTGCTGGCGCCGTCCATCGCCCCATAGAAGTCCGCCTCGCGCGCCACCTCTTCGCGGCGGATACGCGCCTGATCCTGATCGATGAGGCCGGCATTCAGATCGGCGTCGATGGCCATCTGCTTGCCGGGCATGGCATCCAGGGTGAACCGGGCGCTCACCTCCGAGACACGTCCGGCGCCCTTGGTGACCACCACGAAATTGATGATCACCAGGATAAAGAACACCACCAGGCCCACCGCATAGTTACCCCCGATGACAAATTCACCGAACGCCTGGATCACCCTGCCTGCCGCATCGCCGCCATTGTGTCCTTCCAGCAACACCACCCGGGTGGAGGCCACATTCAACGCAAGCCGCAGAAGGGTGGCGATCAGCAACAGACTGGGAAATACGCCGAAATCGAGCGGCCGCAGGGTATAGACCACCACCAGCAGCACCACCAGCGAGAGAGCGATATTGAAGCTGAAGAACATGTCCAGCGCGATGGGCGGCAGGGGCACCACCATCATCGCCAGCATCATCATCAGCACCAGGGGCACACCGAGCCCCTTGGCACCGGTCTGCTTCACATTTTCCAGGATGGCTGTTGCGTTCATCGTCGGGTCACTCCGGATACGGGCTATTCGGTACGGAATTCATCGGGCACCGGCAGATCGGTGGGCGGCCTTGGCCGCTCTCCGCCATCACGCCGGTAGACCTTGAGCTGGAATACATAGGCGAGCAGTTTGGCAACCGCCAGATAGAGGCCGGCGGGAATGGCATCGCCGATCTCGGTATTGAAATACAGGGCACGGGCAAGCAACGGCGATTCCACCACCGGTACACCGGCCTCCGCGCCGACGCGGCGAATGTTTGCGGCCACCAGTTCGGTACCCTTGGCCACCACCTTCGGCGCTTGCATCCGGCCCTGGTCGTAGCGCAGGGCAACCGCATAGTGGGTCGGGTTGGTGACAATGACATCCGCCTTTGGCACTTCCTCCATCATGCGCCTCTGCGCCAGCTCGCGCTGCATCGAACGGATGCGGCTCTTCACCTCCGGCCGGCCATCGGTCTCCTTCATCTCCTCGCGCACCTCCTGCTTGGTCATGCGCAACTGGCGCCGGTGTTCCCAGAGCTGGAACGGCACATCGATCGCCGCCACCAGGATCAACGTCGATGCCAGTAACAGCAACGACCCACCCAGGAGCCGGCCCATCTCGTAGACCGCATCCTTGAGTCCCATGCCATTGAGGGCAAGAAAGTCGCTCATCAGGTTCCACAGCAGGAGTGCGGTGACACCACCGATGAGCGAAAACTTGGCCAACGCCTTGAGCAGTTCCACCAGTCCCTTGACCGAGAAGACCCGCTTGATACCCTTCACAGGGTCCAGTTTGCTGAGCTTGGGCACGAGAATCTCGGTGCTGAAGGCCATGCCGCCGAGGGCAACGGAGGAGGCAATCGCCGCCACCACCACGGCCGCGAAAAACGGCAACAACATCCACATCGCCTGACCCAAGGCGTCACCGAGATGACGCAGCATGCTGGCGCTGTCGAAGACCTCGACGCGCGACAACCTGAAGCTGTCGGTCATAATGCCGCCAAGATCATGCCCCATGGTGCCGCTCATCATTACCAGCACCACCACCCCCACCAGGGTGATGGCCACCGTATTGAGTTCGCGGGAGCGGGCAACCTGCCCTTTGCGCCGCGCATCCTCCAGCCGTTTGGCTGAAGGTTGTTCTGTTTTTTCCTGGCCGTCCTGATTCTCCGCCATGTCTCACCTCTGGATCAGCAAAAGACGCATCATCAGTGCAAAGGCATCGTTGAGCAGTTCGCCGAAGTTGGACAGGACGTCAGGCAGGGTCACCCACATCAACGCGAAGCCAACCAGCATGGCGACAGGAAATCCCACCGCGAAGATGTTGAGCTGGGGCGCGGCGCGGGACGCGATCCCCATGCCAAGATTCACCAACAGCAAGACCGCCATCGACGGAAGCGCAATCAGCAAGCCGCCGACGAACATACGGCTTGCCCAAGCGATGAGATCATGCAGACCGTTGCGGCTGATCCCGTCCATCGCCACCGGCAGGGTGTGGAAACTGTCCGCCAGAACCTGCAGCAGAAACAGGTGACCATTGAGCAACAGAAAGGACAACGTCGCCAGAATCAGGTAGTACTGGGATACCACCGGCACTTGCACCCCGTTCTGGGGATCCATCATGGAGGCGAAACCGAGTCCCATGCTGAGCGCAATCACCTGGCCGCCAAACACCAGCGCACCGAAGACCATTTGCAATATAAAGCCCATGGCGATGCCAATCAGGACCTGCTGGAGGGCAATGATGAACGCCTGGTGGCTGAACACCGGAACCACCGGCGGCGGCGGGATCAGTGGCGCTATGATAAGGGTCAGGGCAAAGGCCAACAGAAGACGGACACGCATGGGCACCTGTCGGGAGTTGAACACCGGCGCCGCCATTACCATGGCGCCGATGCGCAGGAAGGGCCACATGAAAGCAGCAAGCCAGGCGCTCAACTGGGCGTCGGTGAATGACATGGCGCCGTCCGTCTCAGCCAATCAGGTCCGGGATGCTCGTGATCAACTCCTCGGCGAAATCCATGAGGAGATGCAACATCCAGGGCCCCGCGATCACCAGAACCAGCGCCGCCACCACCAATTTTGGGATGAACGTCAGGGTCATCTCGTTGATCTGGGTCGCGGCCTGAAACATGGCCACGACGAGACCGATGAGCAGCGAGGGCAGAAGCACCACGCCGGCGAGCATCGCGGTGACTTCGAGGGCCCGCTGTCCAATGTCCAGTACCGAATCAGGTGTCATCTTCGCTCCCCCGCTACGTATAGAAACTTGAGGCAAGGGTGCCGAACACCAGTGACCAGCCATCGATCAGCACGAACAGCAGAATCTTGAACGGCAATGAGATAATCAGCGGTGAAAGCATCATCATGCCCATCGACATCAACACGCTCGCCACCACCACGTCGATGACCAGAAACGGGATGAACAGAAGGAAGCCGATCTGGAATCCGGTCTTCAGTTCGCTGGTGGCAAAGGCCGGCAACAACAAGGTAAACGGCGTCGCCTCGGGCGTATCGATTTTTTCGTGGCCGGAGATGCGCGCAAACAGGGCCAGGTCGTCCTCGCGGGTCTGCGCCAGCATGAACTCACGCACCGGTTTGGCAGCGCGTTCCAGCGCCTGCATGGCGGTCACCTTCTCGTTGAGATAGGGTTTGATCGCCACCTCATTCACTTTGGTAAACACGGGCGCCATGATGAACACGGTAAGAAACAACGCCAGCGCCACAAGGATCTGGTTGGAGGGTGTATTCTGGGTGCCCAACGCCTGACGTAAAATCGCCAGCACGATGATGATCCGGGCAAATGACGTCATCATCATCAAGGCGCTCGGCAACAAGGTCAGCGCCGTCATGAACAACAGCACCTGGATGCTCAGGGTATAAGTCTGCCCGCCATTGGCCCCAGGGGTGACCGAGAAGGCATCCACACCCGGCGCCGCCTGCGCGAGGCCGGCAACCATGAGCATGACCATAAACAGCACGCCCCTCATGCGGGTTCTCCATCCAATGCTTTTTTCAGCTTTTGCGGAAAGTCGTCTTCCACCGGCGCCTCGCCCTCCAGGATGTGCAAGGTCTGCACACGGCCCGGCGCCACGCCCAACACCAACCGCTTTCCCTCCACTTCGACGACCACGATGCGTTCACGCGCGCCAAGGGAGAGCCCTCCCACCATGCGCAGCATGCCCTTGCCACCCGCGGGAAGATGACTGACACGGCGGAATATCCAGGCAAGCGCCACGATGAGGATCAGCACCAGGATCAGGCCACCCGCGGTCTGCATCATGTTCCCGGCACCAAAACCGTTTCCCGCCGGCAGCGCGGGGGACGTTCCGGGGGTTTCCCCGGCCAGGGCCACGCCACTAAGCAGCCACCATGCCACCCCGGCAAGCGCTGACATTGGACGCATCATCCCAACCTTTTGATACGGTCGGAGGGACTGATGATATCGGTCAGGCGGATACCGAATTTCTCGTTCACCACCACGACCTCACCCTGGGCGATCAGAGTGCCGTTGACCAACACATCCATGGGTTCGCCCGCCAGCCTGTCCAGTTCCACCACCGAACCCTGATTGAGTTGCAGCAGATTGCGGATCTGAAGCCGGGTGCGGCCGATCTCCATGGAGACCGTGACCGGCACATCGAGAATGGCATCCAGATTGACATCCCCCTGCGAGCCTTTCTCCGGCACCAGTTGCTGGAACTCGGCGCTCTCCACAGGACTTTCCTGGAGACCGTCCACTTGTTCCAGAACGGCATCAGCCTCCGCGGACACATCCGCCTCTTCGGCAACGACATCGGCCTCCGTGGAGGCGTCCGGCCCCTCACCTTCGCTTTGCTCATTGAGTGCGGCTTCCCATTCGTCCGCCAACGCCTCATCCTGGTCCGGCTTGTTCTCTTCTTCGCTCATATCGGTCTACCTGCCTGTTGAATCTCTTTCGTCTCTTGCGTTTCGTCGTGCCCCTCTCCGTCCGTCTCCTCATCCATGTCGAGGGGAATCAACGCCACCGAGTAGTCCTTGTGTTCGATCCATTCGTTTATCTTTATGGAGTAATTTCCCGCCGATACCCCCAGCCGACCGCGGCACACCGGCACCTCTTCCGCTTTCAACTCCACCTCGTCGGGAAGATCGATGGGAATCACATCGCCCGCCTTGAGCGCCGCCACCTCCTTGAGGCTCAAAGTGGTTTCGATCAACGTACTGGAGAGTTCCAGTTCCGCCTGCATGATCTCCTCACGCAACGAGTGTTCCCAACGCTCGTCGCGCTCTCCACGGTCACTTTGCACACCGGCATCGAGCAGTTCGCGGATGGGTTCGATCATGGAGTACGGCATGGTCACCATGAAGTCACCTCCGCCGTTGTCCATCTCCACGTAGAATGAAGTCACCACCACCACCTCCGAGGGACTGACGATGTTGGCGAACTGGGGATTGACCTCCGAACCGGTGTATTCGAATGCCACCTTCAGAACCGGCTTCCACGCTTCTTCCAGATCATGAAAGGCCCGCTCCAACATCATCCGGATGACGCGCTGTTCGGTCAGTGTAAACTCACGTCCCTCGATCTTGGTGTGAAACCGCCCGGTGCCGCCGAAGAAGGTGTCGACCACATTGAACACGAGCTTCGGATCGATGACGCAAAGCGCCTTGCCCCGCAACGGGTGAATCCGCATCATGTTGAGGCTGGTGGGCACGAACAGGCTGTGCACAAACTCGGAGAACTTCATCATCTGAATCCCCGAAACGGTAATGTCCGCGGTACGCCGCAGCAGGTTGAAAAGGCTGTTGCGGTAATAACGGACGAAGCGTTCGTTGATCATCTCCAGAGTCGGAAGGCGGCCACGGACGATACGGTCCTGGCTGGCGAAGTCGTACGACTTGGTCCCCCCTTCTTCACCGTCGTCACCCTCTGTCTCGATCGCCCCGTCGTCGACACCGTGCAGCAGCGCGTCGATCTCATCCTGGGAAAGCAGGTCGTTGGCGCTCATATCTATTGCAACACAAAGCTGGTGAAAAACAGGGCCTCGACTTCACCCGGCCCGCCGTTGTCCGAAACGATCTTCTGCACCGTCTTCAGGAGTTCCGCCTGAAGCTGCTCCTTCGCTTCCCGTTGCTTCAACTTTTTCCCGTCCTGGGCGCTGAGAAGGGTCAGGATATAGTGGCGGATCATCGGATCGTTATGGGTCAGAAATTCATCCAGGGCCGGATCGCGCACACGCACCTGAATCCCCACCTGAAGCAGGCGCGGACGGCCCGTCAGGTTGGCGACGAATGCGGGGTCGAAGGCGTGATAGATCGCCGGGGCCTTCGTCTTCTCTTCGACCTTCTCTTCCTGCGCGGCCTGCCCCTGTTCATCGCCACTGGGCGCAAACATGAAATAGGCCGCGCCACCCCCCGCCGCAAACAGTACCAGCGCACCCACGATGATGAGGATGAGCTTGAGTTTGGAGCCTTTTTTCTCCTCGCCCAGATCCAGATCGTCCTTTTTATCTGCTTTAGCCATGAAACGTGCCTCTGTTCGCTCGATGCCCCATAAATTGCAATTCTCATGCCATTGGGTATATAACGTATATCTCCTTTATTTACCGGTACTTATAATCCATATCTCTGGCAACGACAGACTTTTGACCCACGCCCCTGGCGAACGGAGACAAAAACCCGGCAGACCTGGACCGGCCGACGCCCCCCCGGCCCAATGGTAGCTATATGGCTGATCTCCCCGTGACTGTGCGAGAATCGCGTACCGGTTTTCTATTATTTGGAATGCAACATGGCGCAATACATCTTCACCATGAACCGCGTGGGCAAAGTCGTCCCCCCCAAGCGGGTCATCCTTCATGACATATCGCTCTCCTTTTTCCCCGGCGCCAAGATCGGGGTGTTGGGGCTGAACGGCTCCGGCAAATCGACCCTTCTGCGAATCATGGCGGGGCTGGACAGTGATATCGAAGGTGAGGCGCGGCCCCAACCTGGCATCAACATCGGCTTTCTCCCCCAGGAGCCTCAACTCGATCCTTCGAAAGACGTGCGCGGCAACGTGGAGGAGGCGGTAGAAGACATCAAAGCGGCGCTGGCGCGGCTCGACGAAGTCTATGCCGCCTATGCCGAGCCGGACGCCGACTTCGACGCGCTGGCCAAAGAGCAGGCGGAGCTGGAAAATCTCATCCAGGCCAAGGACGGGCACGACCTGGAACGCACCCTCGAAGTGGCCGCCGATGCCCTGCGGCTGCCGCCATGGGATGCCGATGTCACCACCCTTTCCGGCGGCGAGAGACGCCGCGTCGCCTTGTGCCGGCTGTTGTTGTCCCATCCCGACATGCTGCTGCTCGACGAGCCGACCAACCATCTGGATGCCGAATCGGTCGCCTGGCTGGAGCGCTTTCTGCGCGAGTATTCCGGCACCGTCGTGGCCGTAACCCATGACCGCTATTTCCTCGACAACGTGGCCGGCTGGATACTCGAGCTGGACCGCGGCCACGGTATTCCCTGGGAAGGCAACTATTCCTCCTGGCTGGAGCAAAAGGAGAAACGCCTGGAACTGGAAGAGAAGCAGGAGCAAGCGCGGGTCAAGGCCATGAAGCACGAACTGGAGTGGGTCCGCACGAATCCCAAGGGCCGCCACGCCAAGAGCAAGGCGCGATTGCAGCGCTTCGAGGAACTCCAGTCACAGGCGTTCCAGAAACGCAACGAGACCAATGAGATCTACATCCCGCCCGGGCCGCGTCTCGGCGACTTGGTGGTCGAAGCCAAGGGACTGCGAAAGGCCTATGGTGACCATCTCTTATACGATGACCTCAGCTTCAATCTCCCCAAGGGCGGCATCGTCGGCATCATCGGACCGAATGGCGCGGGCAAGACCACCCTCTTCCGCATTATCACGGGGCAGGAGAAAGCGGACGGAGGCGAACTGCGCATCGGCGATACGGTGAAGATCGCCTATGTGGATCAAAGCCGTGACGCCCTGGACGACAGCAAGACAGTGTGGGAAGAGATTTCCGGCGGCGCTGACATCATCCGTGTTGACCGCTTCGAGATGCCCTCCCGCGCCTATGTGAGCCGCTTCAATTTTCGCGGCTCCGACCAGCAAAAGCGGATCGGCGATCTGTCGGGGGGGGAACGCAACCGCGTCCACCTCGCCAAACTTCTGCAGCAGGGCGCCAACCTCCTGTTGCTCGACGAACCGACCAATGACCTGGACGTGGAAACCCTGCGGGCGCTCGAAGAGGCGTTGCTCACATTTCCCGGTTGCGCCGTGGTGATTTCGCACGATCGCTGGTTCCTCGACCGGGTGGCGACCCATATCCTCGCCTTTGGGGACGATGGCAGCGTGACCTGGTTCGAGGGTAACTACGCCGACTACGAGGCAGACCGTAAAAAACGCCTTGGCGCCGATGCCACCCAGCCGCACCGGATACGATATAAACGCCTTTCCGGCTAACACATTCGGGGATTATGTCATTACAAACAAGACTGAAAACGGCTACACTTCAGAACACAGTTGAAGTCGCGCGCGCGGCTAACGTGTCTTGCTATTAACCCGGCAACAATATATATCGTATTCAGCCGTAGCCTGTCTTTGAATATCATAGGGATAGGGGCTTCAGGCAGGCACCGGACCTGCGTTACAGCGCCTGCCTGAAGCCCTGAATGCGATATATATTGTTGCCGGGTTAATAAGGAATGTATTGTCTGAATCGCCCTTTACGGAAGGATATGGCCTGAATCCATGTTTGTGTTGTTCGACCATCTTCGTCTCAGCCAGTCCCTGCGTTTCTGGTCGGTCACGACGCTTATCGTATTGGGGCTCCTCGGCTGGAGCGGATGGTCTCAATATCAGGATTTCCACGCGCTGCAACAACAACTCGCACGTCAGACGGCCCATGCTGCGGCCAATGACGTGGAACACTTCGCCACCGCAGAGACGACTGCCCTCTATCTGTTCGCCCTACAAGAAGCCGGTCGATTCGCCACCCTGATCGATCACGCCGACGACAAGGAACAGCAAAAGCAGATCTGGCGCCTGTTCAAACGCCGATTCCCCAATATTCGATCCCTGGCATTCGCCAACGATCACGGGCAGCTTCAACTTGCACTCGGCGGCGCCCTCAATGCCAATGCACTCTATGAAGTCCGCCAATATACCCGCCGTGCAATGCCCCACCCTCTCACCATCCAACGTACGAAAGAGGCACTTGAATACCGCATCATCATCCCCTGGTACCACGATCAGAAACGACAAGGCGTCCTGTTCGCCCGGTTCGAATGCGGCGAACTCTGCGCCATTCTGCAAAACCGTCCCCCCAAAGATCACCGCCTCACGCTCGTGCTGGATGGGGAACCCGGAATCCAGCCTACCAGAGTCCGCTTTCCGCCCATCACGCCGGTGATGGCCGAGGCCAACGTCGCCAGCACCCGGTTCCGCATCTTCGACGAACTGGACAACAACGTCCTGCGCACGAAGCTGGGTGAGATCGGAATGGCAACCGGACTGCGTTCCATTGCCTTCCTCGCCTTTGCATTGGTGCTCTACGGCATGTCCAGGCAACAGGAAAAGAAACTGCTGCTCAAGGAGCGGCGTTATCAGGAATTGCTCGAAACGTCGGAGGATCTGATCTGGACCGTCGACCGTAACGGATACATCACGTGGATCAACGAAAAGGCCGAAGAAATCCTGGGCTTTCCGCCATCCAGGATGGTGGGGCGGCCGTTCATCGAATTCAGCAGCGCAGAGGAGGTCCAAAGGGATCTCGAAGCATTTCATCGAGTCCTGGACGGCCAGCCACTTCGACACCATGTCACCCGGCAAAAAACCGCAAACGGTCAGGACGTCTATCTCAACTACAACGCCGTGCCGGTAAAGGATCGCAACGGTGAGATCATCGGCGTCACCGCAACGGCGTCGAACGTCACCTCCCAAATCGAATCGCTGCGCGCTCTTCAGGACAAGGAGCAACGCTATCGCCAGATGTTCGAATTGAACCATGCGGTCAAGTTGATCATCGACGCCGAGAGTGGCGGGATCCTTGAAGCCAATACCGCAGCGGCCCATTTCTATCACTATCCCCTCGATACACTGACAACGATGAACTTTGGGGAGCTCAGCGACCTCCCCTCCGAATATACGGAAGAGCAGCTTCGTATGGCCCGGAACGACAACGTATTTTCATTCCAGACGCGCCACCGCCTCGCGGACGGCGATGTCAGAGACGTGGAAATCAGTCCCGGACCGGTACACTACAAAGACAAGAGACTCATCTACCTCATCATTACCGATGTCACCGAACGCAACCGCTCGGAGCGGGCGCTGCGGGAGAGTGAGAAGAAGATGCGCGCCATCCTCGATTCGGCGCTGGAAGGCGTCATCCTGAGCGACGAAAACCGGCGCATCAAACTCTTCAACCCGGCGGCAGAGATCATGTTCACACGGTTGTCCGAGGACACCCTGGGAAAGGACATCCGTGAGTTGTTTCCCGATCATCTCGACAACGAAAACGAACATCGTCTACTGAGATATTTCGACTCGAGTGAATCGCTACCCGTCAGTATCGCAAGAGAAACCGTCGGCCTGCGCACCGACGGAAGCCAGTTTCCCATTCACATCTCCCTCAGCAGTGTAGACCTGGGCGGAAAACGCCATGTAGTCAGTCTTATCCAGGACCTCTCCGAGCAGAAAGAACACGAGAACCAGCTCAATTATCTGGTCCAATATGACGTCTTGACCGGCCTGCTCAACCGCAGTGAATTCGAGCGCCGGCTCGATATCGTCCTCTCCTCAGCCGATCTGCCAGACGAACAGCATGTTCTCTGCTATATCGATATCGACCAGTTCAAGGTCATCAACGACACCAGCAGTCACACGGCGGGAGACGAATTGCTCAAACAGATGGCGGTCCTGCTCAAGTCGCAACTTCGTGAGACAGAAGTCATCGCCCGCCTTGGCGGAGACGAGTTCGGCGCGCTCTTCACCAATTGCACCCTCAAACGCGCGGAACAGATCTGTGGTGGTCTAATGCAGACGGTGCGTAATTTCCCCTTTTCCTGGAAGGAGCAATCTTTCGAGATTGCAATCAGTATCGGTCTCGCAGGATTCACGCCCCGCAGCGAAAGCGCGTCCAGCGTATTGAGTGCCGCAGATGTCGCCTGTCACCTGGCCAAGGTCCAGGGCCGCAACCGGGTCCACGTATATCAGAGCACCGATATCGAGACGGTCCGCCAGCATGGCGACATGCAACTCGTCCCACGCATTACACAGGCCCTCTCCGATGAGCGCTTTCACCTTTACATCCAGCCAATTGCCCCAGTCGGCAATATCGACGATGACAGCAGCTACCACTACGAGGTCTTGGTGCGCATGATCGACGAATCGGGCGAGCTGGTGATCCCCGACGCCTTCGTCCCGGCAGCGGAACGTTATATCCTCATGCCCGCCATCGACCGCTGGATCATCAACCACCTGTTCAGCACCCAGGGCGATACCTTGCGGGCATGGGCAAAACGCAATGGCGGGCGCCACGCCTTCCTGTTCGCAGTCAATCTTTCCGGCACCTCGTTGACGGACGAAGGCTTTCTCAGTTACATCAAACGCCATTTCCGCGACTGGGACATTCCCTACTCATCGATCTGTTTCGAGATTACCGAGACCGCCGTCGTCGCCAATCTGTCGAAGGCCCGGCAACTGATCGAGGAACTGAAGACGCTGGGATGTTCCTTTGCGCTGGACGATTTCGGCTCCGGACTGTCGTCCTATGGCTACCTGAAGGAACTGCCAGTGGACTACCTCAAGATCGATGGAAGTTTTGTCCGTCACATGACCGACGATCCCGTCGATCACGCCATGGTCGATTCGATCAATCAAATCGCCCATATCCTGGGCCTGAAGACGATCGCCGAATGGGCCGAGGACAAGGCCACCCTCAACCTCCTGCGCGCCCTGAATGTGGATTTCGCCCAAGGGTATGGCGTTGGCGCGCCACAGGATCTGGACCAGTTCATCCTGCCGGGCAGGCTTGAAGAAGAGGTGAATGTGGGCGATGGACGATAAGGAGACACTGTTCCGCCGTGTCGATACCCTGCTCGATCGAATCGAGCAGTTGATGACCGCAACAACGCCAGAACCTAGCTGGGACGCCCTCGCCTACCGCTGGCAATCCCGAGGGCATCAAGGGGTTCTGAAGCCGGTCCGGCACATCCACCATGTCCCACTGAACGACCTTCTCTGCATGGAACGGCAGAAACGGGATCTGGTACGCAACACGCATCAGTTTGTCACCGGCCAGCCGGCCAACAACGCACTGCTCTGGGGCGCGCGAGGCACCGGGAAATCGACCTTGATCAAGGCCGTATTCAATACCTTCATGGAAAACGGACTGAGGCTTATCGAGGTGGAAAAGAGCGACCTCGTCCACATGCCCGAGATCATCGACGGCATCTACGGCCGCCCCGAGCGCTTCGTCATCTATTGCGACGACCTTTCATTCGAGGCGGACGATCCAGGATACAAATCCCTCAAGGCGGTCCTGGACGGCTCCATCGTGGCCACCCCGGACAACCTGCTGATCTATGCCACCTCCAACCGCCGCCATCTGTTGCCGGAATACCAGTCTGAAAACCTGGAGAGCCGCCTCGTCGATGGTGAGATACACCACGGGGAGAGCGTGGAGGAAAAGATATCCCTCTCCGACCGCTTTGGCCTGTGGCTTTCCTTCCACCCCTTCAATCAGAAACAGTATCTGGAGATCGTTCGCCACTGGCTTGCCCGGATGGACGTCACGCCCTCCACCGAGACGGACGAAGAGGCGCTACAGTGGGCCCTGCGGCGCGGCAACCGCAGCGGCCGCACGGCATGGCAGTTTGCCCGTGATCGTGCGGGACGCATGCAAACAACGTCCTTCGACGCCGTCTGATACGCCCCGCTCTCTTGTCACCCGACAACCGCCTCGATCAGCGGTCCACCAACGCCGGGTAATCCGCGACTCCCGGATTACCCTTTACGCCCACCAGTTTCGGCGTGTTGAGTTTCTTTATCTTCACCGTCTTCTGGTCTTTCAGATACTCCGCCACCACATCCCAGATGGGACGGCCCGGTGACTTGGAACCCACGGTCGCCCAACCCGCTACGGTATATTTCTTGTCCGCCTGCACCGGCGTGCCATCATCGAGGCGCATATCGGTGATGCGTTTGCCTATCGATGCGGCGGGCTCGCAGACATAATCGAGACCGCCCACGCGCACCATATCCCCTCCCTGCTGGAAATAGGGATCGGCATTGAACAGATTGTCACAGACGTCTTCCAGGATCGCCTTTATCTCGGAGCCCTTCATCTCGCGGCGGTAGGTCTCGGGATAGGTAATGGCGGTCTGGTCCATGACATTGTCCATGGTGATCCCCTGACCGGGCAATACCGTGGTGCCCCATCGGAATCCGGGAGACAGTGATATCTGGGCGTCGTTTACCTTGCGAAGCGCATCGCAGATTACCTGATCGAAGGTGCCATTGAAGTTACCACGGCGGTAGAGCGTCTCTTCTGCCGTTGCGAGCGTCTGCTCCAGCCTCGCCTTGTAAGGCTTGCGCACCTTCTCGATATACGCAGCCATCTCCTTGTCCGCAGGCAGGAGATTCGAAAAGATGGGCACCAGTCGATAGCGAAAATCACGCACCTTGCCACCCTTTACGTCGAGATCCATCACGCCGAGGAACTTGCCATTGGAACCGGCATTCGTGACCAGGGTCTTGCCCCCTGCGTTCTTCACCACGCTCGGCGCAGGCATGCCGTCATGGGTATGCCCCCCAAAGATCACATCGATGCCGCTGACCCTGGAGGCCATCTTCAGATCAACGTCCATCCCGTTATGCGAGAGGACGACCACCACATCGGGTTTCTCGTTTTCGCGCACGGCGTTGACTACCGCCTGCATATGTTCGTCATTGATGCCAAAGGTCCAGTCCGGGATGAAACGCTGCGGATTGGCGATGGGGGTGTAGGGAAAGGCCTGACCGATCACGGCAACCCGGGCCCCGTTGACCTCTTTGACAACATACGGCTTGAATGCAAGCCCCTCGTCCTCATCGAAGCCGGGAAAATCGGCAAACCGATAGTCGAACAGCGCATCTTCCTTCACATTGACATTCTGGGCCACAAAGGCGCCCTTGAAGTCCTTGATGTTGGCAATCACCTCGTCGTCCCGATAAGTGAACTCCCAATGCCCGGTCATCACGTCCACACCCAGAAGGTTACAGGCCCCCACCATATCCTTGCCACGGGTCCATACCGCGGTGCCGGACCCCTGCCAGGTATCACCTCCGTCCAGCAACAGGGTCTTGCCCGCCCCCCGCTCGGCCCGCAGCCGTTTGACCAGGGTCTGCAAATGGGCAAAGCCCCCCACCTTGCCGTACTGTTTCGCTGCCTGCTCGAAGTTCAAATAGGTAAATGCATGGGCTTCGGGGGTGTTGGGACGGATCCCGAACTGTTTCAGAAATGCCTTGCCCACCACATGCGGCGGCCGTCCCCGAGCCGATCCCAGCCCGATATTCACATTCGGCTCCCGGAAATAGATGGGGTTCAACTGGGCATGGCAGTCAGTCATGTGCATGATGCTAACATTGCCAAAGGCCGGGATCTCATACAGGTCCGATGGCTTGCGTGCTGCGGCGAATGCCGAACCCGGCAACAGGCCGGCGGCCCCTGCCAGGCCCATTAATTTGACAAACTCACGTCTGGATATGGTCATTCTTGTGGTGTCCTCTTACGCTGAGATACAGATTCGAGAACTCCGCACCCACGCCCCTGGGGACGATTGAACAGTTCCCCTGGCGCGAGTTTCGTGGTTCCCGGCGTTACCAGGGCGCACATCGGATTTGGCGCTGTTTGGCTACAAATCCAACAGGCTCCCAGCGGCATACTGGATGGACGCAACAGACCCGCAGACCGTCTCGACAAAACGGGTGGCTTGGTCCAACAGCCGCATCCTTGCATGCCGTTATCGTTGGCAGGCGCTCCAACCCTCGGGCGTTTGCGCTGGCTGACGCATCCGCCGCTGGCCTTGAGTGATTGGAGCGAGAGAGATTATACAGAGGAAATTGTTATCCAGAAAATCAGCATATACTGTTAACCCGGTCTCCGGACCGCATTACTCGACACGCAGGAGCGTGGGCATGAAGGGCGCGGGTTCGGCCTTTTCGAAATATTCGAATGCATCGATGATATCGAGGTAGACGCCATCGAAACCGGCGTCGATGATCTTCTGCAAGTAGGAATCCTTGCCACCATAGATAATCGACTGCCACGCCTTGTCCCAGTATCGCACCTTGTAGTTGCCCTTCCAGTGGGGATTCTCCTTGACAAGCCACGAGGGGCGTTTTGTCTTCCACGCCTTGCGCCAATAGAAACGATAGTCCTCGGCCTCGCCGATACTCATGTAGGCAATCACCAGGCGACGGCCACCATTCTGTTTGTGGCGGAGCCGCGCGATATCGTCGTTCGCCAGCAAGTCGTCATCAAAAAAGGCGTCGATGATGACCGCATCATAGTCGGTCCGGGCGATGGCCTCGATGAACGCCTTTTTCGTCTTGTAGCGATCGGGGTTGATGAGATACAGGAAGTTGCTTGCGTCCGCGAGCCCGACCACATCACGCCGGTTTGCATGAACCGGTCCCGGCGGATACTTCGGGATCGTATTCAACTCACGTTCCGGCGCCGGAAACGGAATGTATCCACGTAGTGTGTTTTCTCGGATAGAGGTGTCTACTTTGCGCTTCGTATGACAATAGTCGATCACCCAAACACTGCGTCCCGCCTTTTTGAACACATCGAGCAAGCCGATATTCAAGCGGCGGACCGAACCGGGCGTCGCCTTGTCGTCACCCTCATAGCCGTAGAAGAGATCTTCCTGGCCAATCCCGTCGATCGCATCGAGATAGGAGTTCACCGGCTCACCCGATGCCGAACCGTTGACGGTTGCAAGCTGGGCGCCATTCTGGGGCATGACGATAAAACCGGGGTGCTGCGCACGTGCATCCCGGCTGATGGCCCGTACGAAATTGCGCATCTCGGTACGGTAATCAGCCGACTGCACGGCGGAAGACATCATGCTGGTGGCCAACAAAAGCAGACAGATTCGTTTCGTTCCTTTCATTGCCTCGGTCCTTTTGTGATTCATCCCGTGGGGCATGTCATATCATTATCAACCCGGCGACGATGTATGGTTGCCGGGTTATTAACCCGGCAACAATATATATCGCATTCAGCCGTGGCGTGCCGGTTCGCAGCAAGGCGCCCCATCGCCGCTGTAGCCACCCTACAGCAAGATGGGGCAACGCAGTCTGCGGGCCGGCACGCCA
>JALSTP010000024.1 GCA_026983675.1 Sedimenticola sp.
TTGGCTTGCTTGCGGGTGCTCTTGCGGAGCAGGAGGCCGCGCTGTTCCTGTGATCGATCCTCGCCGATGCCACCGAGGGTGATCCACTCGCCCAGACGGCCGCTCACGGTGGTGGCGGCGGTTTGGTAGTCGAAACTGCCGCCCTGATGGCCAGGGCGTTCCATGCGCGGGCGGATGAACAAGGTAACCCGGTCGCCGTTGAGCTGCGGGCGCACGTAGAAACCGGTTGCAGTGGTCCGGTAGCCGATGCCGGGGGTTTCGTAGACGATGCCATTGCGCACGACTACCGTGGACCGGAGGATGGGATAGGCGGCGCCGGCGGCAATGAAGGCCGACCGTCCTTCCAGCGCCTGGATGCGTTGTTGGGCGTCGACATTACGGCGGCTGTGGCCGGAGATGCCCCGCACGCCATTGGGATCATCGCCGATCCGGACATGACCATCATGCGTCGCCACATCGATGCCGCCGCGAATCTCCTGTCGGTGGGCCGTACGTTGCTGCCCGTAGCGGACATAGATCATCAACCGGCGTGGCGGACGGTCGATCCCTTTCAGGATGCGGCGGATCTCTGCCATGTTCCCCGGCGAGGTGCGGATGATGAGTTGGTCGCGCATGCCGGAAATGCCGCCGTCCCGGCCGATGAAGGGCCGGATCAGTGGGATGATCTCCGCGGCGGTACGGGCGTGCAGGTGAATGATCTCCACCGGATAGCGGGGAGCGCCCCATGCCGTTCCGAACACCATGAGCGCCAAAAGCGATATCACCGCACGCAGGCGGCCAGCCGGCTGTTTTATTGATATTAACCCGGCAACACTATATATCGTATTCAGCCGTAGCCTGTCTTTTAATATCAAAGGGTTAGGGGCTTCAGGCAGGCGCCGGACCTGCGTTCCAGCGCGCTGGACAGGATGTCCAGGTGTCGCAAGTGCATGGATGCACTGGAGCGACCTTGGCAAGGGAACGCCCCTTGCTTGCACACTGCGCCTTGTTCCGGCGCCTGCCTGAAGCCCTGAATGCGATATATATTGTTGCCGGGTTAATAATAACATGATCATCTTCATCTCAATGTCCTTATCGGCGCCTGTGGACAAACGGTGTAGCGTCGATTCATAGGTGGAGGCGTCTCAATTCCTGGTCTACGGTCCCCATCTCCCACGCCTCGTCGAAGAAGGCGCGCAGGCGGCGGACATCGCCGGGGGCGTTGAAATCGGCGCGTGCAGGGTGACGTCCCCCTTGTTTCTGGCGCAGGTAACCGCCCTCATCCACCAGGAGGAAGTCTTCGGGATGCAGCAGATGGTCCCCCGTGGGTCGGCGGATCTCCATGGCGGAACTCAGGTGCCGGGCCAACTCCACCAGCCGATGGCCCCGTTTGACCGCCTGGTTGTTGTCCTGCAGCAGTATACGGATACGTGAATAACGGCTGCGGAGGGCGAGTCGCTGCACCTCTTCGGGAAAGGGTGACGGGCCGTAGACGGCCTCATTCAAATCGTGGCTGAAGATGTCGAGGCGACGTTGTGCCTGCGAGACCATGTGCAGGGCTGTCCGGCGCAGGTCTTCAGGCGTTTCGAGTATGAAGGCGCCGCTGGATCTGCCGAGTTGGCGTACTTCGAGGTCGGGGGGCAAGGTCATGGTGCGGGAGCTCTGTCGATGGTTCGCCGCATGCGGCGGTGGGGAATCCCGGCGTCCATGAAGACCTCGCCTTCCGGTTCGAAACCGGCGCGCCGGTAGAAGTTGACGACCTGGATCTGGGCGTTGAGGAACAAGGGCGGGTAGTGTTGTCGGGCGGCAATGGCCAGCAATTCGGCCAGCAGCGCGCTGCCTACCCCCTTTCCGCGCCAAGGCGGGAGAACCGCCATGCGGCCTATCTGTCCATCGGCCAACATGCGGGCAGTGCCGATGGGCGCGCCTTCGGCGTCCTGGGCCAGGAGGTGCAGAGCATCGGGATCCCTGCCGTCCCACTCCAGGGCCACCGGCACGCCCTGTTCCCGCACAAAAACCTGTTCGCGCACCGTGCGCAGCGCATGTTCCCCCTCCCGCCAGGAAACCCGCTGGATGGAGAATGCACGTTCGGGGACATCTCGAGCAGCACGCCAGTCCCCTTGCTGGTCCGCGGTCATTTTCCACCTCCCGGCTGTCGCGACGGCCGAATGGTACGACCTGGCTGGTCTCCGTTGGCTCGGCATGCCCGATATCGTCGCGGCTGATGCGCGCGTTCTTCGCATGTGTGAGCCGCCCATGCTGGCCCGCGAGGAAGCAGCGGTTTAGTCGTTGTCAAAGCGGAAGTGGCCATCGTTATAGAGTTGGCAGATCAGATTGACGGTCTCGGCGTCATCGAGCCATTCGCTCAGGTAACCGAAGTGTAACGTGCGGCTTTGGGTGAGGGCGCGTAGAAGGGCGCTTGAGCCCGTTCGCAGTGGATATTCGGCACCGTTGGCAAAGAGATAATCGCGGCCCTCTACGTCGAGGGTGAAGGCAAGACGGCTGAAAGGGTGGCGGTAAAGGGTGGCGCGTTCGTGCCACGACTCGAGCAGCGTATCCGGTGTGAGTGGAGGCTCCGCCGGATAGACCATGAGGTGCGGCTTCGGTTCGGTGGAGAAGCAGCCGAACCAGCGCCGCAAATCGGGGCCGTCCGGCTGGAATGCCTTTGAAAAGGCTTCCCGGATCTGTTCCACCGCCTCCGGCCGGATTTCGGCCGCACACTTCTGGGGAGTGCGCATGGGCGGATCGCGGTAGGTCGCTTTGGGGACGGCGGTCTCCAGGACATGGTGACACCAGGATGCGCCCAGTTCCCGCAAGGCCGCCGCGCGAAAACCGATGGAACAGGTCATACATTCGCCCTCGGCAATACCCCAATGGGCCACGCGGGGCGGCAGATAGAGGACATCACCGGGCTCCAGCACCCACTCCTGTTCTGCCTCGAACGCGGGCAACAGGCGGAGATCGAGGTCGGGAATGAACTCGGTCTCCGATACCGGTTGGGTATGGATACGCCAGCGGCGGCGCCCCTGGGCCTGGAAAAGAAATACATTGTATTCGTCGAAATGAGGACCCACTGAACCCTGATCGGCGGCATAACTCACCATGACATCGTCCACCCGCCACTGGGGCATGAAGACGAAGGGATCCAGCAACCTGGCCACCGGGGCCAGGTGCTTGTCCACATCCTGCACCAGCAGCGTCCACTGCCGCTCTGGGAGAGCGGTGAACGTTGCCTCATCGAAAGGCCCGTAGCGCACTTCCCAGGGATGTGTGCCGCCCTTTTCCAATACGATGCGCGCCTCGACATCGGTTTCGCATGCCAGACCCGCCAGTTCATCCGGGGTCAATTCACAATCGAAATCCGCGAGCGCCCCGCGCATCAGCAGCGGTTTCCGTTCCCAGTAGCGGGAGAGGAAGGACGAGGCATCGACACCCTCGGGAAATTGCAATTCGATCATGGAATGTCCTGATCCTGTGATCCATGGGTGATTCTACCGGAAACCGGATGCGGGAATAAAAAACCCGGTTGGCGGGGGAGGCCGCGAACCGGGCGTAACGGGTTGAGACGGACGACAATTGAGGCGGGAAGTAGCGGGAGGTGCGTCGCCGGCATCAACCTGTTGCGACAAAGGATGGCACACTGCGTGGACGTTGACTGTGAGCCGGTTCACATTTTGGCGCAAGCGCTTGTGAGACGACGATATTATTAACCCGGCAACACTATATATCGTATTCAGGACTTCAGGCAGGCGCCAGAACAAGGCGCAGTGCGCAGGCAAGGGGCATTCCCTTGCCAAGGTCGCTCCAGTGCATCCATGCACTCGCGACACTTGGACATCCTGTCCAGCGCGCTGTAACCCAGATCCGGCGCCTGCCTGAAGCCCTGAATGCAATATATATTGTTGCCGGGTTTATAAGATGTGTCATATTTCCAATAAAGACCGGGGTTGCTATGGAATTAAAGCCCCAACACTGGTATAAAGCGCGTTGAGCGGGAGCCGAGAGGTTAACCGAAGGCGTGTCTGCGTGTTGATGTGGTGGCCATATATCAGGCGCGTAGGGCGAATTTCAGTTTCCGGCTCGGTGTTTTACAAATTATAGAAACAAAGGAAATCTGGCTATGCAAAAAAGCAAACATTTTCGTACACGCCTGGCGACAGTCACATCTTCAATTGCGTTGGCGGCGGGCCTGGGGGTTGCCTCGGGTGCGATGGCTGGCGATATGGGGTATGTCATGAACCCTGCCGGGGAAGTCGTGAAAAACCCCTATGGTGAATGCTGGCGCGGGGCGGATGGCACCAAGTCCCAATTGCCTGAGTGTGGTGACGCACCGCTGGACGCCGATGGCGACGGCGTCCCCGATGACAAGGACAAGTGCCCCGATACACCGAAGGGCGCGCCTGTCGATGAGAACGGCTGTGCGTTGGATTCGGATGGCGATGGAGTCGCCGACTATATGGACAAGTGCCCCGATACACCGGCAGGTGCGACGGTAAATGCAGAAGGCTGTCCTGCGGACTCGGATGGCGACGGCGTTCCGGATTATATGGACAAGTGCCCGGGCACCAAGCCGGGTGCGAAGGTGGATGACAGCGGCTGTGAGATAATCGGCAATGTGGTGATCGATTCCGTTCAGGCGGACTTTGCCTTCGATAGCGCCAAGCTGACGCCACCGATGATGAAGGCGCTGGACACCGTTGCGGCAAAGGTCAAAGCCAGCCGTGGCAACGAAAGGCTGTTGATCACGGGCCACACCGACAGCATCGGTCCAGAGGCCTATAACAAAAAGCTTTCCCTGCGTCGCGCACGCGCGGTTGCCGACTATCTGGCAAGCAAGGGTCTGGACCGCAGCCGCATGACCGTCAAGGGTATGGGCGAGAGCGAGCCTGTGGCAGACAACAAGACCGAAGCGGGTCGCTCCAAGAACCGCCGGGTTGAAATCAAGACCATGTAATACATAGATCCCATTCCGCCTGATGGCGGAGGGTCCGTGATAAACCGGGGCTGTTTTCAGCCCCGGTTTTTATTTGGAGATGAATAAGCCAGCATGCCAATCCCTATTTCTCGCCCACCTGTTACGGCGGTGGCAATGGCACGGTCGGAGCGCTCGCTATACTGTGGGCTACGATTGCGCGTTATGCCGAGGTGATCTGTTGCATCAAATATTAACCCGGCAACACTATATATCGTATTCAGCCGCGGCCTGTCTTTGAATATCAAAGGGTTAGGGGCTTCAGGCAGGCGCCGGACCTGCGTTCCAGCGCGCTGGACAGGATGTCCAAGTGTCGCGAGTGCATGGATGCGCTGGAGCGACCTTGTCAAGGGAATGCCCCTTGCCTGCGCACTGCGCCTTGTTCCGGCGCCTGCCTGAAGCCCTGAATGCGATATATT
>JALSTP010000025.1 GCA_026983675.1 Sedimenticola sp.
TCCAAGTGTCACGAGTGCATGGATGCACTGGAACGACCTTGGCAAGGGAATGCCCCTTGCCTGCGCACTGCGCCTTGTTCCGGCGCCTGCCTGAAGCCCTGAATACAATATATATTGTTGCCAGATTAATATATTCCTCTATTCCGACACCAACTTTCCCCTTCGAAATGCGGGGGAGTTCCAGCAATGGAGGGGGCGCGGGTTCCCGTGCCCGAACCTCGGGTCGCAATGAAGGCAGAGTTGCGTGGAAATCGCTATGATATCGACATCGGCGCCGTGGTCATTCGAATCAGTCGATCTGCGGCACTGAAAGACGAGCCGGGGATCACGGCGAGTATTCCCGGCCATGAACGAGGCGCAATCGCGTTTCTGATAAAAGGCACGAACCCTTCGGAATGTCGGGCGAATGGGTCCAGCGGAGAAAACAGCAATGCCTGAAAGAGAGTATGTCGCCCCGTGGGAAAGGGCCTTCGACCGCGTGTTGACGCCCCTCGAGGAGTTTATTCATCGTCAGACCACCAGCGGCGTCCTCCTGATGCTGTGCGCGGTGGTGGCGCTCATTATCGCCAACGGTCCCTGGTATGAGCGTTACCTGCACTTGCTTGAATTACCGCTGACGGTGGGCGTGCCCGGTTTCCAGCTCTCCAAATCATTGCACCACTGGATCAATGACGGCCTGATGGCAATGTTCTTCTTTGTCGTTGGACTGGAGTTGAAACGCGAGATCCTGGTGGGCGAGTTGGCCAATGTGAGGCAGGCGATGCTGCCCATCATTGCCGCGGTGGGCGGTATGGTGATGCCGGTGCTGATCTATATGGCCATCAACCCGGAAGGGCATACCTTCGATGGTTGGGGCGTGCCCATGGCCACGGATATCGCCTTTGCGCTCGGAGCGCTTGCCCTGTTGGGGAACCGGGTGCCGAAGAGCCTGCTGACCTTTCTGGTGGCCCTGGCGATCGTGGACGACCTTGGGGCTGTGGTGGTGATCGCCCTGTTCTATACAGAAAGTATCAACGTGGCCGCGTTGACCCTGGCCGGCGCCATGCTGCTGCTTCTCATAAGCCTGAACCTCGGCGGCATACGCTGGCCGTTGCCTTATCTTCTTCTGGGGGTCGTGCTCTGGATCGCCATGTTGAAGAGCGGAGTGCATGCCACCCTGGCCGGCGTCTTTCTGGCGTTTACCATCCCCATGCGGCCCAAATACGACCCGGTGCGGTTTGTCGAGCATGTCAGCCGGTTGGTCGATGAAATCAAGGCGGCGTATCGTAACGAAGAAAACATCGTCAGGAACGACCGGCTGCGGTCCCGGGTGCATGCGTTGGAGGAGGGGGCCTTGCTGGTTCAGGCCCCGGCCCAGATTCTCGAGCGCAAGTTGCACCTGCCCACGGCGTATTTGGTAATTCCCATCTTCGCGCTGGCAAATGCCGGTATCCCCATCGATTTCGCCTCACTCGGCAGCATCGTGACCCATCCCGTGTCGATGGGCATTACACTGGGCCTGGTGGTGGGCAAATTGGTGGGGATCTCCGGGTTTTCCTGGCTGGCCGTCAAATTGGGTGTGACCCGCCTGCCTCATGATATCGACTTCAAGCATCTGATCGGGGTGGGGCTGATGGGCGGCATCGGCTTCACCATGTCCATCTTCATCGCCGAACTGGGCTTTGCCCATCTGCCGGAGGACCTGTTGATGGCCAAGACCGGCGTTTTGCTCGCCTCCCTGGTGGCCGGAATTTCGGGTTTTGTCTGGCTTTACCTGACTGCGGACAAGAAGACCGCGTGACACCCCATTGGGAGCATTTCGAGCATATGGCCGATATCGGTGTGCGGGGTTTCGGACGCACTCTGGAGGAGGCCTTCGAACAGGCGGCGCTCGCGATGGTGGCAGTGATCACCGACCCCGCCCGGGTGAAGGCGACACAGCCTGTGGCAATTCAATGTGAAGCGCCCGATCGGGAGCTGCTCCTTGTCGACTGGCTGAACGCCCTCATCTATGAAATGGCGACCCGCACCATGGTGTTCGGCCGCTTCGAAGTGGCGATCCGGGGCCCGCGCTTGCGGGCCACCGCCTGGGGCGAACCCGTGGATGTCAAGCGGCATCAACCCGCCGTCGAGGTGAAGGGCGCGACCTATACAGGTCTGGAGGTGACCGAGTTGCCGGAGGGCGGCTGGCGGGTCCAGTGTGTGGTGGATGTGTGAAAGATTATGGATACAAGCAGGCTCGTCCGCATCTCTGATTACGAATGGCGTATCGACCCACACGCCGGCATGCGCGTACCCGGCGTGATTTACGCCAGCGAGGACCTCATTCGCGGCATGGATGACAAGGTCTACGAACAGGTGTGCAACGTGGCCACCCTGCCCGGCATCGTCGAGGCCTCCTACGCCATGCCCGATGCCCACTGGGGCTATGGTTTTCCCATCGGCGGGGTGGCGGCCTTCGATCCCAAGCAGGGCGGGGTGGTTTCAGCGGGCGGGGTCGGTTTCGACATCTCCTGCGGTGTGAGGACCTTGCATACCGGGTTGACGCCGACGGAGATCCAGAAGAAAAAGGAATCGCTGGCGAACGCCCTGTTTCACCATATCCCGGCCGGTGTCGGCAGTACGGGGCGCATCCGCCTCGATGCCGGGGCAATGGACGCCATGCTGCGCGGCGGGGCGCGCTGGGCAGCGGAGCAGGGGTACGGATTGCCGGAGGATCTCGAACGCATCGAGGAGCGCGGCCAGATGGCCGGCGCCCTCCCCGAGGAGGTCTCCGACCACGCCAAACGCCGTCAGCGCGACGAAATGGGCACCCTGGGTTCCGGCAACCACTACCTCGAGGTGCAGCGCGTCACCGAGGTCTATGACAAGGTCATCGCCGAGGACTTCGGCATCCACGTGGACGACATCAAGATCAGCATCCATTGCGGTTCACGGGGGCTTGGTCATCAGATTGGCACCGAGTTTCTCAAGCGCATGGTGGTGGAGGCGCCCCGATATGGGCTGACCCTCCCCGACCGCGAGCTGGCATGCGCGCCTCTGCAATCGGATCTGGGGAAGGCGTATCTGGGTGCCATGCGCGCCGGTATCAATTGCGCCTTGGCCAACCGCCAGATCATCACCCACCTCACCCGCCAGGTGTTCGCCGAGATGTTCCCCCGAGCCCGGCTGGATCTGCTCTACGACGTCTCCCACAACACCTGCAAGATGGAGGAGCACGAAGTGGCCGGCAACCGGCGCTGTCTCTACATTCACCGCAAAGGCGCGACACGCGCCTTCGGTCCTGGCCATCCGGCCTTGCCGAAGGCGCTGCGTGGGGCGGGGCAGCCGGTGCTGATCGGCGGCACCATGGGCACCGCCTCCTATATCCTTGCCGGCACCCGTGAGAGCGAGAACCGCGCCTGGAGTTCCGCTTGCCATGGGGCGGGCCGGCGCATGAGCCGCCGCCAGGCCACCCGTACCTGGCGGGGCCGGTCGGTGGAGAACGAACTGGCCATGCGTGGCATCCTGATCCGCAGCCCCTCGCCGCGCGGCGTGGCCGAAGAGGCACCGGGGGCCTACAAGGACGTTAGCGCGGTGGTGGAATCCGCCGACCGCGCGGGGCTGGCGCGCAAGGTGGCGCGGCTGGAACCCCTGATTTGCGTCAAGGGCTGAGGGGCGTGGATAATTTTGATAGACTAAGCCTTGGAGAGGGCGTATTCCTCAGCCGGAAATCTGCCGGATTTGGCGCTGTTTGGTTTCAAGAAACGGGATGACGGCGAGCTCACTTGATTCGTCCCCATTCCGCGTCAAACGCTCGATCCCGGCGCAAAGAGCATTCCATAGAAAACCCCGTTGGTCGAAGGATATTACCAATGCGCTACGGCCTCATTTTCATTTTCGGTATGCTGTTGTCGAGCGCCGCTGTCTCCCAAGGGGGACCTTGGGTCGGCACGCTGCGTGACGGCAGCATGGTGCGCATCGATCCCGCAACCCATCGTGCGCTGCGTTACACACAGAATGGAGCCAGCCCGCTCTGGGATGGTACCCATCGGCTGAGCAATGGCTCAGTGATCATCGTCAAGGACGGCGTGGTGGTACCCGATCAGACGGTGATGGACTCCATGGCGCAAGTACCCGGCACGTCCCCCGTCGCGCCGGGGAGACCCATGTGCCTGAAGTTGGTCAAAAAGGTGTGTGGCAGCAACAACGAGTGTTCCGACAGCCCTGCGTGTTCCCCGGCGCGGCAGCTTTTGAGCCTGGAGAACGACGAGGTACGCCAGCTCGGTATACAGCCAGGCGAACCCGGTTTGCTGGAGACAGCGCGTCAGTGCCGCGAGGCCCTTCAGAATGAATCGTTCTTCACCCCTTGCGCTGCAAATGCCCGGGTGTCCAAGCCCACGCCGTGTCAAGAGTTGACGAACAAGGTCTGCGGAAAGGCCGACCAGTGTTCCGACAGTCCCGCTTGTGATCCAGCGAGGCAATTGTTCGATATGGAGACCCAGGAGCTGGCTGCTTCCGGAACCGATGAAGAGACAGAGACCGGAGCCCAGTGCCGCGAGGCCCTGGGTAACGAGAAATTTTTCCGTCCCTGCGACAAGCCCCCAGCGGCAAGCGCGACACCGTGAGGCGCGATGTCGAGATCCTTGACGAAGAGACAGCGTACGACGGTTTCTTCGAGCTGAAGCGTTTCCGCCTGCGCCATTCCCTCTATTCGGGTGGCTGGAGTCGGGTGCTGATGCGCGAGCGAGTGGAGCGCAAGCGCGCCGTGGCGGTATTGTTGTACGATCCCGTCTCTGACCAGGTCGTCCTGATCGAGCAGTTTCGCATCGGCGCCCTGGAGGCGGGGCAGGGCGCCTGGATGCTCGAAATCGTTGGCGGTCTGATCGAGACCGGTGAGGCGCCCGAAGAGGTGGCGCATCGCGAGGCAATGGAAGAGGCGGGGTG
Organism: Sedimenticola sp.; assembly: GCA_026983675.1. Taxonomy (GTDB): domain Bacteria; phylum Pseudomonadota; class Gammaproteobacteria; order Chromatiales; family Chromatiaceae; genus JALSTP01. The sequence continues at coordinate 4,906 of JALSTP010000025.1, forward strand.
CGAGGTGATGGCGCTACTGCCGATCTGTGAGTTCTATGTCAGTCCCGGCACTGCTACGGAATATCTTCATCTCTACTGCGGCCGTGTAGACGCCAGCCGCGCCGGGGGTGTTCATGGCCTGGAAGAAGAGGGCGAGGACATCCGTGTCGAGGTGATGTCGAGCGACGCCGCCATCGCCGAACTGTGCAATGGCCGCGCCAACTCCACCAGCATCATCGTTGCCCTTCAATGGCTGGCAATGCACCGGGAGGCAATACGCAAGGCATGGGGCGATGCCCCGGGTTAATAGATGCCGCGGATCAATAGAGTAGGCCCGCGCGCCGGGCACTTTCCAGGATCTCGTCGAGGAGCCGGGCCAGTTCATCGGGCGGTTGCCGCGGCAAGCCGCGGCCAAAG
>JALSTP010000026.1 GCA_026983675.1 Sedimenticola sp.
GAACTTGTAGACCGTGATCAACTCATTGTTGAAGCCATACCGTTTCTGCCTGAAGATCACTGGCCCCGGACTGTCCAGCTTGATAGCAATCGCGATTGCCGCAAGCACAGGAGAAAAAAGGATGATTAGCAATCCGGACAATACGACATCTTCGATCCGTTTCAATATACCGGACCATCCCAGTAACGGCGCGCGTTCAACCTCCAGTACCCTTAAGCCACCGACAATATTGTGTACCTTGTCAGCAAAGCGACATCCGATCAGATCGCTCCCTATCGAAATCGTCACAGGAAGTTCCTGGAGCCTGTCGACCAGGGTTACCAAGCGGTCTTCCGCGTTCCATGGAAGTGTAATCACGACCTGTTGGATCTGCCCTCTTCGCACATAGTCGATCAAATCTTCGGTATCCCCCAGCAACGGATAACCGCCCAGATTCTTCTCAACCCGGCTCTTGCGTTCATCGAAAATCCCGATAAACTGCCACCAGGAACGCCCCCCATCGTTGACGTGGGAAAGAAACCGCTCGGCCTGTGGCCCATACCCCACCAGCGCAACTTTCCATCCGATCATGCGGGCATCGATCATCCTGCCAATCAGCCACGTAACGCCACCACGAACCAACCAGATACCCACAGCCCCCACGCTGGCCACGATCAGCAGCCAGTCCTTGTAGTAACTGCTCCCCTGCGGGGCCTCAAGAAGAAACATCAATCCGAGAATGAACAATACCGAACCCGCAAAGGCAAGAAATATCGCCCCTGACTTGGTAGGCCAGGACACCAGAGACTGAAAGTCATAAAGGTGAAAACGCCGGAACACGGCAATCACCCCTATATTAAGTAATATCCATATCCCAAAGTCGGCGAGAACAACGTGATTTTCCGGATAGCCCATATATTGGTATGCACACATAACGCCGACCAATATACAGATCAGGTCGATTATAAAGACCACACCTCTGATCACATCGAGGGATAACCACAGCCGCTGCTTGGAAGCCCCTCTCCTTATATCCACAAGATCTGCGGAATACTGCATCTTCATTTATGCCCCCAGCAATACACCCCATTTCTGAGCAATCACCCTCACATCCGATACCCAACCTTGGCTGATTTCGGCCGTGCCGTACTTCCTCAACATGTACCGAAGACGTGAACCCTGCTCCTGAACCCGCCGCCGCGACCTCCTTATCCTTTCAGTATTTCGATGACAGACGAGATCACCCGCTCAACATCCTCATCCGACAACTTTGGTGATAGCGGTAAGCTCACCGTTTGCCTCCCGATCCTTTGAGCATTCGGAAAGTCCTCGGGCCGCCAGCCAAAGGTTTTCTGATAGTACGGATGTTCCGCAATACTGAGATAGTGAACGCCAACACCGATGCCTTTATCCGTCATTCGATCCAGAAACTCATCCCGCTGGATACCCGCCTTTTCCTCATCAATCAAAACAGTGTAAAGGTGATATCCATGCCTCTCATCGGGCCCCACATCCATGGGACACGTAATGTCAAGATCCTTGAATGCTTGTTGATAACGGTTCCATATCTCCTGCCGTCTACGCCATGAACGATCCACCCGTTTCAGTTGATGAATGCCGATGGATGCTTGTATATCCATCATATTGAATTTGTAGCCGGCTTCGTGCACCAGGTAGTGCTTGTATCCGCTATCGCCAAACCGGTTCCAAGCATCCTTGCTCATACCGTGTAATGAAAGCACCTTGACCCTGTCGATATCCTCTTTCGACCGGGCCAGCACCATGCCGCCTTCACCGGTGACAACGTTCTTGGTAACATAGAAGCTGAAGCAGCCGAAATCGCCAAGCGTCCCTGCTTTTTTCCCTTTGTACTCGGTTTCTATCGCATGGGCGCAGTCCTCGATCAGTGTCAGCCCATATGCATTCACCAGTTCGAGCAAACCATTCATATCACACGCCCTGCCGGCAAAATGAACGGGAAGGATCGCCCGGGTATTGTCGGTAATCGCCTCCTTTACCCGCTCAACATCAATGTTCATACTGCCTGGATCGACATCCACGATAACGGGGGTCGCACCGGCGTGGATGATGGCATTCACCGTTGCGCAAAACGTCAAAGATGTAGTGATCACTTCATCCCCTGGACCAATTCCTGCGGCAATCAGGCTCAGTTGCAACGCCGCCGTACACGAGTTGACAGCAGCGGCCTGCCCCTTGGTATATCCCTTGTACTTCGAGAACGCCTCTTCAAATCGGGCAACCTTTGGGCCGGTGCCCAACCACCCGCTCCGCATACTGTCAGTGACTTCCTGAACCTCATCCTCCAGAATTTCCGGGGCACCAAAAACGATGAATTTGTCTTTTATGGTATCTGACATACTCATCACGCCTGATTATGCCTGTTTTAACAACTCATCGAAGTAGGAAATCGTTTTTTCCAATCCTTCCCGCAGACTTGTACGCGGTTCCCAGCCTGTCGTCTCCTTCGCCAACGTGATGTCCGGTTGCCTCTGCCTGGGATCATCCGATGGCAAGGGTTTGTATTTCAGCGCCGACTTTGAACCTGTGATATCCAGGATGGTCTCCGCCAGCTCCTTGATCGTCATTTCCGCAGGATTGCCCATATTGATAGGCCCGGTAAACGAATCCTCCGTATCCATCACCCGGACCATGAGATCGATGAGGTCGTCCACGTAGCAAAACGAGCGCGTCTGACTGCCATCGCCATAGAGCGTGATCGGCTCGCCCTTCAACGCTTGCAATACAAAGTTAGACACCACCCGCCCATCGTCCGGATGCATGCGGGGACCATATGTGTTGAAAAGCCGTCCCACCTTGATTCGCAGCTTATGTTGCGTGTGGTAATCGAAAAACAAGGTTTCCGCGCAGCGCTTACCTTCGTCGTAACAGGAGCGCCTGCCAATCGGATTCACATGCCCCCAATAGTCCTCTTTCTGCGGGTGAACCTCGGGATCCCCATAGACTTCACTCGTCGACGCCTGAAAGATCTTTGCCCTCACCCTTTTGGCGAGACCAAGCATATTGATCGCCCCATGCACACTCGTCTTTGTGGTTTGAACCGGATCGAACTGATAGTGTACGGGAGACGCAGGGCACGCCAGATTATAGATTTCATCCACCTCGACATAGAGGGGAAAGGTTACATCATGCCGGATCAAATCGAAAAACGGGTCATTCAGGAGCGCCTTGATATTCGCCTTGGAGCCGGTAAAGAAGTTATCCAGACACAGAACTTCGCAATTCTGTGCGAGCAGTCGCTCGCACAAATGTGAACCTAGAAAACCGGCCCCTCCCGTTACGAGGACTTTTTTTCTGACCAATGACTTCATTAACTTGATTTCCTCTTCCCAATTGATGGTGCCCAATGGCGCCCTCGGCCCCAGACGGTCACGAATATCGTTTCGGCGGATGTATGAAGATCACCGCCGCAAACCCTTTTTGTCCCTTACCCGACATCAATATGCTGATGCGCTTGCATATCCGTAGTAGGTGTATTTTCTCGGATCGATGGCATTGATAAGGCATCCGTTCACCTCCACCCCCGACAATTCAAGTTTTTTTATGCTGTGCCGCATCTCTTCCATCGAGACCATACCGGCTTTCATCACCATGATGCTGGTACCGGCGAGCCGACCCAGAATCGCCGCGTCCGCCACGTCGATAATCGGTGGAGCATCGAGAATGACATAATCGTATTTCATGCTCAGCCGGTTCAACGCATCGTCCAGCCGTTGGGACAACAACACATCTGCCGAATAGGTAACGGTTTTCCCTTTTGGCAGCAGAGACAATCCCTTGATCTCGGTGGGTGTCACGACCCTCTCAAGCCTTGCAATCCCCATGGCCAATTCCGTCAGCCCGGGGCGTTCACGCGCATCCAACAAGCGATGAAGTTTCCCCCTGCGCAAATCGCCATCTACCAGCAGCACGTTATTGTCCGCCGCGGCAAGCAAAGTAGCGAGATTCACACTGATGAATGACTTTCCCATCTGGGGTCGCGGCCCACAAATCATAATGACATTATTGTTCGCTCCTGCCACCACCTGCCCCAGTATGGTCCTTAAACCCCGCAGGCTCTCCACTGTCATATCATCGGGGTGTGCAAGCGCAAGAACACCGAGATGCCTGTTGTTCCCAACCAGACTCTTCTGTTCCTGCTGTATTTTTTGCTGATGCTCGCTATAGGGGACATCGGCATACACTGGGATCCCGAATTCGCTCTCCACGGAATCTGAATCCTCGACAACGGACCGAAAGGCCCTTCGAGTGAAAAGCATGACGGTGTACAACGACATTCCAACCAGAAGAGACAAAGGCAATAGCACCGAGGCCTTGGGAGAAACGGGTTTTTCCGGGACGATAGCTCGATCGATGATCTTCACGCTGCCGATAGAACTTTCTTCCACCAGCTTCAGCTTTTGCTCCTCATCCAGCAAGGAAACATACAACTTCGTGTTGATTTTCACCTTCCTTTCCAGGCTCAACATCTCCTGTTCAATGTCCGGCAACGCCTTTATCTTTTGCTCAAGACTCTGCATCGCTGCCGTGATGGCGCTCATCTGCCTGTCAAGCGCCTTGACCCTCGGGTGTCCTTGTTTAAAACGGGAACGTAATGCGATTCTCTTCTCCCGCAATTCATCGAGCTTCTCACGATAACCCGCGGCTTGCTGCACCAATGCTGCCGCCTCAGCCTCCATATTGACGGAACCATGTTCCTTCCTGAGTTTCGCCAACTCCGACTCCGCGCTCTCCAACTCGGACTTGACAACGGGCAATTGCTGTTCAAGAAAGGAAAGTTTTGCTTTGGCCTCCTTTGAGCCCCACGATTTCTTCAGGTGCTTATACGTAACGAGAAGCTCATTCAGGACAGACGCAATCTGATTTGGGTCTTTACCCTTGAGCTTTACGCCAATGACTTGTGTTTTTTGATCCAGCAACTCCACATCAAGCGACGAGAGAAGCGCCTCGATCACTTCCTGTTTCGAACGTTTCCGTACGGCAAATGTAACTGGCGGGTCCCCCTGAACTGCGGAAATATTGATATCCAGTTTGGCGCCCTTCCCCAGATCCACCGACACAGGCTTTCCCGACACAACGTCCTTCGCGAGAACATGGCCCGCTTGCATAATCGAGAAATGAATTCCATCCCGAGTCGACAGCAAAAAGCGCTTTTTCTGCCATTGAACAGGGACCTCAAACCTAGAGATCGCCATCTTCTCGCGACCCACGGCATAACCTGCCTTCTTCATCCAGGACGCGATTAAACCGTCGGATCCAAACCACCTTACGAGCGGCCTGCCAAGGACAGGCAGATAGATCGGTTCGATCTCGGTCGCAAGATTCAACGAATCCACCACGCTACCCACCACAGCGCGAGATCCAATGATGCGAACCTCCTCACGTGCCGGAGAAACCGCCGAATACCCTTTACTCTTCGCATCAACAAGGGAATCGATCAAATCGTTCTCTATTCCGACTTTCAGGAGCGCATCGGTTCTATACGTTGGTGATTTGAAAAAGAGGAACAGTATCGCCAAAAGCACGGCAACTATGCCGGCCAAAACAATTTTTTCCTTGTTCTCTAAAACAACCCTAAAATACTCTTTCGCATCACTCGCAACCGGGAGTGGATTCCCATTGAAAACCCGGCCTTGCACGACACCGGACCGGACAGCACCCGCATTGCGCTTTTCTATTGGATGACTGATGCGCATGTTACTTTCCAACCACACCACGGGCAGAATCCACAACACCCGCCGACGGCCACAACTGGCTGAACACCCTGTTCCATTTGGTTACCCCCGCGGTTCCCACGTAGACTACATCATTGGGCTCAAGGGGGAACGTATTGGCAAGATTCAGGGCGATGGGTGATGATCCATTCAACTTGTAAATCCGGGGATTGTTCTTACCACCACGAATCACGTATATCTTGTTGGTATTGGCCGTTACAGGATTGACCCCCCCCGCAAGCGCCAGCGCTTCTGACAAAGTCACCACCCCTTTATTCATATAATGCGAGGTGGGATCACGCACTTCGCCCACCACATATATGGGTTTACTTCGATATTTCGTGATCGTAACGTCCACCTGGACATTTTCAAGATACTTCGATAACTTCGAAGCGAGATACTCCCTGACCTGGGCGATTGTTTTTCCCTTGACATTGAACACACCGACATAGGGAAAATAAATTGTCCCATTGGCGTCCACCACCCGTTCCAACGCACCATTTGGGGACTGACTACCCGCAACCTCAGTGAGTTCCGGATGGTCCCAGACTGTAATGGCAAGTACATCATTTGCGCCGATCTGGTACGGCTTATTCATTGAGTTCCTGTCGATTCCCTGGGCTGTGATTTGCTGCGCAACCAATTTTGGTGTAATGGGCACGATATCCACTTTTTTCTCTGCCGTACCCTTCCCGTATTCGACCGAGACGGCATTGTCCACCTCCGCCATACGATAGCCGGGCGCCAAGGCACAGCCGACCATCTGCAAAACAACCACTGACAGAAATAGAAGGAATTTCCTTTTCATGAATAACCTTGAGACAATCAATTGAACCCTGAATTTAGAAAAAAACCGGCTTTGATCGTTATGGAAGACGTGACGGTGATTCTTCGCGCTTTGCCGACCCATAATATATCAGCGGTGGTGGCATAACATTGCCGGAAAAACGGTGAACAATTGCTAAACCGCCACTGTGTTACACACCCTTCCAATCTATCCCAGGGAGATAAAAATTTAAATAAATACTATTCATTTCATGAAGAAAACGCTTAATCGTTAAAAATAACATTAACACTAATTCCGCTTCCTGCGATCCCGCCAATACCTGCCATAAGGCGGCCCCACGACAGCGCCGCAATTCCTCCCACCGCGCCCATCAACTCCGTTCCCTCAAGGATTTTCCTACGGGATTAGACGGCCAGACACTCAGGCGATCGCCATTCATGGAAGCGACGCCACACGTAAACACACCATATCAATCAAGGGGAAGTCGGCGCTTCGTGCTGATACTGTTGCCGTATCCATGACTGGTAGCTCCCATCCATGACCGCCCGCCACCATGTTTCATTCGAGAGATACCACTCCACTGTCTTCCGGATGCCACTCTCGAACGTCTCTTTCGGTGCGTATCCAAGTTCTTGGCGGGTCTTCGTCGCGTCGATGGCATAGCGGTAGTCGTGCCCTTGCCGATCTTTGACATACTTGATCAAGACTGCCGATTTCTCCCCTCTGCAGGCCGGTGCTTCCGGATACCGGCTCTTTAGCTCCGGATGGGAAGATAAATGGTCATCCATGAGTTCGCACACCCGGTTTACGATATCGATATTGCGCCATTCGTTGTGGCCACCGATATTGTAGGTTTCGCCCACACGCCCCTTCGTCAATATCAACTCTATGCCCTGCGCATGGTCCCTGACATACAACCAATCCCGGATATTGTTTCCGTCTCCATAGACGGGCAACGGCTTGCCATGAAGAATATTGATCAGAATGAGCGGTATCAATTTTTCCGGAAACTGATACGGGCCGTAATTGTTGGAACAATTACTGGTGGTCACCTGCATACCGTAGGTATGATGGTATGCTCGCACCAGATGGTCCGAAGCGGCCTTGCTGGCGGAGTAAGGGGAATTGGGCGCGTAAGCGGTGGTTTCCTTGAAAGGGGGATCCTCCGGGCCGAGCGAGCCATAAACTTCGTCCGTGGATACGTGATGGAATCGATGCCGCCGCCATGTTCCATCCTCCCGTTGCCAGACGGCGCGCGCCGCCTTCAGCAGCGCGTGGGTGCCAACAACGTTCGTTTCAATAAAGGCATCCGGCCCGGAGATTGAGCGGTCGACGTGGCTCTCGGCCGCAAAATGCACCACGGTATCGATATCCTCTTCGTGGAGCAAGGCCTCCACACGATCCTGATCCCGTATGTCACCCCGCACAAAGCGGAATGCCGAAGACATTTCCGCCTCACTCAAACTGGCCCGGTTGCCCGCATAGGTCAGCGCGTCCAATCCGACCACGCGGTCGCCAGGATGCTTTTCCAACCAGTAGTAAACGAAATTGGCGCCGATAAAACCGGCTGCGCCAGTCACCAGGATATTGGCCATGTGCTTACCTCTCTGCTCTGAGGACTGCCGCTACACCGTGAAGCATTTCACACCCTCCGGACACATCGTGTCGGATCGCGGCGTAAACACTTCCCGGAAGCGGATTTCACTTTCCACGCAGACAGTGAAGGGAGCGAAAACGAAAAAGGGGTACTGAGGATCCCTTACTGCCCCAGTATACGCAACAAATACTCACCATAACCACTCTTTCGCACCGTCGCGGCAATCGCCGCCAGCTGTTCCCCATCGATGAAACCCTGTCGATAGGCAATCTCCTCCGGACAGGCAATCTTCAACCCCTGGCGTTCTTCCACCACACGAATGAAGTTCGCCGCGTCCAGGAGCGCCCCCATCGTTCCCGTGTCGAGCCATGCCGTGCCACGGCCCAGCAGTTCAACCTCCAACGTTCCCCGCTGTAAGTACGCGTTGTTCACCGATGTGATCTCCAGCTCGCCCCGCGCCGACGGCTCAACCTGTTTGGCGATTTCAACCACATCGTTGTCATAGAAATACAGGCCGGTAATGGCGTATCTGGAGCGCGGATTTTTCGGTTTTTCCGTGATATCGATTGCCCGGCCCTGCTCGTCGAATTCCACGACCCCGTAGTCTTGGGGATTCTCCACAGCGTAGCCAAAGACCGTGGCGCCATGTTCGCGTCGGGCCACGCTCTGCAACTTCGCCCCCAATCCTTCTGCATAGAAAATATTGTCTCCGAGGATAAGGCTGACCGCGTCGTTGCCGATAAACCGTTCACCAATAACAAATGCCTGGGCAAGCCCATCCGGACGGGGTTGCTCGGCATACAAACAGGAGATACCCCACTGTGAACCATCGCCGATCAGATGCTGAAACCGCCCTGCGTCCTCGGGGGTCGTAATAATCAGAATCTCCCGAATCCCTGCCAACATCAGGGTCGTCAATGGATAATAGATCATCGGCTTATCATAGACGGGCATCAGCTGTTTGCTGACGGCTATCGTCAATGGGTAGAGGCGCGTGCCTGCTCCTCCGGCGAGGATGATGCCTTTTCTTTTCAATAACCCAGTCACTCTGCTCAGGAGAGGAAATATTTTCCCATATAAAACAATACGATAAGTTTATACTATTCGGGCCGACAAAATCCATTGCAGACGGGTGAACAAGTATGAAACCACCCCCCCGAAAGGAAATGGGATGATATCCTCCCAACATCGATGACAACACGTCGCTGAAAGCAGGCGACGCCGGGAAAATGTATTTTTATGGTTCTTCCGCTGAACCCTCTGGGGCGGTTTCTCAACCGCTTCTTACTGAGATTTTTCAGCCAACACACAAAACGGAAAACACCGATCCAGGCGCGTCTCATTACCAGATCAATTGTCTATGAGAAACAGAGTCCCATGAAGGGCGCACATACCCATCACTTTGCTCCCAGGATCGGCGCCATCCGGCGCTATATATCGGCAATTTTCAGCCAGGGCCTGATGAGCGGTTTCCATTTCGTGCTCAACCTGTCGCTGGTGAAATTGCTCCCGGTGAAGGATTTCGGCATCTACTCGTTGACGTTCGTCCTTGCAATCATGTTGACCGCCATTGTCAGCGCCCTGTTGTCGACGCCGCTGGTTGTCTATGCACCAGCCGCCACGGCCACGGAACGGGGCCATGTCGAGTCCATGCTGACAACACTGACTTGCTTTTTTCTGGGCATCTGTATCGCCCTGGGTCTTCTCATCAGTCTGGGCATTCACACCGCAGGCATCGCCTTCTCCATCCTGGTCGCCGGACTGATATTCATAACGACATACCTGGCCCGGCAATACAGCCGCAACTTCGGGTATGCCCGGTTCGACGTGACGACGGTCATGGCTGGGGACATCCTCTATGTAGTCTGTGGCGCAACCCTGTTCGCTCTACTCTATCTGACAGGCTCGCGCATTACCGTGGTCGGCGTCTTCGCCTCCCTCAGCCTCGGCAACCTCCTGGCGATAATGATCGAGATCGCGCGGCACCCCGACGTCCCTTCGCTGCTGCCGTTGCGACGAACACTCGTCGGCTACAAACCTATTTGGAAACAGTCGCGCTGGGCACTCATCGGCGCCGTCACCACCATCATGCTGTCACAGGCTCACAGCCTAGTCGTCACGACCCTCAAAGGGCCAGTGGCCTACGCTCCACTGGCCGCCGGTTTCGTACTCTTCGGCCCCATTCGAATCATCTTCATGACCATCCAGAATGTCCTCAAACCGGAAATGGCACTGGCCATAGCACAACAACGATATCAGGACGCGCGTCGCCAAATGCTTTTGGCCAGCGGTGCCTCCCTCGCGGCGGTCGCCGGCCTTACCACCCTCATCCTGCTTTTCTGGCCCCTTGTCGAAAAGTGGTTGTACGCCGATAGATACGGCAACGCACCGATGCGGACCATCGTCCTGCTGTGGGCAGCCGTCACACTGGCCGCTTCCATCCAGAACGGCCCCTCCTCCGCGCTGCAATCGTTCAAAGCCTTCCGCCCGCTTGCCATGATTACCGTCTACGGATCGGCCCTCAGCCTCACCTTGGTCGTCCTGTTGCTGAGCATTGCCCCGGTATACTGGTCGATCTGCGGTATACTCTGCGCCGAGGCCTTCGCCGCTGTATTCGAACTGAAACTGTGCCTGACACGGTTTCGCGAGACACCCACACCTCCACCCGATCCATGACTGGAGTTGTCGGGCGGATGGCCGCCCATCCGGTGTCGTTTTCCAGACTTCAACTGGAGATGTAATTCACCAACTGTTCGATCATGAACTTTTGATCGTCGATGATTGCCTTGACCAGATCCCCGATGGAGACCAACCCGACGAGCGCACCATCCTGCAGAACCGGCAAATGGCGCACCCGTTTCTCAGTCACCAACGCCATACCCTCCTCCACCGTCTGATCTGGCCGCACGAAGATCACGGGACGCGACATAATCTCTCCCACTGTCGTGTCGCGGGAAGAGCGGCCCTCCAGGGCGATCTTACGCGAATAATCACGCTCGGTAACGGTCCCCAAGACCGAGTCGCCCTCCATGACCAGCAGAGAACCTATATTGCGCTCGGCCATTGTCTTAACCGCATCGTATACCGAGGTATCAGGCCCGACAGAAAATACATCATGCCCTTTGGTATCAAGAAGTTCTTTGATTGTCTTCATATACTCTCTCCTCTTCCTCCAGACATCCCGCTCTTTTATTATCTCAGTGTTTATTTCCCCCACGGGGGTTTCTTTAATTGTTGTATTTATCATCAAGGCTAGCACAACATACACCATGGAAGTCTTTTTTATTAATCCGGCAACAACATATATTGTTGCCGGGTTAATAATCGAGCAGGAGACGGGCATCCGCGTGCCCATGCGCACGGTGGGTAAATACCTCAAGCGGTGGGAATTTACTCCACAGAAGCCAATCAAGCGGGCCTAATAAGCAGCGCACTCCAAAGCGGTACCGTGCTGGCTGGACAGGGACTACCGGTAGGTCAAGACCCACGCGAAGCAAGAAAAAGCCGCCCGATCGCCATCTTCCCAGAAGGCGCCCTCACCAACGGACGCAAAAATGAGGATGATGGTGGGCGATACTGGGTTCGAACCAGTGACCCCTGCCGTGTGAAGGCAGTGCTCTCCCACTGAGCTAATCGCCCCATAATCGAGGGACTCGGATTCTACCTCCAGTACGCCGACGAGGTCAATTCGGGACTGCGGGATCGCGGTGGCTCTGGTAAACTCCCCATCTTTTGGGAATCCGCTGTTGTCATGACCGTCAAGACCCGTTTTGCGCCCAGCCCCACCGGCTATCTTCATGTAGGCGGCGCCCGTACCGCCCTTTTCTCCTGGCTGTATGCCCGCAAGCACGGCGGGACCTTCGTTTTGCGCATCGAGGACACCGACCTGGAACGCTCCACCACGGACTCGGTGAACGCCATCCTCGAGGGCATGACCTGGCTGGGACTGGAATACGATGAGGGCCCGTTCTATCAGACCCGGCGTTTCGACCGCTATAACGAAGTGATCGAAGATCTGCTCCAGCGTGGCCTGGCCTACCGTTGCGACTGCTCCAAGGAGCGCCTGGAAGCACTGCGTGAGGAGCAGATGAAGCACAAGCAGAAACCGCGTTACGATGGCCACTGTCGCAACCGCCACGTGGACGCCGACGCGCCGCACGTGATCCGTTTCCGCAATCCCATGGAGGGCATTGTGGTGGTGGACGACATGATCCGTGGCAAGGTGGCCTACGACAATGCGGAGCTGGACGATCTCATCATCCGCCGCAGCGACGGTTCGCCCACCTACAACCTGACGGTGGTGGTGGACGATGCCGACATGGGCATCACCCACGTGATCCGCGGTGACGACCACCTCAACAACACCCCGCGGCAGATCAATATCCTGCGCGCCCTGGGCAAGGAGCCGCCGCGCTATGCCCACGTCCCCATGATCCTGGGCGACGATGGCGCGCGGCTCTCCAAACGCCACGGGGCGGTGAGCGTCATGCAGTACCGTGAGGACGGTTTTCTGCCGGAGGCGTTGTTGAACTACCTGGTACGGCTCGGCTGGTCTCACGGCGACCAGGAGGTCTTTTCGCTGGACGAGATGATCGAGCTGTTCGACATCGAGGACGTAAACAAGGCGCCCTCCTCCTTCAATACCGACAAACTACTGTGGCTGAACCAACATTACATCAAGCAGAGCGACCCCAAACACATCGCCCATCTGCTCAGTCCGCACATGGGTAAACTGGGCATCGATCCCGCTGAGGACGGGCCCGATCTGGTGGAGGTGGTGGAGGCGCAACAGGAGCGCGCCAAGACCCTGGTGGAGATGGCGGAGATCAGCGCCTTCTTCTATAAGGAGTTCGAGGAATATGATGCCAAGGCGGCGAAGAAACACCTGCGTCCGGTGGCGCAGGCGCCGTTGGAACGGGCGCGCGAGGCCCTCGAACGGCTTGACGACTGGCGACCGGAACCATTACACAAGGCAGTGGCCGACGTGGCCGATGCGCTGGATCTGAACATGGGCAAGGTGGCCCAGCCGCTGCGGGTCGCCGTCTCCGGCCGCGCCGCCACCCCGGGCATCGACGTCACCCTCTACCTAGTGGGCAAAGACGCCACCCTGCGCCGCATCGACCGGGCGCTGGAACACATCCGCCAGCGTGCTGCGGCATCGTCCTGAAAAGGAATACGAAGATCATGAGTGAAGCAGAAGCCAAGCCCCGCAGCAACTTCATCCGTCAGATCATCGAAGAGGATCTGCGCACGGGCAAGCACGACCGTATCGCCACCCGCTTTCCCCCGGAGCCGAACGGCTACCTGCACATCGGTCACGCCAAATCGATCTGGCTCAACTTCGGTATCGCCGAGGACTACGACGGCACCTGCAATCTGCGCTTTGACGACACCAACCCGCACAAGGAGAACATCGAGTACGTCGAGGCCATCCAGCACGACGTGCACTGGCTCGGTTACGACTGGGATGATCGCCTGTTCTACGCCTCCGACTACTTCGAACAGCTCTACCGGTTTGCCATCGAACTGATCGAGAACGGCAACGCGTACGTCTGCGACCTGAGCGCCGACGAGATCCGTGCCTATCGTGGCACCCTCACCGAACCGGGCCGCGAGAGCCCCTACCGCAATCGTTCGGTAGCGGAGAACCTCGACCTCTTCACGCGCATGCGCGCAGGTGAGTTCGAGGACGGCGCCCGGGTGTTGCGCGCGAAGATCGACATGGCCTCGCCCAACATGAATATGCGCGATCCCACGCTCTACCGCATTCGCCATGGCATCGTCCACCACCAGACCGGCGAAGAGTGGTGCATCTATCCCATGTACGACTTCACCCACCCCATTTCCGATGCCCTGGAGGGGATCACGCATTCCCTCTGCACCCTAGAGTTCGAGGATCACCGCCCCCTGTACGACTGGGTATTGGATAACACCTCGGTCCCCTGCCATCCGCGTCAGATCGAATTCTCGCGCCTCAACCTCGAATACACCGTGGTCAGCAAGCGCAAACTGACCCGGCTGGTGGACGAGGGCCACGTACGGGGGTGGGACGACCCGCGCATGCCCACCCTCGCGGGCCTGCGCCGACGCGGCTATACCCCTGCGGCGATCCGCGACTTCTGCGAGCGCATCGGTGTCACCAAATCCGATAACATGGTAGAGATGGGCGTACTGGAGAGCTGCATCCGCGAAGACCTCGACCGCACCGCACCGCGCGCCATGGCGGTGCTCCACCCCCTCAAGGTGGTGATCGAGAACTACCCGGAAGAGAAGGTGGAACAGTTGGAAGCACGCAATCACCCCAAGGACGACGGCATGGGCACCCGCGAGGTGCCCTTCAGCCGCGAGATCTACATCGACCGTGCCGACTTTCGTGAAGAAGCGCCGCGAAAGTACAAGCGCCTGGTTACTGGCGGCGAGGTGCGGCTGCGCTACGGTTACGTGATTCGTTGCGACGAGGTGATCAAGGACAATACCGGCGAGATCGTGGAACTGCGTTGCAGCTACGATCCCGACACCCTCGGCGCCAATCCCCAAGGGCGCAAGGTACGCGGCGTCATCCACTGGGTCAGCGCCCCCCATGCGCGCCGCGCGGAGATCCGCCTCTACGACCGCCTCTTCAAACACCCCACACCGGACGCCACCGATGATTTCGTCACCCAAATCAACCCGGATTCGTTGCACGTGCTGACCCAATGTTACGTGGAACCCAGCCTGGCCGACGCCTATCCCGGCGATCGCTTCCAGTTCGAGCGCGAAGGCTACTTTGTGCTCGACACCGGGGACACCACCGAGGAACACCTGGTCTTCAACCGCACCGCCACCCTGCGCGACTCCTGGGCCAGGATCGAGCAGCAACAAAGAGACGAAAGAGACGCAAAAGGGTAGACAGGCGGCCCATCTTGTCCTAATATTCGCGCTTCTGATTTCGGGGCCATAGCTCAGCTGGGAGAGCGCAACACTGGCAGTGTTGAGGTCGGCGGTTCGATCCCGCCTGGCTCCACCAACAAACGGCGCTGGCGGAGCGCCTGCAGTTCCGTCCCCTTCGTCTAGAGGCCTAGGACACCGCCCTTTCACGGCGGTAACAGGGGTTCGATTCCCCTAGGGGACGCCATCCATGCGGCCGATTCGGAAACGGATCGGCTTTTTCTTTTGCGGAGTATAATAAAGCCTATGAAAGCCAAGACCCGCAGAACCCTCATCGACATCTCTATCGCCATGGGCGTTGTGGTGATCCTGACACTCCTCTCAACCGGTTACTTCGGTACCGTGGCGCTCCTCATGCTGCCCCTCTTCGCCCTCTTCGTCATGACCCACAAGGCCTGATTTCGGTCGCGCAGACGTGTACAATGCGTCTGCCTGTCAATGGGGATAAGAGACTTGATGCAGACACTGGCCATCGCCGCCGGGGGCGCCACAGGCGCCTTGTTACGTTTCTGGGTATCCACCGGCGTGTACGCCGTGCTGGGCAAGGGGTTTCCCTATGGGACCCTGGCCGTCAATGTGTTGGGCTCGCTGTTGATGGGGTTCCTCTACGTGCTGCTGCTGGAGCGCGTGACGGTCAATGGGGATCTACGCGCCTTCCTTCTGATCGGGCTGTTGGGGGCATTCACCACGTTCTCGACCTTTTCCATCGAGACCTTGAACCTGTTCGAGCAGGCGGACGTTTTCAAAGCGGGCATGAACATCCTCATCAGTGTCGTGGCCTGCATGATCGCTGTCTGGCTGGGCGTACTGGCGGGGAGACAACTATGAAGACCGTGGAAGTCACCATGGTGCGCATCTACATCACCGAGGGGCAGCACCAGTTCGAAAAGCTCATGAAGTTCCTCCATGACGAAGAGAAAATGCAGGGCGTCACCGCCTTTCGCGGCATTGCCGGATTTGGCCAGTCGGGGAAAATGCACTCGTCATCGTTGATCGACATCTCCCTCGACCTGCCGCTTGTGCTGGAGTTCTTCGATACACCAGACAAGGTGGCGCGCGCACTGACCGATCTGAAACACTTGGTGAAACCCGGCCGCGTGGTCCATTGGACTGCGCACATCAACACGGGCGAGTAATCGATGCTTGATCCGAAACGACTGAGAACCGACCCCGAAGAAGTCGCGCGCCTCCTGGCCCGCCGTGGCTACACCTTGGACGTAGAACGGCTCAAGGCCCTGGAGGCGCAACGCAAAACCCTCCAGGTACGCGTGCAGGAACTTCAGAACGAACGTAACACACGCTCGAAACAGATAGGCAAGGCAAAGGCGGCGAACGAAGACATCCAGCCACTGCTCGAAGAAGTGGAAGCGCTGGGTGACCGGCTGAAGGTGGCCCAAGAGGAGCTGCAGGTGATCCAGCGCGATCTTCGCCAGCTTACCCTGGGCATGCCGAATATACCGCACCCGGATGTACCCGACGGCACCGACGAAACAGACAACCGCGAGGAGCGCCGCTGGGGCGAACCGCCATCCTTCGATTTTGCACCCCTCGATCACGTCGACCTGGGCGAGAAACTGGGCGGACTGGACTTCGAGACCGCAGCCAAGCTGACCGGGGCGCGTTTCGTCTGTCTCAAGGGACCGCTGGCGCGTCTGCACCGCGCCCTCGCGCAATTCATGCTGGAGACCCACACCACAGAACACGGCTACACCGAGACCTATGTCCCTTACCTGGTCAACGCCGATAGTCTTCTGGGAACGGGCCAACTCCCCAAGTTCGAAGAGGACCTGTTCAAACTGAGCGGCGAACTCCCGTATTACCTCATCCCCACGGCCGAGGTGCCCGTGACCAATATGGTCCGCGACCAGATCATCGAGGCCGACGCCATGCCGCTCCGCTGGGTGGCACAGACCCCTTGCTTCCGCAGCGAAGCCGGCTCCTATGGCAAGGACACCCGCGGTATGATCCGCCAGCACCAGTTCGAAAAGGTGGAAATGGTGCAGGTCGTCCGCCCGGAGGAATCCTATGACGCACTGGAGACGCTGACCGGCCACGCGGAGGCGATCCTGCAAAAACTGGAACTCCCCTATCGGGTGGTCACCCTCTGCGCCGGTGACCTCGGCTTCTCCGCCGCCAAGACCTATGATCTCGAGGTGTGGTTGCCGGGTCAGGACAAATACCGCGAAATCTCTTCCTGTAGCAACTTCGAGGCGTTTCAGGCCCGCCGCATGCAGGCCCGCTGGCGCAATCCGGAAACTGGAAAACCCGAGCTGGTGCATACCCTGAACGGCTCCGGCCTGGCCGTCGGCCGTACCCTCGTCGCCGTGATGGAAAACCACCAACGGGCGGATGGCAACATACGCATCCCGGACGCGCTCAAACCCTACCTGGGTGGAAGAGACACCCTGCTCTGACGCCGCCCCGAACCCTCATAAAAAAGCCGGGGTGAACCCGGCTTTTTCTTTATGATCTGACGCATGTCAGTTCACATCAGTCTTCCCCCGCAAACGCCCCAAGCAATTGCAGCAGGCTGAGGAAAAGATTGTAAATCGAGACGAACAGACCGACCGTTGCGAGAATATAGTTGGTCTCGCCTCCATTCACCAGCTCACTTGTCTGATACAGGATCATCCCCGACATCAGCAACACAAACATGGCCGATACCGCCAGAGACAACGCGGGAACGGAAAAGATCGCAGCGCCCAACCCTGCAAGAAAAGCCACCAACACCCCCACGAACAGAAAACCGCCGAGGAAGCTGAAATCCTTGCGCGACGTCAGCGCATAGCCGGAAAGCCCGAGGAAAATGACGCCGGTCCCCCCCATGGCCATCATCACCAGCTGAGAGCCATTCCCGAACATCTGGGTATAGGCATTGATGACAGGACCAATGGTCAGTCCCATGAATCCCGTCAGGGCAAAGACGAACACCAATCCCAAGGTCGAATTGGCGAACCGCGTCGTGGCCCAGAGCAACCCGTAGAAACCGACCAGCGTTATGAGCAGACCGGGGGCCGGCAGGTTCAGGTACATGGAGATGCCCGCCGTCAACGCACTGAACAACAGCGTCATGGACAGCAGCATATAGGTATTCTTTATCAACTTGTTCGTCGCCAACACAGCGTCGGAGCTGCGGGCAATGGTATAGTCAACGCGATTCATGGGCATGGTATCTCCTTTGTCTGGATGCCTGATTTTTCTAAAAAATTACTTTGATTACCCGATATGACTTCATCACGGGCCTTTGGTTCAACAGCATACACAACTCTAAAACGCCTGCAAACCGTCAATTTGCACAGCATCAGGATGTATTTTCGGTATATTTTTCGGTATCCTACTGGCCCTGACCAACCCGGAGAGGTGGCTGAGCGGTCGAAAGCGGCGGTCTTGAAAACCGTTGAGGGTTAGTCGCCCTCCCAGGGTTCGAATCCCTGCCTCTCCGCCATCATCCACGGGGTGAATGACCCCGTGTGGAGGCGTGGCGTACTTGCCCCTCCTGCGGCCCGAAGGATAATGTGCACAACCACGGAGGTCCCCTTTGATCCTGGCATTCCCTGCATTGCAACGCGCATTCCTGACCCTCCTCGTTGCGGGACCCGGCCTCGCATCGGCCCTGGAGATCGAGCCCCTCGGCGCACACGGCCTGCGCAACAATCCGCTGAAACTGCCAGCCGCCACCCTGACACTCTCCCAATATACCCAGGTATGGTCAGACGAGTTCGACCGGCCCATCCCGTACAAACATCAGTATTATTGGGGAGACGAGGGCATCAATAAGGAACTGCAAGTGTATCTGGATACGGTGCCCGCAACCCATTCCCTCACCGGCAAGAAAGAACCGCTGGTCATTGTCCGGGATGGCCAGCTTCACCTGCGCGCGGTCAAACTCAAGAAACCCTACACCAACAGCCACGGGCAGTCCTTCCGCTACGCCTCGTCCATGATTACCACGGAGCATCGTCACGCCTGGAAATACGGGCTCTTCATGGCCCGGATCCGCATGCCGCAGGGGATCGACACGCGCGGGCTCTGGCCCGCTTTCTGGCTGCTCCCCGAGGATCACGATGCCTGGAACCGCCGGGGCGGATACAATCGCATGCCCGAAATGGATGTCATGGAGTGGTTGGGACAGACACCCACGGAGTTCTACGCCACCCTCCACACCCGCACTCCCCGCTATATAGGCGGATGGAACGACACTCCCGTGTGGGACGGCACCTGGGGGCGGGCCGGCTGGGACGTCCCGGAAAACCAGCGACGCCAGACCGGCGGTAAATGGCAGGCCCTGGGCACCCGTATCGACACGGAGCTGGACCTTCGCGCCGACTTCCACACCTATGCCATCGACTGGGAACCCGATGCGATCACCTGGTATTTCGACGGTACGCCGGTCAAGATCGAGCCCACGCCCGCCGACGCCTCCACAGACCCTGGTCTGGCGCGTTATTTCATCATCAACCTGGCCGTTGGCGGGAGTTGGCCGGGCAAGCCGGGGGCCGGTGTCGCCTTTCCCACGGAGTTGACCGTGGACTGGGTGCGCATCTATCAACGCAAGGCAGAAGCACGCCCTGTTCCGCCAAAACTGCAATGACCTTTTCCGGCCCATCGCGCCCGCCCATTCGTTGAGGGGAAACTTGCAATCCCGGACCGATCAAGATCCGCCCCGTCCACCATACTCCAGGGCCGACTGGATCAGACGCCGTCAGGAGCGCTTTTTGGGTTCTCCTGCCGTGCCAGGGGGGGAAGAGGCGTGCTTCCGAATCCTGTGCTTGCTCAATAACCGATAGAGCGAAGGCCTGGAGATATCCAGGACTCTCGCCGCCTGCGAAATATTGAACGCCGTCTCCGTCAACGCTGCGCGGATCGCCTCTTTCTCCGCTCGGGTTCTGACCTCTGCCAGGGTGGTGGGCCGGTAGACGCCCACTGAGGCACTAAATCCCAGATCGTCCGGTTCGATGACCGTATTCTTCGCCATCACCGCCGCTCGCTGAACGCGGTTGATCAATTCGCGGACGTTGCCGGGCCACTGATGCTGCATCATCCTATCGATGGCGCGCTGACTGAACGTTCTCGCCACGCTCCGCCCGTCCCTCGTATGGCGAGCCAGAAACGATCGTGAAAGCAACATCAGGTCTTCCAGATGATCTCGCAACGGGGGCATGGCCAAGTTCAGGATATTGAGCCTGAAATACAGATCCTTCCTGAATGCGCCTTCCGCAACGGACTTATCCAGATCCCTGCACGTGGCGGCAATGACCCTGGTGTTTCCGGTCACAGCACCACCCTGCGCATTCGATGATCGAATGCCCTCCTGTTGCAAAAAATGAAGCAGCGCCCGTTGCCGGTTTGGCGTGAGGTCCCCAACCTCATCCAGAAACAAGGTGCCGCCAGCCGGCGTGATCCCCCGAATCGCCTGCAGGAATACCGACTCCCCATCGGACGATACCGAGGGACCAGACGTCTCTGGCAACGCCACACACTGAACAGTCCGGAATGGCCTTGTCGATCTCACCGAACACGCATGGATGGTCCTGGCAGCCAACGCCTTGCCGGTGCCGGTCTCCCCTGTGATCAGGACGGGGCTGTCCACGTCGGCGATCTTGCCGATGATTTCCATGACCTCCTGCATCGGCGCCGATGTACCAAGCAGCCTGTCCTCGCACTCCGCCCCACGCTCGTCACTGTCGCCCCCCTTCAGCGCCGACCGTATCTTCGCCATGCCGTAGGCATGTCCCAGGAGAATCTGCAACCGATCGAGATCCAGCGGCAACGTAGAAAAATCGAAACAACGGCGCCCCACCAGGGCGGCCACGGCACCGTCTTTCATCCGCTCCGCCGACAATATCGCCAGCCACTCCATCCCCCTCAGCCCGTCCAGCGCCAGACCGGCCTCCAGTTGCGAGAGGCTCACCTTTCCGATATGCAACAGCCCCACATGCAAAGGCATCCGCCGCCGGAGCCGGTCGGCTTCCGCCATATCCCCCGCGACGACGACTTTCCATCCTGCCGCCCGAATACCGTCGAGGGCGATCGGATGATCACTTTCACCGGAACGACGGGGCCCGGCATCCACGTACAAAACCCTGCGCTGCTGCGTGTCCACTTCCTCTCCCGCTTAGAGGCCTTCCGTCGCATCCCCCGTCCTGACAACGAGAAACGGGGCTATGCCCACTACCTGCGGCACCCGGTGCTTCCTGGAGCCGTATCCACAGTCGAATCGCTGCGATTAGGAATAAGAATAGCAGGATATGAGAAAAGTCCACCCCCACCAATTGCAACGACGGAAAAGGGAATTCATGGGCCACGGGGGATGCCGGTGGACGAGGGTGGCGGTATGATACCCGCTCAGCCCGCGATCTTCCTCAGGCCGGGCAGATCGATCAGACAGGTGCGTTTTCCGCGTACCCGGATCAGCCCTTGTCTCTGAAAGCGGGTGAAGATCCGACTGACCGTTTCGCTTGCCAAACCCAGGTAGCTCGCGATGTCGCTGCGCGACATGGGGAGGCGGAATTCCCCGGCCCCCAGCCCTCGCTCATCCAAGCGATGGGCGAAGCCCACAAGAAACGCCGCGACCCGCTGAGGACCGCTCTGGCGGATCAACTCCGCCTGGAGGGCGCGTACGGAGGAAAGATCCTGGCTCAACAGGGTGATGATGGCGTGTTGGATCTCCTCCAAGGGACGTCCGCTCTGTGACAGCCGATCCATGCGCAGTTCACAGACACTGCTGTTTTCCAACGCGCGCACGGTGGCGGAATAGCGACCTCCGGCATAGGCCTCAGTACCGATCAACTCCCCGGGCAGATAGAACCCAACCACGGTGGATGCACCGGTGCCATCGCGTATGACGGATTTGAAGGCGCCACTCTTGACCGCAAAGATGGAGTGGAAAGGTTCCCCCATTTCAAACAGCGTCGCGCCCCGCGCAACGGGACGCCGGCGCATGAGGATTCCCTCCGGCAACCCGCTTTCGGGCTCGGCGTAATCGAGCGCATCGCACAGGGGATCGAGCCCGCACGCCTCACAAGCCACCTCGCTTGCGCCAGAGGAGGCGCAACAGGCGGCGGACGCGGTATCACTTGAAAATGGTGTCGACGGAAAATCCATCTTTTTCGAGAATACCTCGCAAGCGTTTCAGCGCATCCATCTGGATCTGACGCACCCGCTCACGCGTTACACCCAGTTCTTTCGCCACCTGCTCCAGGGTGGAATTCTCATAGCCATGCAGGCCAAACCGCCGCTCGACCACCTCTCGCTGCTTGTCATTTAGCCTGCTCAGCCAGTGGTCGAGATTCTCCGCCAGGCCATCATGCTGAATGCTCTCGGTGGGGTCTTTGGCCAACTCATCCGGAATGGTGTCCAGCAGCGGTTTGTCCGCGTCTTTCCCGAACGGCGTGTCGACCGAGGTAATACGTTCATTGAGGCCAAGCATCCGCTTGACCTCGTTGATCGGTTTGTCCAGCAGGTCGGCGATCTCTTCCGCCGACGGTTCGTGATCCAACTGCTGGGCCAATTGACGCGCGGCCCTGAGATAGATGTTGATTTCCTTTACGACATGAATCGGCAGCCGGATGGTACGGGTCTGGTTCATGATCGCACGCTCGATGGTCTGACGTATCCACCATGTCGCGTAGGTCGAAAACCGAAATCCACGTTCCGGGTCGAATTTCTCGACCGCCCGAATGAGCCCCAGGTTGCCCTCTTCGATAAGGTCGAGCAATGCAAGTCCGCGATTCATATACCGCCGCGCAATCTTGACCACCAGACGGAGATTGCTCTCGATCATGCGCTGTCGCGCCTTGTGGTCACCTTTTTGCGCCAAGCGGGCAAAATAGACCTCTTCCTCGGCAGTCAGAAGTTTCGATCCGCCGATCTCGCTAAGATAGAGCCGGGTGGCATCCATCTGCGCGTCACTGCCGGCAAATCGCGGTGAGGATGGGGTGGGTGATGCCTTTTTCAACGAATCAGGTATCGGAACCTCATCATTCAACAACTCTGGCGCCTCTGCCCCTTCATCCTCTGCGTCATCCACCAGAAGAGAGTTATCTACAGAAGCAAGATCGATATCGGATTCATCGGGATTGTCTGTTTTTGCCACTGCCGTCCACCCTTTAGCAACCACGCGCCGCCAAGGCCGCCTGAAACCGGCGTTCACCCATGCGTTTGTGTGCGCCCACCACCTAAAGCGTCCACACCCTCTGCCCCTTGATAGAGTTAGCGAATGGGGTTCCGTTAAGAACACAAACTCTCCGAAAATGTGCGTTCCTACGCATCCGAAACACATTTTCACCATCCGGAGGGACTTACACCGTAGCCTACCCTTGAGTTCCTTTCAAGAATGCCGTGCGCCCGGATTATTCATGAAATCGCTCGCGCCCTTGCTTGATCCTTGTCCGCACAGGGAATTTTCCTTCCTCGGCAATACAGCCCGTATTCCACTCGG
>JALSTP010000027.1 GCA_026983675.1 Sedimenticola sp.
GCGGCAGGCCATTCTTGTCCTTGCACGCCATTTCGCAGGCGCGGCAGCCGATACAGTCCACGTTGTTGTGGATGAAGCCAAGCTGCATCTCGGGCTTGACCGGGGTGTAGGTCTCCAGTTTCCGCCGTTTCACTGCGGCCTTGATCTTGTCTTTGTCGCGTTTGATTTTCATAGCCATTGCCTCCTACAGGTCGCGGCCGAAGATGTGGGCGCGGGACGATGCCAGGTCGTTCCAGCCGGGCCGGTGTTCGAGATCGGTCTTGCGGATGCTCACCAGGATGGTGTTGTAGGCGAAGGACCCCGCCGGACTGGGCAAGTCGGCGCTGAGCATGTTGGGATTGCCCGCGCGGTCGATGCCCTCTGTGTCGAGGTCGATCCAGGCCCCCTCGGGTATCGCCACCACGCCGGGCATGCAGCGCTGCGAGACGTAGGCCGGCACCACCAGCCGGCCGCGGTCGTTCCATACCTCGACCTTGTCGCCGGTCTTGATGCCAAGGCGTTTGGCGTCGGCGGCATTGATCATGACCTCCTGGTTGTAGGTCTCGCGCAGCATGGCGACGTTATGGAAGATCGAATGGGTGCGATGGCGCGGATGGGGCGTGATCAGGTGAAAGGGATGTTTCTTCGTTTTCTCCTTGTCGTTGAGCGATTCGAAGGGCTCGATCCACTTGGGGATCGAAGGGATGTGATAGCCATAGCGGGTGCGGGTCCAGTCGCTGATCTTGCCCAGCTCGGTGCAGAGGATCTCGATCTTCCCCGAGGGGGTGGGAAAGGGCTCGCCCTTTTCGATCTGGTCCTGGAAGGCGACGTGCGGGCGCTCGAGTTTTACCTTGTAGACGCCGTGCTTCTTGAACTCCACCCAAGGCATCTCCACACCCTGGTGTTTCATCACCTTCTCCTCCCACCAGGCACGCAGATAGGCTTCGTCCACCGCGTCGGGATGGGTCCAGTAATCACGGGTGGCGCGTGGATTGTAGGCCTTGCCAAAGCTGTCGCCGACGCCGGTCTTGTGGCCGATCCGGTAGGCCAGTTCCGTGAACACCTGAAAATCGGTCTTGCTTTCGCCAAGGGGTTCGATCACCTTCGGACGGTGGATGTAGTAGTGGCCCTTGTACCAGGGCAGCGCCACATCGTGGCGTTCGAAGTGGGTGCAGATGGGCAACAGGATGTCGGCGTAGAGGCCTGAGGGTGTGATGGTCTGATCCATGCACACCACCAGGTCCAGTTTGTTGATCGCCTTGATTTCCTCGTTGATGTTGGTGAGCTGGTTGAACCAGTCGGAACCTTGCCAGAAGATGCCGCGGATGTTGGGTACCACGCCGTCCAGCTCGTCGTCGCGCGGCCACAATCCCGCCTCCTCCCGCTTCACGTTGGGGTAGTGGTTGACGATGTGGGCCCAACGATCTGACTTGATGGAGGCAAACCAGATGTTGGAATATTGATCGTACGGGTAGGCGATACCTTCGGCGTGCCAGGCCTTGCCCACCCCCTCGGCGCAGCCACCGAGGATGCCGATGTTGCCGGTCATGGCCTGCAGCGCGGCGGCCATGCGGTTGTACTGCTCTCCATAGGCATTGCGCCCCGGCCCCCAGCACGCCTTCAGCGCCGCCGGTTTGGTGGTGGCGTACATATGGGCGAGCTTTTTGATGTCGGCCGCCTTCACGCCGCAGATCCGCTCCGCCCATTCGGGGGTCTTGGGCTGGCCGTCATAGGTCCCGAGGATGTAGTCCTTGAAGTTCTCCCGTCCGTTGGGGGAGTCCTTGGCCCAGTCGGGCATGGTGCCTGCGTCCATGCCCTGGGTGAACTTGTCGATGAAGGCCTGGTCCTGGAGGTTGTGGGTGAAGATGTAGTGCGCCATCCCGGCCATCATGGCGGCGTCGGTGTTGGGGCGGATGGGGATCCACCAGGCATCGTAGACCGCCGCGCTGTCAGTGTACTGGGGATCGATGACCACGAACTTGCAGCCCCGTTGTTTGGCCATGCGCATGTAGTAGACGGTATTGCCGCCGTGGAAGGTGTAGGCCGGATTCCAGCCCCACATGATCATTAGCTTGGTGTGGGCAAAGGTGTCATCCTCGTTGCCGTCCTCGATGGTGCCGAAGGTCCAGCGTGAACTGGTGGTGGTGCCCTGGTAGGAGGGCACTGACCAGGAACTGGTGCGGCAGGCGAACATGCCGAGGAAACGGCCTTGCAGTCCTTCGATCTGGTCGGATTTGTGCAGCACGCCGTAGGAGGCGCCGGCGTAGCTCTGGTCGAGGATCGCCTGGGAGCCATATTTCGCCTTGATGTCGATCAGCGAGTCGGCGACGAAGTTCAGGGCATCGTCCCAGGAGATCCGTTTGAATTTTCCCTCTCCGCGCCGTCCCACCCGGATCATGGGGTAGAGCAGGCGGTCGGCGGAATAGATGCGTTCACGGTAGGAACGCCCGCGCAGACAGGCGCGCAGTTGTGGCTCCTCCTCCGTGTCCTTGCCGTAGCAGCCGCCACGTTGGTAACGGCCATCGTCGGAGGACAGCCGCACGATCACGTCGCCCTGCTTGTGCGCCACCAGCATGTGACGCGAGCCGCAGTTGTGGGCGCAACTGGTGACCACGGTCTCCATCTGGTTGTCGGTGGGGTAGGGGGCATAGGGGAAGGCCTCCGCCTTGCGGGCATTGACGAGGCCACCCGCGGCCAGGGCGGTGCCGCCGGCCGCGGTGGCCTTCAGGAAACTTCGCCGGTTCATGTTGAGACGGCCGGCGAGGTGGTGTTTGGGGGTGTTCTCTGTTTTGTTCGGCATGGTCGGTCTCTCCTCGGCGTCGCCTATTTATAAAAGCGGGGGTCGTAGTCTTTCGGACGGTTCTTTGTCCATTCGGGCGCGACCTCGGGCATACGCTCCAGCCAGGGGCGTCGGACATAGGGGTAGGGGATGGCATACCAGGCACGGCCACCGTGGCAGCCATAGCAACTGTCGCTGTTCTCCGCGCCGGCCTTCTCTATCTCTTTTTCGTTGAGAAAGTTCACCTTGTGCCGTTTGGTCCGGAACTCCTTGTGACAGGTGATGCAGTCGTTGTTGAAGGTGTCGCGTACCTGGGGCCAGTCGCCGTCCAGGCCAGCCATTACCTTGTAGTTGAACCGGCCGTGGCACATCAGGCAGATGTCCGGGTCCACGCTCTTGCGCAGGGTGAGACCCTTCTGCGCCGTCTCGGAGGAACCGCTGGCCTCGTCGCGCGGGTCATTGCCCTGATGACAGGTGTTGCAGTGGAACTTCATCAGGCGTTTGGCCACCGGCGTGACCAGATGGCGCCGGTGAAAGGTTTCCTGGGGCCCGCTGTAGCCGGCGAGATCCTGGTACCAGGCATGGGTGTCGCTGGCCTTCACCCCGGCGGGCGATTTTGGCAGGGGCTTGCGTTTCAGGATGTCCTGGTGACAGGCCAGGCACTGTTCGTCGCGGGCGTTTTCGATGGCCGGCTTGAAATGAAGGGGGTTCCAGCGCGCGGACAGGGGATCCGATTTCGCCTTGGCCAGGACAGGGGTGGAAAAAAACATCGGCAGCCACAACAGGGCAAGCACAATGGGTCTACGGTATTGCATCACCGTCTCCTCGTGTTGAAGCGTGGATTCCCCGGGGCAAAACCCAACCCTCACGCCACACGGGATTCGACGTGGTTGGGTTGGCCGCCGGTCGCGGTCGTTACGTCGTGCCGGGAATCTGTCGGGTTTGACCGACCGAAACGAAAATCGCCGGGGGCGAATCCAATCCGTTTATCGTATGAGGCAAACAGTGGATCTGTTCGACGAATTGGATAAGCGGAGTTGATCGCTCTCCAGGGATTTGCAGCCGATCAGCGTTAAATGCGACAGGCTCCGGGACAGGAAGAAGGTCACATTCGTCGGGTCATGGGTCGTTCCTCCGCAGGGCTCCTTTGGTCGAAAGCGGCATATTAGTTATTATTAACCCGGCAACAATATATATCGCATTCAGGGCTTCAAGCAGGCGCCGGAACAAGGCGCAGTGCGCAGGCAAGGGTCATTCCCTTGCCAAGGTCGCTCCAGTGCATCCATGCACTTGCGCCACTTGGACATCCTGTCCAGCGCACTGGAACGCAGGTCCGGCGCCTGCCTGAAGCCCCTAACCCCATGATATTCAAAGACAGGCCACGGCTGAATACGATATATATTATTGCCGGGTTAAAAATAGTGTCTCTGTCATGCCGTCGGGGCGGTTTGCCCATGACCTACGCTAGCGGATCGTGGTGCCGCTGTAACTAACCTGGATTAAGGATGGTGAAACGGCTTGGGAAGAAGATTCCCCTATGGGCGCGCCTGCATCTCGGCGCCCCGCGTGGCAGATTCAGAGGATGTGGCCGCTGCTGATCAGGTCGGGGTCGAACTTGGCGATTTCTTTAAGGCGTTCCTCGTCGACCACGGTGATGCGCCCTTTGCCGCAGACGATGAGGTTGTCGTCCCGCAGTTGCTTGAGCATTCGGTTGACATGAATGGGCGTAAGGCCCACGGCGTCGGCCAGGTCTTCCTGGGTGAGGGGCAGGCGGAGTTCGTCCGAGCCGGCGAGGCTGGAGCAGAACTGACGGACCTGCTTCATGCGGTGATTGAGTTCCACCAGCGAAAAGGCGATGCGTTCGACGGCGCTGCGCGCACCGGTACTGAGCAGGTGCTCCTGGCAGAATGCCATCACCCGCGCGTTCTTCATGATGAGTTCGGAGGCCACCTCAGGGTGTTCGCACAGCAGCTTGGAGATGTTGCGCTTGGGGAATGCGCAGAGCACGCAGTCGGTGAGTGCCTGGGCGCCGTGGTGCATGGGACCGCTGAGATCACCCTGAAAGCCGAGGAAATCCCCGGGGAGGGCGAAGCGCATGCCCTGGATCTTGCCGTTGTCCAGCGTCTTATAGAGCTTTACGCAGCCATCGAACAGGGTGTAGACGAAGGCGTGCTCCTCGCCCTCGCAATAGAGGAAGGATTTCGCCCGGATCCGGTTCTGTGCGCTGCGGTAGTCCTGGGTCCAAGCGAGCTGTTCCCAGGGGACGTTCTTGAACAGTGCCATGCGGCGGATCGGGCATTCGCTGCAGGCCGTCTGCGGGGTTTCGAAGCTGGCAAGGTCAGCGGGCATTCATTGGAGTACATCCCTTTATCGTCGATACCATTCCAACATAAGCCGCTCTGTGGCATATGTAAAGGCGTGGCGAGGGGGTCTATTGCCACTGCGTGATTGTGGGAAATCGGGGGTCGCTGCCATACTGGAGACAGGGAATGGTCGGTCAGAACGGTTTCTCGGCCGGGTATTCCGCGATCACGAGGTGGGGATTGGCCGGGGGCGGGGTGAGCAGCGGATCGTCCTCCGGCCATGCCGGGGGAAGGCGATGGCCCTGAAAGGCCGTTGCCATCTGAAGCAATTCAGTGGCGAAGGCGGGGTCCCAGGGGAGGGGAGACATGGCCTTTGCCAGTGTCTCCCGCGCCTTGTCGAAGTCCCCGCTGGCGGCCAGGGCGAGGGCATGGGCCGCCTGGTGGGGCGGTGAAGGCATCTGTTGCAGCAGTTGCCGCGTCAGTTTCAGGGCCCGGGCCGGATCGCGCACGGCGGCGTCTCCGCTCGCGGCCAGCAGGCGCGCCATCGCGTAGCGTAGCAGGGGCTGTTTCGGTTGTTTGTGCAGTGCGGCTTCCAGTGCCTGCTTCAGTTCCCGATCCGACGTGCCCGCGCGCTGCAGCGCCACCAGCCGGTAGAGCGCCGCCATGGCCAGTTCGGGGCCCGCCTTCGCCGCCTCGGCGAAATGACGGGCCGCACCGGCGTAGTCGCCCTGCCGGAACAGCAGGCCGGCGAGATAGTAGTGCGCACCGGCATGGCCCGGGTCACGACGCAGGGTCCTTTCATAGGCGGCCCGGGCCGCCTGGGTATCGCCTTCCGCCTCCAGCAGCACACCGTGCAGAAAGTTGGCCAAGGGATGGCCGGGGCGCGCCTTCAACACCCCCTGCAAGAGCGTTTTAGCGGCCTCCACCTGCCCGCTCAGATAGAGCGCCCGGGCCAGGGTGGTGCGGGCATTGGCGTTTCCCGGATCCATCTTGAGTCCGGCGCGCAGGGCCTCGACCGCTTCGGCGTAGCGGCGCTCATGGACCGCCTTGAGGGCTTGCGAGTAGAAATGTCGGGCGCTGTTGTTGAGGGCATTCATCTCCGCCAGCAGGGGGTCGTCCACCGGGGGCAGGGTATCCCCCTTTCGGCGCAATGCCGCCATGGCCTTCTCGCGGTCGCCCAGCGCCCGCAACGCCTGCGCCAGGGGGTAGTACAAGGCATCGGCCTGCGGCGCCAGCTTCAATGCCTCCTGGAACCGTTCTGCCGCCTTGCGGTAGCGCCGCCGCAACAGATCGATCTGGCCCAGGCTGTAGAGGGCGGCGGCCCGCAGTCCCGGATTGCCGAGGGCCTGTTCCAAGGCGGCGCGGGCCTCTTCGAGCCGATCGAGTTGCAACAGGGTCTGGCCGAAACGCAGGGGCAATGCAGGGTAGTCCGGCTTTAGCGTTTGCACCCTCCGGAGGCGCTTCAGGGCCTCGCGTGGACGGCCGCCATTGAGGGCGAGTTGGGCAGCGAGATAGGGCCAGCGGTAGTCGCCGGGGGCGAGGCGTCGTGCGTTGTCGAAACAGCGTTCGGCGCTGGTCTCGAGGCCGCTGCCGGCGTAGAGGGCCGCCAGCGTGCCGTAGCCCTCGGCGAGGGCTGCCTTCCGGGCGCCCCCTTCCGCGAGCAGGGTGTCGAGACGGGCGCGCATCTTCAGCATGCGTTGGCGCAGGTGAGGCTCGGCGCCGCTGAGATCCACCTCCGCCACGGGGCGCAGGTCCTTCCAGGGGCCGGATGGCGCAGCGACCCGATCGGCCGAGGCCGCGCCTGTTATCAGGAGCCAGGCAACCAGCAGCGCCCCATGTGCGGAGGGGCCCTTCACGGTCCGGCCTCCGCGGTTATCGGCTGTTTGATGTGGAGGATGGTGTCCACCTGCGGCACCTTGACCTGCTGGACTGTTCCGCCTGGCCAGACGACGCGCAGCGCGTTGACGATGCGGGCGTCGTCGAGGCCGAAGGTGACCGTTTTCTCGGACTGGGAGAGGAAGCCGCGGGTCGGCATCACCCGGCGGCGCTGGAGGGTGCTGGCGGTACGCAGCTCGATCACGGCACCGATGCCGTCGCGGTTGGCCCTGGTCCCTTCGACGTCCACCCGCAGCCAATGGGGCGGCGTCAGGTCGTTGCGCAGCAGCACCGCCGGACGGCCGTTCTGGGTGATGGCGAGGTCCAGGTCGCCGTCGCCGTCGATATCGGCGTAGGCGGCGCCGCGTCCCACCAGCGGCCGGTCGAGCACGGGATTTCCTTCCACCAATCGATAGGCGGCCTCGCAAGCGGGGGCACAGTTGCGGAACAATTGCAGCGGCTGGGCATAATGCTGGCCGGGTTGCACCTTGTTGATGTCGGGTTCCAGGTGACCGTTGGCCTGAAACAGATCGAGACGGCCATCCAGATCGTAGTCGAAGAACAGAACGGCGAAGGTGAGGGCCAGGCGGGAGGGGGCGCCGATGCCCTCCAGCATTGCCTCGTCGGCAAAGGGTGGGGTGCCGTCGCTGGTGGTGAAGAAGGAGGTCATCTCGTTGGCGAAGTTGCCAATGGCCACGGCCAGATCATCGTCGTTACGATACCAGGCGGCGTCGATGCCCATGCCGCTGGTGGCCTTGCCATTGCGGTCGAAGGCGATCCCCTCGAAGGCGCCGACCTCCTCGAAGTGGCCGTTACCGAGATTATGGAACAGGAAGTTGCGCTCGGTATCGTTGGCTACGAAGAGGTCGATCCAGCCGTCACGGTCGTAGTCGACGGGTGCGACGCCCAGGGCCTTGCCCTCCGGCCGGCCCGAGTGTGGATCGGTGATCTGGATGCCGGTCTCGGCCGAGACATCGGTGAAGCGCCCGTCACCGTCATTGCGGTAGAGCCGGCTGTGGGTGCCGACGAAGTGGTTGGGGGCGCCGTAGGCGCGGCCGAGGCCGGTGAGCTTGAAATCGATACGCAGGTCGGTGTTGCGCGACCATTTTACGTACTGGCAGACGAAGAGGTCGAGGTCGCCATCGTTGTCGTAGTCGATGAAGGCGGCGCAGGTCGACCAGTCGGCGGGGCCGCCCGCCACGCCGGCGCTGGCGCTGACTTCTTCGAAATGGCCTTGGCGGTTGTGATAGAGGTGATCGTGGCCAACGGCGGTGATGAAGAGATCCGGCCAGCCGTCGTTGTCATAGTCGCCCACGGCCACCCCCATGCCGAAGAAGTCCTGGCCCAGGCCCGCCTCCGTACTCACCTCTTCGAAGTGGCCTGTGCCATCGTTGCGGTAGAGTGTCTGATGGGGGCTGGCCGCCCCTTCGTGGCCTGCCCAGTAGCTGGAATCGACCAACAGCAGGTCTGGGTCGCCGTCCTGGTCATAGTCGACAAAGGCAACGCCGCTGCCGATGGTCTCCGGCATCAGGTGTTCGCCGTAGGCGCCGTTGGTGTGACGAAACCGGAGGCCCGCCTGTCGGGTGATGTCGGTGAAATAGGCCTTGGGGGGAGTTTCCGGTGATGTGGGCTCCGGGCCCGGCGCCACGGGGGACGCTTCCACCGCCGCCGTCCTGTCAGCGGGCGAGGGGGTGCGGTGGAGAAAGGCATAGAGACCCACCAAGGCCGCTGCCAGCAGGCCTGCGGCGCCTGCCGACCACAGCAGGGCGCGGCGGATGCGCGCCTCGCCGGGGCTGAGGCCGTTGTTGTCGGAGGAAGGCTTCATGGCGGACTGCGTTTGGCGAGGGAGGCCGTCAAGGGTTCGGTAGGGGTCAGATCATACACCGCAATGGGATTGGCCGCGTGGTCCGCGGCCGGATTCCGGGCCCGGTGCCGGGCCACGGCCTGGGCCACGGCAGTGTCGTCCGGCCGGTATTTTTCATGCAGATGACGGTGTTCGGCCGCGCGCGCGGGCTCGCCGAGCTGTTCATATGCCAGGGCCAGGTTGAAGTGGGCGGCGCCATTTTCGGGGTCGATGGCAAGGGTATGGCGGAGGGCCGCCACCGATTTTCGCAACAGGCCGAGGCGCGCCGCCCGGTTTTTCGCGCCCCGCAGCCGGCGGGAACGGTCGAACAGCACCCGGCCCAGTTCGTTCCATACCCGCACGTCGCGGGAGAAGTCGAATCCCCGCCGTCTCGCCTCGGGAAAACGGGTCTCCGCCAGTTCATTCAGGAGACGGTTCGCCTCTTTCAGGTCACCGCGCTGATGGGCGATGAGGGCGGCGTACCAGGCGACGGTCCAGGCGGGGGCCGGAGGCGTCATGCGGGATGCCTCCCGCAGCGCGCGAGCGGCATCGTCCAGCCGGCCCTCCTTGAAGTAGGCGCGCGCCAAGTTGAGGGGACCATCGGCGCGGCCGAGGCGTTGCACCTGGGTGAAAGCGGCCTCCGCCTGGCGCAGCGCGCCCTTGGTGGATCCGGTCGTACCCTGCCGGAGCAAGCCGATGCCGTAGTCGTTCCAGCGTTCCCAGACCGGGATCGCCGGCGCCTCCTGTGGGGATGCCCGTCCCTTCACGGGGAACAACACGCGATCGCTTGCGAGGGTGACGATGGGCAGGTCGTTGCGTTG
Organism: Sedimenticola sp.; assembly: GCA_026983675.1. Classification (GTDB taxonomy): domain Bacteria; phylum Pseudomonadota; class Gammaproteobacteria; order Chromatiales; family Chromatiaceae; genus JALSTP01. The sequence continues at coordinate 9,601 of JALSTP010000027.1, forward strand.
GAAGCTGTCCCCGCGCAGATGACGGAGGAAGGCCGTATCGAACTTGCGATAGTTGAGGCGCAGGCGCACCTCCAGCGGTCCCTCGATCCGCGCTGGCAGCTTCAGCCGGTAGTGGACCACCGCTGCTGCGCCCGGCGGGATCTGGTGGTTGTAGAGGGCGACGAAGATGTCCTGGCCGTTGCGGCGATCGATCCGCCTCCCGTTGCGGTCGAGCAGATAGGCATTGCAGAACCATGCCCAGGGGTCCACCTCGCCGGCGCCAGAGGTCAGGGCGCCGCTGGTGGCGACGATGCGGCGACCGTCGCGCACCTCCACCTGGAGCCAGAGCTGGTTCGAATCGGCGGTGCCCTGGGTCAGTTGGTGGCCGACGCCGAGGGTGCGCACCACCGCCTCCAGCAGGTAGGTGCCTCCCGGCTTGAGGGTGGGCACCTCCGGCCGCAGCGGCGCCACCAGGGGGGCGTCCACATCCGTTCCGAGGCGCAGCCCGAAGAGGTCGACCCGCGCCGCGTTGGCGAGAAACCCCCGGCGCGCCTGGAGGGTCTCCCGTGGCAGCCCGAGCAGGTGGGGCACGCCGGTATTGGCAGCGGCAAAGCCGTGATCGTGGATCTGGCGCCCGCTACTGCCGGCGAAATCGCGGGCCGCGGGATCATCCGATTCACGCAGGGGCATGTGGCAGTTGGCGCAGCGGTCCACTGCTTTGGCTGGATAGTAGAAGCTGTCCACGCGGTGACCGGAGACGCCGCTCGAGAGGAAGCTGTCGTAGTGGTCCTGACCTCGCAGCCAGCGGTAGTGGTTGACTGCCTGCGGCAGATGCACCTTGTGGCAGGTGGCGCAGAATTCGGCGCTGCGGTGCAGCGGTTTGAGAAAGCTCTGTTTGTGCAGCTCCGGCTTGGCCTTGATCAATTGGTGATTGATCGCCTTCAGCAATGGATTGTCGCTGAAGGCGAAAGGATAGCGGGGGGGATCGATGATGCGGTAGGCGCCGTTGCCCTTGGGGTTCTCGATCGCTTTCACTGCGTGACAGACGACACAGGTGATCCCCGCGTGGGCGCTCCGGTCCCGGTCGGGATCGAAATCGGCCCGGGTGAACCGGCCATCGAGCAAAGGGACGGGGTCGTGGCAGGCGGCGCACAGTCGGGTATTGTCGAGGTGGCCGTCGCGCCGACCCAGTACCGTCCGGGCCTCCATGATGCTGAGACGGTAAGCAGGGTTGTCGAACGAGCTGAAGTGGTGCATGGAGGTTCGAACCTGACCGGCGATATCGCCATGGCACGCCGCACAGTGGTCGTCCCGCATCAGGTGGCGCGCCGGGATCCGGTCGCTGTCCTCGAGGACCGTAAGGGCAGGGGAGAAACGGCTCAGTATCCGTTCATCGGTGGGAGGACGGAGAGACAGGTGCAGCGCCAGCATGCCAACGGCGAAGACCGCGGCGACGCCACCCCAGAGCCGGGCCGTTCGCCAACGGAGTGGACGTCCCGCCAGGCGATGCAGTACGAACAGCCAGGCCGCCACGAGGGGCGCGGTGATGTGGAGCCAGTAGGCCAGCCCGCGCCAGCGCGGATCGTCGATTTCGAGGAAACCGAAACGGGTCAGCACGAGGCCGCTGACGATGACCGCCACGCCGGTGAGGTAGAGGGCCAGGCCGGCGCGCACGGCATAGCGGTTGGGACGCACCCAGGCGCGCCGCAGGTGGAGCGCGCCAAACAACAGAAACAACGGTGCCAGGATCAGCCCCAACACCAGGTGGGCGAGGAACATCAACAGGTAGAAATAGTCCTGCAGGTGGCCGGCGCCGAGGTACTCACTCAGGCTGATGGCGCCCAGATAGGCGGAATTGACTCCCAGCAGGGCGAACAGAATCAACACGGCGTCGAGCAGTCGGCGCAGAACGGGACCGATCACGGGCTTGGATGCTGTTGTGGTTTTCGGACGCATGGCCAGGCAACAGTTCCGAAGGCTTCTTGGTGTGACGCCAGGGCGACGAAGCTTACGTCGATTCTCACCGGGGTGAGGCGTCGTCGTCAATCGGCCGGGCGCGAACTAAATTCGTTTTGCAAATATTTATTGATTTATGTCAGGGCCGATCCCTTGTTTTTTCAAGGCAACATCTCTAAATATGGAAACAGTTGCCGGAAATGGCCGGGCGGAAGGGTGGAGATTTTCGCCCGCTGGAGAATCGGCAACGAATGCAGCCGTCGCTGTTGTTCGGAGCGCTCCCGAAGCGGCGGCAAATGGACAGAGGCGGCATGGCGCTGAACATTGGTGATGAAAAACGGGAGGATTGATGATGAAAAAATGGCTGTATGCGGCGGGTGTTGCATTGCTGCTGGGTTCCACAACAGCGAGCGCCTGGTGGGGAGGCGGCCCGTGGGGTGACGACTATTGGGACGGTCCGTGGTATGGCGGTCCCTGGTATGGTTATCCCTACGGTTATCCAGGCTGGGGGTATCCCTATGGGTACCCGGGTTGGGGCTATGGCTATCCAGGATGGGGCTACGGTGGATATCCGTATTATGGCTACGGATGGGGTGGACCCTGGACCTATCCGGCAGCGCCCGTAACGCCGACCACACCTTCGACGAGTACCTCCGAAAAGTAGTCGTCTTCGAGGAGGCAAGGGGAACGGCGGTCTTTCGGGAGCGCCGTTTTCCTCCGGTATTTCTTTTCAATGGGGACAGACACCCAACGGGACGGCGCTGTTCCGGGTCGGTGGAGGCGGGCCGGATAGGCGCGCTTTTCAGCGGCCCCTCAATGCAGTAAGCGGCTGATCAGGCCCTGATCCTCGAACGTGACCTCACGCAGGTCGAGGACGCGCCCGCTCTCCGCGGGTGCATCGCGGGTGAACAGGGTGAGCGGGATCAACATGGGATTGGACCACGCGGCGCTCATCACCTCCGACAACCAACGTTGCCGTTCCGGTTCTGTTTTTGTGGCGAGCAACGCTTCCACATTATGGGCCAGAATGCCTTCATCCACGGTTTCCTGTTGGAGTCGGTCGGTGAGGTCGTGGAGCGGGATCCTGTTGGCATCGGCACCGTAAGAGGCCATAACAATGGCGCGGTAGTCGAACATCCGCAGGCCCAGCCGATGGGCGAATAGCTTGCTCAGGTCCGGGCGGTATTCCGGCATCAGCACAAAGAAACATCCGCTGCCGCCGTTTCGGGAAACCAGCGCATCGAGTTGCTCCAATGCTTCGTCGAGTGCGGTCATGGTGGACGCCCCTGTTTTCAGTCGATGCGGAGAGTATGTACCGCAATCATTGACCCGGCAACACTATATATCGTATTCAGCCGCGGCGTGCCTCCCGCCTCAGGCCAGCACCCCGGGGCCAAAGCTGTAACTGTCGAGGATGCGCACATAGTTGGCGCGCTCGAATTCAGTGGGATCGGGGACGTGGAGCTGGCTGACCCGGCCGCGGAACTCCTCCACCGATTCGAAGCCCTTCTCCTCCATCCACGCCTCGATGCCGTTGCGCACCTTGGTCAGATAGGCCGGCCCGCGTTCGAGCAGGGCGCTGCACAGATGCACCACGTCAGCGCCGGCGAGCAACAGCTTGATGGCATCCTCTGCCGTGTGGACGCCGCCGGTGGCGCCCAGCGAGAGGCCGCCGCGGCCATACAGGATGGCGATCCAGTGCATGCGCAGCAGCGTCTCCGCCGAGGTGGAGGGGTGCAGGCTGGGCTGGGTGCGCAGGCTGTCGATGTTGATGTCCGGCTGGTAGAAGCGGTTGAACAGCGAAACACCCGCGGCGCCAGCCGCATCGAGACGTTTCACCATATTGGCGAGTGAGCTGAAGTTGGGCGACAGCTTCATGTTGATGGGGATGTTGATATGCTCGCGCAGGTCGTGCAGTAGATTGAGATAGCGTTCCTCCACCTCTTCGGAGGTGAGCTCCGGATCGGCGGCGATGTAGTAGACGTTCAGTTCCAGCGCGTCGGCCCCCGCCTCCTGCAGTTCCCTGCCGTGCTCGATCCAGCCACCGCGGGTGACACCGTTGAGGCTGGCGATCACGGGAATCCCCAGCGCCTCTTTCAGCCGGCGGAGGTTGTCGAGGTAGAGGTCGAGAGCGTTTTCGAAATCCTGATAGGCGGGCAGGAAGCTCTCCGCCTCGCCGAAACCGGTCTCTTGATGGTGCAGGAAACGCACCATGCCTTCCTCCTCGGCGGTGATCGCTTCTTCAAACAGGGAGTGCATGATGATCGCACCGGCGCCGGCATCCTCCAGTTCCTTCGCCATGTCGATGCTGTGGGTCATGGGTGAGGCGGAGGGCACCAGGCAACTGTCGAGCGCCAGTCCGAGATAGGGGGTCGAGAGATCCATGGTCATTTCTCCGGGGGCTCGGGCGCATGTTGTACCGCCAGATGCGCCAGTTGTTCATAGAGATGGAAGCGGGTCTTCACCTGTTTCTGGGCCTGTTGCAGGAAGCGTTCTGCCGCATCCGGGTGGGTGCGTTGCAGGACGCTGAAGCGGGTCTCCGTGCTGATGAAGTCGCGATAGGGGACCGTGGGCGCCTTGCTGTCCACGTGCAGCGGGTTCTCGCCCTTCTCGATCTTGCGCGGGTCGTAGCGGAACAGGGGCCAGTGGCCGGAGTTGACCGCCAGATCCTGCTGGCGCAGATTGTTGGAGAGGTCCACGCCGTGGGCGATGCAGGGGGAATAGGCGATGATCAGCGACGGGCCGTCGTAGGATTCCGCCTCGATGAAGGTGCGCAGGGTCTGCACGTCCTTGGCGCCGAAGGCGACGTGGGCCACATAGACGTTCTCGTAGGCCATCGCCATCATGCCGAGATCCTTCTTTGGCGTGGGTTTGCCGCCGGCGGAGAACTTGGCCACCGCGCCCAAAGGCGTCGCCTTGGAGGTTTGCCCGCCGGTGTTGGAGTAGACCTCGGTGTCGAGCACCAGGATATTGATGTTGCGGCCGGAGGCGAGTACATGGTCCAGTCCGCCGTAGCCGATGTCATAGGCCCAGCCGTCGCCGCCGATGGCCCACACGCTGCGCCGCACCAAGTGGTCGGCCACTGCCTCCAGGCTGCGGGCCTCGCGGTCGTCGATGGCCGTCAGCCGCGCCTTCAACGTCTTTACCCGTTCGCGCTGTTCGTGGATGCCGGCCTCGCCGTGCTGGTCGGCGTTGAGCAGGCCGTCCACCAGCGCGTCGTCGCCGATGCGGCCGCGCAGCGCCTCCAGCAGCTCCCGGGCATGTTGGGTCTGTTTGTCGATGGCGACACGGATGCCGAGCCCGAATTCGGCGTTGTCCTCGAACAGGGAGTTGTTCCAAGCCGGACCACGCCCTTCCGGATCGACCGTGTAAGGGGTGGTGGGCAGGTTGCCACCGTAGATCGATGAGCAGCCGGTGGCGTTGGCGATGATCATGCGGTCGCCGAAGAGCTGGGTGGCGAGCTTGATGTAGGGGGTCTCGCCGCAGCCCACGCAGGCGCCTGAGAACTCGAACAGCGGCTTCATCACCATCGCGTGTTTGATCTTGGTCGGTTCGAGGTGCTGCCGGTCGTATTCCGGCAGGTCATGGAAGAAGGCCCAGGCGGCGCGCTGCTCGTCGTGGAAGGTGCGGTCGTCGGTCATGTTCACCGCTTTGCGCTTGGGGTTCTTCTTGTCGCGGATGGGGCACACCTCCACGCAGAGGCCACAGCCGGTGCAGTCGTCCGGCGCCACCTGGTAGCTGATGTGCAGCCCCTCGCCGAAGTCCTTGCCGCGCACCTGCACGTGCATGAAACTCTCTGGCGCGTCTCGGGTCAGTGTTTCGGGGAACACCTTGGAACGGATCGCCGCGTGGGGGCAGACCATCGGACACTTGCCACAGTGGGTGCAGAGCTTCGGGTCCCAGTGCGGGATCTTCAGGGCGATGTTTCGCTTCTCCCAGGCGGCGGTGCCGAGCGGCCAGGTGCCGTCCGCCGGGATTCGACTCACCGGCAGGCTGTCCCCCTTGCCCGCAATGAGGGTAGCGGTCACCTCCCGCACGAAGGGTGGCGCGGTATCGGGCACCACCGGTGGGCGTTCGAATCGGCTGGTTACTTCATTGGGGACCTCGACCTTGTGCAATCCGTCGATGGCGGCGTCGATGGCGGCGTAGTTGCGTTCCAGCAGTCGCTTGCCCTTGCGGCCATAGGTCTTCTTCACCGCCTCCTTGATCTTTGCGATCGCCTCTTCGCGCGGCAGGATGCCCGAGATGGCGAAGAAGCAGGTTTGCATGATGGTGTTGATGCGCCGTCCCATGCCGGTCCGGTCCGCGATGCCGTAGGCGTCGATGACATAGAAGTCGAGGCCCTTGTCGATGATCTGCTGCTGCATGTCGCGCGGCAGGTCGTTCCACACCCGCTCGGGCGGGGTCTGGGAGTTGAGCAGAAACACCGCGCCGGGAGCGGCCTTGTTCAGCATATCGTAGCGGCCGATGAAGATGGGTTGATGGCAGGCGACGAAACTCGCCTTGCCATCCCTGATCAGATAGGTGGAGCGGATGGGTTTCGGGCCAAAACGCAGGTGTGAGACGGTCACCGCGCCCGCCTTCTTGGAGTCGTACTGAAAATAGCCCTGGGCGTAGTTGTCGGTTTCGCCGCCGATGATCTTGATGGAGTTCTTGTTGGCCGAGACGGTGCCATCGGAACCCAGACCATAGAAGACACAGGCGGTTACCCCTTCGGATGCGTCCACCTGAAAGGCGGGGTCCCATTGCAGGCTGGTGTGGGTCACGTCATCGATGATGCCCACGGTAAAGGGATTCTTGGGATGGGACTGGTTCAGTTCATCGAAGACGCCTTTTACCATGCCGGGCGTGAATTCCTTGGAGGAGAGGCCGTATCGTCCCCCCACCACCCGCGGCATTCGCGCCAGCCGGCCGTCGCTGAAGGCCTGGGCCACGGCGCCGAGCACGTCCTTGTACAGGGGTTCGCCGTCGGCGCCCGGCTCCTTGGTTCGGTCGAGGACGGCGATCTTCTGCGTCGTTTCCGGCAGCGCCTCGACCAGACGGCGGGCGTCGAAGGGGCGATAGAGCCGTACTTTGATCATGCCCACCTTCTCACCGCGGGCGCTGAGGTGCTCCACCGTCTCCTCCGCCGCGCCGCAACCGGAACCCATCAACACGATGATCCGTTCCGCATCGCAGGGGCCCACGTATTCGAACAGGGAGTAGCTGCGCCCGGTGAGTTTGCCGAAGCGATCCATGGCCTGCTGTACGATGTCGGGCATCCGTTGATAATAGGGGTTGACCGTCTCGCGGCCCTGAAAATAGACGTCCGGATTCTGCGAGCTGCCGCGCAGTACCGGCTGGTCGGGGTTGAGTCCGCGTTGACGGTGTGCGGTGACATGGGCTTCGTCGATCATGGCGCGCATGGTCTCGGCTGAGAGGCGGGCGATCTTGTTGATCTCGTGCGAGGTGCGGAAGCCGTCGAAGAAGTGCAGGATGGGGACGCGGGCCTCCAGGGTGGCTGCCTGGGCGATGAGGGCGAAATCCATCACCTCCTGCACCGAGTTCGATGCCAGCATGGCATAGCCGGTGGGCCGGCAGGTCATCACATCGGTGTGGTCGCCAAAGATGGAGAGCGCCTGGGCGGCGATGGAACGGGCCGCCACGTGGAGCACCGTGGGCGTTAGCTCACCGGCGACCTTGTACATATCGGGAATCATCAGCAGCAGGCCCTGCGAGGCGGTGAAGCTGGTAGTGAGCGAACCTGCTTGCAGCGCGCCGTGCACCGCCCCGGCCGCGCCGCCCTCGCTCTGCATCTCGATCACGTCGGGGACGGTACCCCACAGATTGCGCTTGCCAAGTGATGACCACTCATCGGCCCATTCCCCCATGGGTGAGGCGGGGGTGATGGGGTAGATGGCGATGACCTCGTTGGTCAGGTGGGCGACGTAGGCTGCGGCCTCGTTGCCGTCGAGGGTGACCATTTCTTCTGACATGAGCGGCACCTTCCTGATTGGACGTGAAGCGTTCAGGATGCGTGCTGGCGCCGGTTCAGGCAATACCCCCTTTCGGTGGTGTTGACGTGGATCAATGTCAGCCAGCCTTGGAGAGGGCGGCGATGAAGACGTTGGCTTCGGCGATGGAGCGCTCCATCTCCTGGATCAGCGCCCCCACGTCGCTCTGGATCTTCTGAGTCTCGTCGCTGAGGGAGGTGATGGCCTTCATGTTGAGGTTGTGCTTGATGTAGAGCACCTGATCGCGGAAAGCGGCGAGCACGGGCTGGGTGCGTTGTTCGGCGCGGCGCATGGCGGCGATCAATGCCTCGGCTTGGCGCCGGGTCTGGTCGAATTGGGCCTCTGCGCGGTGGCGCAGTCGGGGGTCGTGGTAATCGTCCAGTTCCTTGCGCCATTCATCGAGCAGGGTGTTGGCGGCGCTTACCACCTTGTCGACCCGTTTGGATATGCGCTGGGCCGCATCCTCGCTGCGCTCATAGGCGGCGTTGAGGGTTTCGTACTCCTTCTCCAGGTCGCCCCCCTTGAACTGGGTCACGGCCTTGAATTGTTCCAGCGCGCTACGGAATTCCTGAACCGTCTCCTGCTGCACGTCACGGACCGCTTCGACCCGGTCCACGAGGATGTCACGGGGTTCCTTCCACAGGCGGTCGATGCTGAGGTCCGGCACCATTGCGGTCACGTTACGCAGGTTGAAACCGCCGTTATGGTTGAGGAAGAAGTATGCGGCCACCGCGGCGAGGGCGAGGGTTTTCTTGCGCTTCAGCAGTAGCGGAAGGAGTGCAACAATCTGTCTCATGTCTTTACCCGAATATGCCTTTCGTTCCCTGGAAATGGCTATAATACCCGCCATTCACGTAGGGGACGATATCTATGACCAGGATGCTGAGATCTATTCTACTCGTTTTTTCCGTGCTGACGATGAGCGGCTGCGCCACGGTGAAATATGCCGCGCTCGAGAAGGTGGGCGTCCACAAGCGCGATATCCTGGTGGATCGGGTGCAGGCGGCGCGCCAGGCGCAGGAACAGGCCAAGGACCAGTTCGTCTCCGCCTACGACCGCTTCACCGCGTTGGTGAACGTGAAGGGTGGCGATCTGGAAAAGAATTACAAAAAACTCAGGCGCGACCTCGATCGCAGCGAGAAGGCAACCCGGGAGATCGACGATCGCATCGCGGCGGTGGAGGAAGTCGCCGGGGCCTTGTTCGACGAATGGAAAAAGGAGCTGGGCGAATACACCAACCCCGATCTGCGCAAGCGAAGCGAACAGAACCTGGCCTTCACCCGGCGGCGCTATGCCATCATGATCGACAAGATGAAGAAGGCGCGCGCGCGTATCGACCCGGTGCTGTTCGTGATGCAGGACTATACCCTGTTCCTCAAGCACAATCTCAACGCCAAGGCGCTGGCCTCCCTCAAGGGGGAGGCGGGCAGCGTGGAGGCGAAGGTGGATACCCTGGTGCGGGAGATGGAACAGGCCATCGCCGAGGCGGACCGTTTCATCGCCGGGCAGGGGCGGAACGGTTCCTGAACCGCCGCAGACCCAATCCCCCGAGCAGCAACAGGGCGAGGAACGGGTCCGCCGCACCACCACCCCCGGACACGGAATAACTGAAGTAGCCCGGGTTGTCCATGTCGTCGTGCACATCGTCTTCCAGCGGCAGGTTGCGCAGCGAGCCGTCGTCGTAAGGCCCCCATGTCAGCAACCAGTCGTCGGAATCGGCGTCGTACAGCTCGATGCGGACATCGTAATAGCCACTGGGAAAGCCGTCGCGCAGGGTGGTCTCCACCCGGTAGTCGTCCAGCAGGCTGTCGCCCTCGACGAGAAAGTCGTCGCTCACCGCATACAACGTCCAGGGGCCGCCCTCCAGGCTCAGGTAGAGCTTGGCGTAGAGCCAGATGCGTTCGTCCGCATAGGTATTGGCATCGAAGTGGACGCTGAAACGCGAGTGGTAGCCGTCGGCGTCCAGGTCGGTGATCAGTTCCGTGGCCACCGTATCGATCCTGACCCCGGCGTCGGCCGGGCGGGCAGCAAGCCTGTCCGCGGGTTGCGGCGATTCAAGGCGGGACCTCTGGCGGGCGTCAGGCCCCGGCAGGGTCAGGATCTCGGTGTGGCCGTTGAAGTGATTCTCCACCTCGATGGACGGAGCGAGGGTCTCCGCCTGCCCCACAAGGGGCGCCAGCAGGAGGCCGCCCGCCGCAATCAACTGGATCATCCTTCGTATCGTTGTCCATACCATGTTAGAAACTCCCGTATTGCCAGTTCGGGGTGTAGTAAAGCAGGACGATCCTGAATGCAGCCTGAATCGACCCAGGTAGGGGTGTGGTATCCTGAAAGGATGGCTTGATGAGCGTTGGCCCATATGATGTTGCCCCGTGGAAGATCCTGTTTGCGCGCCGGGTGGGTGCTGCTGGCCCTGATGGTCTGCGGCCTGGCCAGGGCCCATCCGCCACTCCAGCTCTATATTCAGCTTACGCCAGTGGGGGGGGTGTTGAAACTCAAGCCGGGCATCTATTCGGGTCCGGCGGTGATCAAGAAGCGGATCACCATCGAAGGGAAGGGCAAGGCGCTCATCGACGGCGGCGGTGAGGGGTCGGTGATCCGGGTCGAAGCGGATGGCGCAACGCTTCGGGGGTTGCACATCACCCACTCGGGGCGACTGTTCGACGACATGGACGCCGCCATCGCGGTAGAGGCGGACCACACATTGATCGAAGACAACGTGATCGATGACTGCCTGTTCGGCATCACCTTGCACAACGCGGCGGAGAACACCCTGCGCAACAACCGCATCACCTCGGTGGACGACAAAGTGGGGTTGCGGGGGGAGGGCATCCGGTTGTGGTACAGTTCCGACAACATCGTGGAGGGCAACCAACTGACGGCGGTGCGCGACGTGATGATCATGAACTCGCCGGACAACCATATCCGGGGCAACCGGGTGGTGCAAAGCCGCGTGGGGATGGAATTCGTCTTCTCGCCCGGCAATATCGTCGAGGACAACACACTCGAACACGACCTGTCGGGTTTCGTGGGACTCTATTCGGAAGGATTGCTGTTCAGGGATAACAAGGTCGCCCATCTTCGGGATATCCCCGGCACCGCCTTCTCCATTAAGGAGAGCGCCCAGGTCCGGCTGGAGGACAATCGCATTCTGCACTGTACCGTGGGGCTTATCGCCAATGCCCCGGCCAACCCCGCCAACATCCTCTACCTGGAGGGCAACCAGTTCATCTACAACGATGTGGCCATTTATTTCTACGGTGACCGTGGCGGCCATGTCATCACCGGCAACCGGTTCGCGGGCAACATCACCCCCATCGCGGTCAGCGCCCCCAGCGCCGCCGTCGACAACGACTGGCGTGGCAACTACTGGGACGACTATCAAGGCTTCGATCTCGATGGCGACGGCATCGGCGACACGCCCTATACCCGCTACCTGTATTCCGACCGGCTTTGGATGGACCGCCCCATGACGCGCTTCTTCCGCGCCTCGCCGGTGCTGGAGATGATCGACTTCATGGAGCGGCTCGCGCCCTTCTCCGACCCCAAGCTCATTTTGCGGGACCCACAGCCGCGGGTGCGCCCCGCGCCCGCTTCGTAGATATGTGATGGGGGATGAGCAGAGACCCTTCAAGGGCCGGGGAAGCAGCGGCAACCCCGCCAACCGCTACCACGCCGCCGCGGTGGAACCCGTGGATGACGGCTGGCCGGCGGACGATCCCTTGCCGCCCTTGCGCACCGAGGTGCGGGAGGAGCGGTGTCGCCACATCATCTCGCGCAACCAGTCGCCCGATGTCCCGTTCGATCGGTCCATCAACCCCTATCGCGGTTGTGAACACGGCTGCATCTACTGCTATGCCCGTCCGACTCACGCCTGGCTCGACCTCTCGCCAGGGCTCGATTTCGAATCGCGCCTGAGTTGCAAGCCCGATGCGGCGGCCCGTCTGCGGGAGGAACTGGCCGATCCCCGCTACCGTTGTGCGCCTATCGCCCTGGGCGTCAACACCGATGCCTGGCAGCCGGTGGAACGGGAACGGGGTATTACCCGCGCCGTACTGGAAGTGCTGGCCGAGACGCGCCACCCGGTGACCATCGTCACCAAGTCGGCCCTCGTCGAACGTGATCTCGACCTGCTGCAGGAGCTGGCGCGCCACAACCTGGTCAGCGTGGCCTTCTCCATCACCACGTTGGACAGCACCCTGGCGCGCCGGATGGAACCCCGGGCCGCCGCGCCGCACCGGCGACTCGCGGCGCTGGGCCGCCTCAGCAGGGCGGGCATCCCCACGGGCGTCATGCTGGCGCCGGTGATTCCCTTCCTCAACGACGCCGAAATCGAGACCCTTCTCGCGCATTGCCGCGAGGCGGGGGCAGGCCACGCAGGATATGTCTTTGTGCGGCTGCCGCGGGAGGTTGCACCGCTGTTCGAACAATGGCTCGATACCCACTACCCGCTGAAGGCGAAGCGCATACTGCAGCGTATACGCGATAGCCGGGAAGGGCGTCTGAACCAGGTAGCATTCGGCCGACGCATGCGCGGGGAAGGGCACTATGCCGACCTGATCGGTCGACGTTTCGAACGGGCCCGTCGGCGGTTCGGCTACAGCGATCCCCCGCAGCTCGATACCAGCCGATTCCGGCCCCCACTGCCCACGAGTGGCCAGATGGACCTGTTCAGTCGTTGAGAGTCGTGATGCGGGGAGCGTGTCGGCGGGCGTGCGGCCTCACCCCTCACCCCCGTTTCCTTCACTTGGCGTCATCCTGTAGCGCATGCAAAGCGTCGATGACCTCCTGCGAGGTCTCGATAAAACGGGTCTCGATATCGATGGCTTCAGTGTCGTTGCCTGAACGTACAGCGGTTATCAGCTTACCCGCCAATTCGTGGAATGCATCATGGCGTTCTATCAGTCGCTCGAAACCAGGCCGTTCTTTAAACTCAGACGAGGCATCAGAAAGCAACCACCGGCCAAGGTCGCATTGATCATGTTGGGTGATCGATCGAAGCTCTTCCTCGCTGAACTCCTTGTTACCGAGAAGCGATGCAATGGTTTCCATCCATTCGAGATGGTTCGTGATTTCTTGCCCTATGTTCATACGGGTTCCACGGGTGTCTTCTTTGTCGCTGTAGTAAACCCTGCCGGCACCGGGGCGTCAAACGTTGTGGAGAGGCACCGCCCCTCCGAAGGCAGGGGCCTCCCTTGTCAAGGTGGCTCCAGTGCATCCATACACTCGCGACACCTCGACATCCCTGTCTAACCCGGATTATTCATGAAGTTGCTCGCGTCCTTGCTTGATCCTTGTCCACACAGGGAATTTTCCTTCCTCGGCAGTACAGCCCGTATTCCACTCGGTCGGAAAATCCCCTGCGCGGACAACTCGCTGTGCAATCATCGCGGCGATTCATGAACAATCCGGATTAGGCGGCATCGTTGCTTTTACTCCCTCTCCCCTTGAGGGGAGAGGGTTGGGGTGAGGGGTGAAGATTGCACCGAGGTTGATTCTTGAACCCTCACCCTGGCCCTCTCCCGGTTTCGGGAGAGGGGACAATC
>JALSTP010000028.1 GCA_026983675.1 Sedimenticola sp.
CAGTAAACTGAGAGACGCCGGTCTGGCCGGTGTCCAAACCCCCTCTGCCTCGCCCGCGATGGCCTTCTCGAATGCCCGCACCGCAGCCGTGAAGGGCGATCGGATTCTCGTGTTCGGCTCCTTTCACACGGTGGGCGCGGTGCTGGAGCATACGCGGTGCGGTTTGCAAGGACATAGATAGACTTTTTCAATCTCTTCTTGGATCGTTGTTATAATTCCTGGGAGTGGACGACCGGGTATGTCGTCAGGTCAGTCGTTTTTCGCTCCATGGGTATCGGGCCTGAACCGTAGCAGGTGATAGAAGACAGTCGTGAGTGAACATCTGAAAAGACGCTTGGTAGGTGCGGCAGTGCTGGTTTCTCTGGCGGTCATCTTTCTGCCCATGATCCTGGATTCGCCTTCGGACGATATCTCGATTACAGATACCAATGTTCCGCGGCGATCCGACCGTCTGCGTCAAATGGACCAAGTGTTGCCGGAAGGCGGTGACCTGATAGTCGAGCCCCCTGCCGCCGGTCCATCGCAACCCCGGATTACCCCTCCCGTACCGGCGGCGACGAGGCCGACGCCCGTGGAGGTCAAGCCAAAACCCCGGATGAACCCAAAGTCCGCAGAGGCCCGGCCGAAGCCCCGACCGAGGCCAAAGGCCATTGTGCGGCCTCCGCCCAAAAAGGGGCCTGTGCCTACTTCGTGGATCATCCAGGTGGCCAGTCTCAAGGATCCCGAGCGAGCGAGGGCGCTGGTGAAGAAGATCAAGGCGAAAAAATACCCCGCCTATGTCCAGCGGGCGAAGGTGAAGGGCCGTTATGTCTATCGTGTGAGGGTGGGGCCGGAACTCGACCGCAAGCGGATCGAAAAAATGGCCGCCCGTCTTGACAAGGCATTCAAGATCAAGACCACGATTCAGCGGCATTATTGACCCGGCCTCCCCTCAATATAATTCTTATTATTAACCCGGCAACAATATATATCGTATTCAGCCGTGGCGTGCCGGTTCGCAGCAAGGCTGCCTCATCGCCGCTGTAGCCACCCTACAGCAAGATGGGGCAACGCAGTCTGCGGGCCGGCACGCCACGGCCTGTCTTTGAATATCATAGGGTTAGGGGCTTCAGGCAGGCGCCGGACCTGCGTTCCAGTGCTTGGCAAGGGAATGACCCTTGCCTGCGCACTGCGCCTTGTTCCGGCACCTGCCCGAAGCCCTGAATACGATATATATTGTTGCCGGGTTAATAACCCGGTTCAGCACACCGGTGTGTCTTTGGGTTATAATCCGGGTTTTATTGATCCCGCTTCGGCGGGTGTTTTGTTTGCGGAAATGTCATGATCTGGGTGGATTACGTCATCATTGGCATCATCGTCCTCTCGGCGCTTATCAGCCTTGTGCGCGGGTTCGTGCGTGAAGCGCTGTCGCTGGTCACCTGGGTGTTGGCCTTCTGGGTGGCCTGGACGTTCTTTCGTGAACTGGCGGTCGTGCTGGAACCCTGGATCGCAACCCATTCAGTACGTCTGGGAATTGCATTCGCGGGGTTGGTTACGGCAACACTCATTGTCGGCGGCATCATCAATTATCTGATAGGGCAACTGGTGGAGAAGACCGGCTTGTCCGGTACCGACCGGCTGATCGGCGTGGTGTTCGGCGGCGCGCGCGGTGTGGTGCTGGTGGCGATCCTGGTTTTGCTGGCGGGTCTGACGCCCATGCCGGAGGATTCGTGGTGGAAACAGTCTGTCCTGATTCCCTATTTTCAAGACATCGCCATTTGGCTGAAACAGTTTCTACCGCCGGATATTGCGGCGAAGTTCCGTTACTGATTGTGTGGGACCTCATTTGCTACTAACCCGGCAAAAATATATATCGCATTCAGGACTTCAGGTCGGCGCCGAAACAAGGCGCAGTGCGCAGGCAAGGGGTGTTCCCTTGCCAAGGTCGCTCCAGTGTATCCATGCACTCGCGACACTTGGACATCCTGTACAGCGCCTGCCTGAAGCCCCTAACCCTATGATATTCAATGACAGGCCGTGGCCAGACTGCGTTGTCTCATCTTGTTGTAGGGTGGCGGCAGCGGCGATGGGGCAGCCTTGCTGCGAACCGGCACGCCACGGCTGAATACGATATATGTTGTTGCCGGGTTAATAATCCAGGAGCCTTTTGAACACATCATGAATGCTGTAGGGGTGGCTGAAACATACGGTTTCGGCGTTGCATATTTTCGTAGGATATGGTGGTCGGATGTGTTCAGCGGTGCCCTGACCGGCAGCCCGGAACGCGGGCAAGGGTGGACGAAATGTGTGGCATAGTTGGCATTGTCGGGAAAGGGCCGGTCAATCAGGCCCTCTATGATGCACTGCTGGTGCTCCAACACCGGGGCCAGGATGCTGCCGGGATCGTCACCTGCGAAGACGGCAAGCTCCATCTGCGCAAGGACAACGGTCTGGCGCGGGATGTCTTTCACACCCGCCACATGCTCACGCTCAAGGGCAACATGGGCATCGCCCACGTCCGTTATCCCACGGCCGGCCACTCTTCCTCTGCCGAGGCCCAGCCTTTCTACGTCAACTCGCCCTACGGCATCACCTTGGCTCACAATGGCAATCTGACCAATGCCGAAGAGCTGAAACGGGACCTGTTTCGAGAGGATCTGCGCCATATCAATACCGAATCCGATTCGGAGATCCTGCTCAACGTATTCGCCCATGAGCTTTCGGCCCAGCACAAGCTGCGTATTGGTCCCCAGGATATCTTCAAGGCGGTCGCGGGCGTCCATCGCCGTTGCCGGGGCGGTTATGCCGCAGTGGCCATGATTACCGGCTACGGCGTGGTCGGCTTTCGTGATCCTTTTGGCATTCGTCCGGTGGTCTTCGGCAAACGTTCCACGGAGCTGGGCGAGGAATACATGATTGCCTCCGAGAGCGTTGCCCTCGATACCCTCGGTTTCAGCCGTGTGCGCGATCTGGAACCCGGTGAGGCGGTGTTCATCGATATGCAAGGCCATCTGCACAGTTTTCAGTGCGCCGCCAACCCTGTCCACTCTCCCTGTATCTTCGAATATGTCTACTTTGCCCGGCCCGATTCCGTCATCGACGACATCTTTGTCCACAAGGCGCGCCAGCGCATGGGCGACAAGCTGGCAGAAAAGATCCAGCGGGTGTGGCCGGACCACGACATCGACGTGGTGATCCCCATTCCGGACACCAGCCGCACGGCGGCGCTGCAGCTGGCGAACGCCCTGAATCTGCGCTTCACGGAGGGTTTTATCAAGAACCGTTACATCGGGCGCACGTTCATCATGCCGGGCCAGCAGGCGCGCAAAAAGTCGGTGCGCCGCAAGCTCAACGCCATCCATCTGGAGTTCAAGGGCAAGAACGTGCTGCTGGTGGACGATTCCATCGTCCGTGGCACCACCTCCCAGCAGATCGTGCAGATGGCAAGGGACGCCGGCGCCAGGAAGGTTTACTTTGCCTCTGCCGCGCCACCGGTGCGTTACCCCAACGTTTATGGCATCGACATGCCGGCTGCCAAGGAACTCGTGGCTCATGGCCGTTCCGAGGAGGAAGTGCAGGCGATCATCGGCGCGGACCGGCTCATCTATCAGGATCTTGAGGATCTCATCGAAGCCGTGAAGAAAAAGGGCAAGAGCGACGTGGAACGCTTCGATACCTCCGTGTTCGACGGTCACTATGTCACCGGCGACATCAGTCCACGCTATCTGCACCAGCTTGAACTGTTGCGCAACGACAATGCCAAGCAGAAGCGTGAGGAAGAGAACAACGCCGTGATAGACTTGCACAATGCACCTTGACTCATTTTGCGGATACGCATCGATCTCACATGCAATTCCGGATCGGTCTGGATGCCATTCGGGACGGAAACCCGCAGCGTGGAAGATAAGGTGTTGAGCGTATGGGGGGAACAGCCCCCATTCGACGGACGAGATGTATTGTTGCCGGGTTAATAATAATGATAAGCGGGCAGTGTTGGGTATGGGCGTAGAGTGCGCTTTTACAAGGGGCGAGTGCATCATCCACGCGAAGGTGTGACAGTCCAAGCCATCGCCCGATGATATAAACAAGAGGACGGTTTGGACCACCGATGAGCAGACGTTGTTTCAGCAGGGCGACCGCAGTGTTGGTATGTGGGGTGCTTTTGCCCTTGGTGCTGGCCGCAGGCGGGTGTTCATCCCTCAAAACGGGGGGAGAGACAGAGGGGGACATGGCGGCGCCTTCCCCAGCTTCCCCGGACGCTGCCAAGATCGATAACGCCGCCGAGGAAGAGACGCCGGAGCCCCCTCCCGCACCGGAGCCACCCCCGCTTCTTGCGGAGCCGCCGAACCCTCCGCCGTTGCTCGAGCCTGTCCATGGCGACTATGTGGCGCTGAAGACATCCAATGTGCGCATGGGGCCGGGCATGCGCTACGTGGTGGTGGGACATGTGGGCAAGGGACGAACGGTGGAAGTGCAGGGCAAGGTCCAGGGCAAGAACTGGTATGCCCTCGATCTCCATTCCGGCGGAAAAGGTTATATCTATGCCGACCTTCTGACGCCGGGCACGGCGGTCCGGGCGATCCCACCACAGGGCGAACTCGATGCGGACCAGATTCGAAAGGTCCTCGTAGGACATACGGTCCGCCTCGAAGATGTGGTGGGCAAGAGTGCCGAAGTCGAGTACTACGATGTCGCGGAATCGCGACTCCGGCATTATGAGAATGGAACGGTTGCCTTCGGTAAGTGGCGGATTCGCGCCGGCGAACATGCGCAGTTCTGCCGCTACTGGCAAGTGGGTGATCAAAAGCGAGGGCGTTGCTATATCGTGGTATCGAATGGCAGCCACATTACCCTGCGTCCGGTCAGCAGCCTGTCCGCGTTTGCCCGCAGCAAACAGATTGTGCGGCGTGTGGCCGGTGATCACTTCGATAGCATGGTGGAAGATCTGAAAAAGCGTTAGAGAAATCGTTACTAAGTCGGCTCACCCTGAACAAAGGGCCCCAATCGCCATTACGGCACGCACGGGGATGACCGTTTTTCCGATTTTCCCGGACTCAATGTCCTTTTGGCGGATGCTGAATCGGCCGTTGATGGTGATTCCATCTAGCCCGGATTATTCATGAATCGCCGCGATGA
>JALSTP010000029.1 GCA_026983675.1 Sedimenticola sp.
CAACGCATTCGATCCGCTGAGTCGATCGCCCTCCGGGAGATTCCCACCGCTCAGCATTAAACCCAGCGGACTCTTCGGGGAATGGCAACCGGAAGCTGCTCCCGTTCATCCTTGCCCTAAAGGTCAAGACCGCCAGCCGCCCATCGTGGACCGGTTTGTGGATGGGTGGATCGTATCGGCGCCCAACCAAACCGAGTCGCGATGGAAACGGCCAGTGCTGGACCTCGTTCCGGGTCGGTGACTGTCGACGTTATCGAGTCCGATCTCTTCTCAACTGAAACGTTTCTGTGTTGGGAAATGCTCATCACACGCGTAAACTCACGACTCCCGTCTTGATTATTTGCCGTTCAGGGGCAATTCAAACCTTCAAAGCGCTATTTTTCCGTCCCCTGAGCAGGTGCTGAGGGTTATGTTTAGACAAGGTAATTCTGTTTCTGGGAACAGTTGAATCTCAATGCTGATGTCCGCGTATTCATCTCGTTCCAAACCGGGGGCGAAGAGTTGCATGTAGAACTTCTGCGCGTTGATGGGTTGCGTATTCTCCAGCAGGTGGAGATAGAACCCATCAAGGGAATCAATGTTTTTCACGGCGACAATGCCAGTGGCAAAACCTCGGTGTTGGAAGCGCTCTACATGTTGGGGAGAGGGCGCTCCTTCAGGGGGCAAAGGGCCTATCCCCTGATTCAGCGTGGCCGCAAGGAATTCCACGTCTATTCGGTTTTGCAAGAATATGGCGCGCGCCCGAGGGCCATCGGAATATGTCGTTCCACAAAGGGGGTCGAAATCAGGATCGATGGATCGCCGGTCAAGCGGGTCTCGATCCTGGCGAAGGCGTTTCCCTTTCAGATCGTTACACCGCGTTCACAGGAGATACTCGAGAGGGGGGCTGCTTTTCGCAGGCGGCTACTTGATTGGGGGGTGTTCCACGTGGAACCCGAATTTCACACTTGGCATTTGCGTTACCGGGCAGCCCTGCAACAGCGTAATGCCGCGATTCGCGCTGGCGGCACACACGTCGCCGTGTGGGATCGTGCGTTGGTGTCGGCGGCCGCACGCCTGGAGGCGGCGCGGGATCGATACATCACGGATCTTTCGGTTTCACTGGACCGTTATGTCCATCGATTCGAAGGACTGGATTGTCCGTTTCATCTGCGTTTTTCAAGGGGATATCCTAACAACAAGACGTTGGCTGAAGCCTTGCAGGAAAGTATCGCGGAGGACCTTAGACGTGGATATACATATTACGGTCCCCACAGGGCGGACTTTCGATTCGTTTGCGACTCAAAGGGGGACGCCTTTGATGTCGCATCAGGCGGTCAAAAACGCCTCTTGATAATTGCGCTCAATCTCGCCCAGGCCGAGATACTGCAATCCCGGTCGCAACGGGTGCCTATCTGGTTGCTGGATGATTTGCCCGCGGAGTTCGATAGAAAAAACAGGCGGTCCGTCCTGGAGATGATTGCCGGCGTGTCGGAACAGGTGTTCGTCACGACGACGGATCTTGATGCACTCGATGTCGAGGGGGTGTCGGAGATGAAAACGTTTCACGTGGAACAGGGTCGTCTACGTTAGCGCCGCTGTTTTTCCTTGTTCAACAGCTACTTTCGTCCTATTCAATCCGTTTCCTGATATAATGGCACCGTTATATTGCCTGGTGTCTTCTATGACTTACGATTCTTCAAATATCAAGGTGTTGAAAGGGCTGGATGCGGTGCGCAAACGGCCGGGTATGTATATCGGCGACACCGACGATGGGACGGGTCTCCACCACATGGTGTTTGAGGTGGTGGATAACTCCATCGATGAGGCCCTGGCGGGTTACTGCTCTGAGATTACTGTCACTATTCATCCCGACCAGTCGGTGACGGTGACGGATAATGGACGCGGCATTCCTGTCGATATTCACCCCGAGGAGGGTAGGTCGGCCGCCGAGGTAATAATGACGGTGTTGCATGCCGGGGGTAAATTTGACGACAACTCGTACAAGGTGTCTGGTGGTCTGCACGGTGTAGGGGTCTCTGTGGTCAACGCCCTTTCCGAGAGTCTAAAGCTTACTGTCAGGCGGCAGGGTAAGGTCTACCATCAGGAGTACCGCCACGGCGAGCCAGTAGCCCCTTTGGAGGAAATGGGCGAGACTGGTGAAACGGGTACCGAGATCACCTTCAAGCCAAGCGCGGAGACCTTTTCCAATATCGAGTTCCACTACGATGTGCTGGCCAAGCGCCTGCGTGAGTTGTCGTTTCTCAATTCAGGTGTGCGCATCGTCTTGCGTGACGAAACCAGTGGTAAACAAGACACTTTCGAATACCAGGGAGGCATCAAGGCCTTCGTGGAACATCTCAATCGCAAAAAGACCCCATTGCACCAGAATGTGTTCTATTTTACCGGTGGCCGGGAAGGCGTTGTGGTGGAACTGGCAATGCAATGGAATGAGTCCTATCAGGAGAATATCTTCTGTTTCACCAACAATATCCCACAGCGGGACGGGGGCACACATCTGGCCGGCCTACGGGCGGGGTTGACCCGTACCCTCAATCAGTACATTGAAAAAGAAGGTCTGGTCAAAAAGCAGGCAGTGAGCACCAGTGGTGATGATGCCCGAGAGGGGTTGACCGCAGTTCTATCGGTAAAGGTGCCAGACCCGAAGTTTTCTTCGCAGACAAAAGACAAACTGGTTTCATCGGAGGTGAAGGCCATTGTCGAATCCTTTGTGTCGGAAAAGCTGAACGAGTTTCTGCTGGAACACCCGGTTGACGCCAAGGCGATTGCCAATAAGATGATCGAGGCGGCACGGGCTCGCGAAGCGGCGCGCAAGGCCAGAGAGATCACCCGTCGCAAGGGCGTGATGGATGTGGCGGGGTTGCCAGGGAAACTGGCCGACTGCCAGGAGAAAGACCCCGCAAAATCAGAGCTTTATCTTGTGGAGGGCGATTCCGCCGGGGGATCTGCAAAGCAGGGGCGTGACCGTCGATTCCAGGCCATCCTTCCCTTGAAAGGCAAGATTCTCAATGTTGAAAAGGCCCGGTTCGATAAGATGTTGTCTTCCGCAGAGGTCGGCACGCTGATCACGGCCCTGGGGTGTGGCATTGGGCGCGAAGAGTTCGATCCGGACAAGTTGCGCTATCACCGCATCATCATCATGACTGATGCTGACGTCGATGGCGCCCATATCCGGACGTTGTTGTTGACGTTTTTCTATCGCCAGATGCCGGAGTTGATCGAGCGGGGGCATGTCTACATCGCTCAACCTCCGCTGTACAAGATCAAGAAAGGGAAGCAGGAGCAGTATCTCAAGGATGATGATGAACTCAATCAATATCTGTTGAATTCCGCTCTGGACAATGCCGCGTTGCATGTCAGTGCCGATGCGCCGCCTTTAGCGGCGGCCGCGTTGGAATCATTGGCGCGTGACTATGTGTCCGTGGACGCGGCCATCGGTCGTTTGGCCCGGAAGTATGATCGCGAATTTCTGGAAAAGCTGGTCTACATGCCCCAAATGGACAAGGCGGTATTTGATGACCGGGAGGCACGCGAGGCCTGGCTGGAAGAATTGACCGCACGACTGAACGCGGACCAGAGTGTTGCCAATCACTACCAAATCGAGGCGGTCATGGATGAAGGGGGTTTGGGTATTCGGATCTTGCATTTCATCCATGGAATTGCCACCGAGGTCATGGTGCCCATCGAGTTTTTTTCGAGTGCGGAGTACCGCAACATGCGCGAACTTGGA
Source organism: Sedimenticola sp. (assembly GCA_026983675.1). GTDB lineage: Bacteria > Pseudomonadota > Gammaproteobacteria > Chromatiales > Chromatiaceae > JALSTP01. The sequence goes on from JALSTP010000029.1 coordinate 3,731, forward strand.
GAACGCCTCGACGGTCTGTTGTCAGGGGATGCCTATGTCCGGCGCGGCGAGAAGACTCGACAGGTCTCCAGCTTCAAGGCCGCCCTCCAATGGCTGATGGACGAAGGGCGCCGTGGGCAACACATTCAGCGATACAAGGGTTTGGGTGAGATGAACCCAGAACAGTTGTGGGAGACCACGATGGACGTGGAAAGCCGTAGATTGCTCCAGGTCAATATTGAAGACGCGGTGGCGTCGGATGAGATCTTTACTACCCTGATGGGCGATCAGGTTGAGCCGCGACGCGACTTTATCGAGCGTAACGCCCTGATGGTGGAGAATCTGGATGTGTAGAGAGTCCTCCATGCGAGGAACGGTGGCGAGCGGCATCTGGTCCCAATGGGGGGGCTCTGGTTTTGTGTGGTGTCGTTGCCGCGCCACGGGCGAGAGCTGCCGGTGGGAGTGTAAGTGAGTATTCACTTACATTTGGTGTTGTGCAACTCTGTCTCTGTTGGATGACACCTTTTAGAGTATCGAACTACGGGGTGGAGCGGCTCTCTTGCCCCCGCGGCCCGTTTGCATTTCCTTCGTTCCCGCGTCGTTCCACTCCAAAGAACCGTCTTCGGAACCCTCGACGACCCGCTGTCATGATGGGGACAAGGCGTGGGGCAGCGCCCCCAGCAGACGGAAAATCCATGCTGTCACCGCTCAGATAGGTGCTGAAGTGGGTTCGTTATATCGGGCGGGAAGTCACGTTTGCGCGGCGGGTTGCGTCGCTACGAAACAGGCGCTTATCTCTCCGTCACTTGCGGCAGGGTGGCGACAGTGGACTCGATCCATTCCTCCACCCGTTTGTTGATCTCCGTTGCACGAAGTCCCCGCGTCTCGATGACCGGGCCGATGACGACCTGAATGGTGCCGGGATATTTCAGTATGCCCCGGCGCCGCCAATAGACACCGGCGTTATGGGCAATGGGCAACACCGGATAGCCGGAGTGCTCCGCAAGCAGTGCTCCGCCGATCCCGTAGCGTTTGTGTTCGCCGGGCGCGACGCGAGTGCCCTCGGGAAATATCACCAGCCAACGCCCTTTCTGCAACTGCTCGGTCCCTTGTTTGATGATCTGAGAGACTGCCCGCCGGCCCGATTTTCTGTCGATGGCGACAGGGCTGAACAGGGCAAGCGCCCAGCCGAAAAACGGTACCCACATCAGTTCTTTCTTCAGGACCCATACCTGCTCCGGGGGAAGGATATGGCGCAGGGCGATAGTTTCCCACGCCGACTGATGCTTACAGAGTATGATGCAGTTCCGCGCGGGGATGTTTTCGCGTCCGGCGACGTGGTAGTCGAGCCCGCAGATCCAGCGTTG
>JALSTP010000030.1 GCA_026983675.1 Sedimenticola sp.
CCGGTTCACCGGGTGCTGCCAGGCTGAAGGTCTGCATGCCGTCACCGGGGCGTGGAATCTCCCTCGGTTTGAGGGTGGACGTGGATACCTTTCGAGGCACTCGCGAGGGGGTCCCCCGTTTGCTCGAAATCCTGCTGCGCCACGGTATTCACGCCAGTTTCTTTTTTAGTGTCGGGCCCGACAACATGGGCCGGCATCTGTGGCGCCTGCTGCGACCGGCGTTTCTGGTCAAAATGCTGCGTTCCAATGCAGCGAGTCTGTATGGATGGGATATCCTGCTGCGGGGTACGCTCTGGCCCGGTCCAGGGATAGGCAGAAGGCTGGGGCATATCATTCGGGCGACGGATGAGGCGGGGCACGAAGTCGGTCTGCATGCCTGGGATCACCATCTCTGGCAGGCGCGGGTGGAGCGCATGATGCCGGAGGCGATCCACGAGCAGATCCGGCGGGGGATGGAGGCGCTCGAACATATACTCGGCCGACCGGTCGACTGCTCCGCGGCGGCGGGCTGGAAGTGTACCGTGCCGGTCCTGATGGAAAAGCACGCCTTTGGTTTCCGCTACAACAGCGACTGCCGTGGCCGCGCCATTTTCCGGCCCGTCGCCGATGGGATCGTCTGCGAGCCGCAGATACCGGTGACATTGCCGACCTATGATGAAGTCATCGGGCGTAACGGCATCGATGATGCCGCTTACAACGACTATCTGCTCTCCCTGCTTCGGCCTGGACAACTCAATGTGCTGACGATCCACGCCGAGGTGGAAGGCATCAGCAAGGCGCAGCTGTTTGGGAAGTTCGTGCAGCAGGCGCTCCATTCAGGGGTTCGTTTTCAGCCGCTGGGGGAGTTGTTGCCACCGGTGAACGGGATTCCCCTCGGCCGAATCGAATCAGGGTCAGTCGAAGGTCGGGAAGGGGCGCTGTGTGTGCAGATGCAGGAGGGGGTTGATGTTTGAGGGTCGACGTACGGTGGCACGGTGGCCAGTGATGCTGCTGTTGCTCTACCTGCTGGTCTATATTTTTCCGCTGGGTGTCCGGCCCCTCGCCATTCCGGACGAGACCCGCTATGCGGAGATTCCGCGGGAGATGCTGGCGTCCAATGATTGGGTGACGCCACGCCTGAACGGCCTGCGTTATTTTGAGAAACCCCCCCTCGGTTACTGGTTGAATGCCACCTCCATCGCCTTGCTGGGCGAGAATAATTTTGCGGTTCGCTTCCCCAGTGCGTTGGCGGCGGGCCTGACAGCATTACTGGTATTTTGGCTCGCCCGCCGCCTGACCGGGGATCGGCGGACCGCGCTGATCGCAGCCGTTATTCAGCTGACCTTCATGGAGGTCTATGTGGTCGGCGTCATGGCGCTGCTCGACAATTTCGTGACCCTGTTTCTTACCGCGGGGATCGTTGCCTTCTACTTCGGTGTCGAGGGAGGCGGTCGGCGGCTCATGTGGTGGTTGTCCGGGATTGCCTTCGGTTGCGCCTTTCTGGCCAAGGGTTTTCTCGCCTTTGCCATCCCCGTTCTGGTGCTGGCGCCCTGGATGCTGTGGCAAGGCCGGTGGCGGATGCTGTGGAGAGGGGGTGGGCAGGCCGCCATTGCCGCCCTGCTGACCGCATTGCCGTGGGCCGTCCTGATCCATTGGCGCGAGGGCGATTTCTGGCACTACTTTTTCTGGGTGGAGCATATCAAGCGGTTTACGGCGGAGAATGCCCAGCATAAGGCGCCACCCTGGTATTTTCTGGCCTATCTGCCCTTGCTGGCATTTCCCTGGTTCATGTTGTTTCCGGCGGCCGTGACCGGGCTGCGGCCAGCGCGTCAAGAGCGGCAGCGGCATACCTCGAGGCTGCTCTGGCTCTGGTTCCTGTTGCCCTTTGCCTTCTTTTCTGCGTCGAGCGGCAAATTGGCGACCTATATCCTTCCATGTTTCCCGCCGCTCGCCGTGTTGTTTGCGGTGGGACTCGATCACTATCTTAAGGGTGGGGGCGTAGCGCTTTTTCGTGGTGGCGTGCTGTTGAATCTCATGTTGTTTCTTGGTGGGTTGATCCTGCTCGTCGTTTCGCAGACCGGCAATTTGGGTTTCCGCGCCTATGCGCCGGACGAGACGGCGCGGCTGGCAGCATTGATTGGGGCGCTGGTGCTGGGGATTACGGGCTGGTGGAGCGCCCTTCGGGGCGCGAATCCGGATGCGCGGCTGATGCCCTCGGTGCTGGCCATGCTGCCGCTCTTTTTCGTCATTCATTTTTCCCTGCCGGAGCAGGTGCGGCAGCGTATCATGCCGGGTCCGTTTCTGGACCAGTTCCGTGACAGGGTCTCCGATGATACGGTGCTTGTCACGGACAATTCGGTGGTTCGCGCGGTGGATTGGTATTTCAAGAGGGACGACGCCTTTCTCATCGGGCAGGGGGAGCTAGCCTACGGCCTCTCCTATCCCGATGCCGCTCAGCGCTATCTCGATAGTGACGCCTTCGACGCCCTCTTGCGGACGCGGGGCCTTCGGGACGGTTTGTTCATGCTGTGCAAGGGTCCCTGCGGGAAGGCTTACGTGCAGCGCCTTCCGGAAAGGGCTGAAAGACAGATCTATGGAAAGTTTCACGCCTGGTATCTTCCTCCGCGCATTCAGGGCTCGCCGTGACCTATGTACTCATTTTTGTCTCGTTGGCGTTTACCACCGCCGCGCAGTTGTTGCAGAAGCTGGCGGCGGACCGGGCGGCGCGATCGGCGGGCGGTGTCTTTATGATTCGGTTGTTGCGCCAGTCCAGGTTCTGGTGGGCCATTGCCTGCCTTGCGGCGGGGACGGCGTCGTGGCTGGGCGTTCTGTTCAGGATGGAGGTCAGCAAGGCGTTCCCCTTTCTCAGCCTGGGGTTCGTGTTGGTGATGCTGGTGTCCCGTTTTCATTTGCATGAGTCGGTGGGCGCGGTGCGCTGGCTGGGGGTGGCGCTGATCTGCGCGGGTATCGGTCTGATGTCGCTGGCATGAGCAGGGGCCTCGTCAACCTCGGCACGGCGTTTATCGGGGTGAGTGTGGTACTCTCCGCCGCGGCGCAACTCTTGATGAGGGCCGGCATGCTGGATGTGCAGCTTGCCGGTCTTGCAGGGGGAGAGTGGGATATGAACCACTTCCGCGCGTGGTTACCGGCGCTGGGTTGGGTTGTGGCGGGGCTCGTCTGTTATGGGCTTTCGATGCTCTCCTGGATGGGGGCGTTGGCGCGGCACGAACTCAGTCTGGCCTATCCCGTGCTGAGCTTGAGCTATGTGCTGGTCTATGCGGGGGCGGTGGCGTGGCCGCGGTTGGGGGAGAGTGTTTCCTTCTACAAGACCCTGGGCATCGCGGTGATCGTTCTGGGGGTCGTGCTGGTGACCTGGTCGGGGCGTGGCGCCGGCGAATCCAGGGAAGACGTGACCGGCTGATGCATTCGCTGTCTGGGAGGGGAACAGAGGCGGGCATCGTCTATTGATGCGTTTCAGGGTGTGTGGCCGGTCGGCCACGCAGATAATTCATGCCCAGAATCAGAAGAAACAGGGCGAAGAGGCTACGCAGATGTTGCTCGGGCAGGGCCAGCGCCGCCTCTCCGCCGAGCCAGGCGCCAGCCAGACTTCCCGTGATGAGTCCGGGCAGCAGTGGCCAGAAGACGTGCCGGTGCGTGATATTTTCCCACAAGCCGCCGATCACCGCAGGTAACCGTGCCGCCAGTGAACACCCCTGAGCCAGTTGCTGGGACATGCCCAGGCCAAGCACCAGCGCCGGCGCCAGAATGGGGCCGCCGCTGACCCCCACGCTGCCCGCGACGGCACCCTCCACTATGCCCACTGCCAGTAGATAGGGGGTGCGCAATGACTCCGTGATCGTCGTCTGTGGCAATAGGAAATCACGCAGCAACAGGGCGAGCCCGCCGAGCAGCACGACGATCCCGAATATCTGTTGCAGCCGGACACCCTTCAGGTGTTCCGTCCAGCGGGCTGTTAAGGGCGAGAGAATCATTGCTGGCAGTGCGATCAGAAGAACCGCCTGCCAATCCACCATGCCGTCTCCTGCATATACCCAGCTGCCCATGCCAGCGGAGAACAGCGCCACCGCCAGGGCTGTGCCGCGTGCCTCGAAAGGGGAGAGGCGGGTCCAGGCGAGCAGTAGGGGAATGGTCAGGGTGCCGCCGCCGAGGCTCATGAATCCGCCGCCGAAACCGGCCACGGTGCCGATCACAAGCCCCCGTGGGAGGAGGCCAAGGAGGTGCTGTGGATCCCGCTTCATCTTTTTGGTGGCGCCAACTGTTGTTCGATGGCGTTCAGCAGCCGGTCATAGGCGTCGACGAATTTTTGCACCCCCTCCTGTTCCAGTTGGTTGGCCACTGCTTCGAGGTGGAGACCGTGCGCCTCCAGGGTCTCGACGGTAGCCGCGGCACGGTCCAGCCCCTGGTTCAGCCGCAGGGCGGGCTGGCCGTGATCCCGGTACGCAGCGAGGGTATCAAGGGGTAGCGTGCTCACCGTGCCGGGGCCGATCAGGGCCTCCACGTACTTGATGTCGGAGTAGGCCGGGTTCTTGACGCTCATGCTGGCCCACAACTGCCGCTGGTGGTGGGCGCCCGCTGCGGCGAGTCGCTGCCAGCGGTCCCCAGTCAACCAGCACTGCTGATCGGCGTGGCAGAGGCGGGCGAGGGCGATAGCCGCCTCACCCTGGATCCCAGACAAACCGGGATCATTGGCCAACCATGCATCCACTTTGGTATCGATCCGGCTGACAAAAAAACTGGCCACAGAGGCAATGTGATCCACCGACTCATTGCAGCCCTGTCGGATCTCCAGTCCGGAGACGAACTGTTCCCACACGTCGCGCATCCGCTCGCGGCTGAAAATCAGTGTCGCGTTGACGTTGATCCCCTCCCTTGTCAGCGCCTGGATGGCCGGCAGTCCCTCCCGTGTGGCGGGTATTTTGATCATGCCATTGGGGCGGTCGAAGGCCTTCCAGAGCCGTCTGGCCTCGGCCTCCGTGGATTCGGTGTCATAGGCGAGATGGGGCGAGACCTCCATGCTATTAACCCGGCAACAATATATATCGTATTCAGCCG
>JALSTP010000031.1 GCA_026983675.1 Sedimenticola sp.
ACCGCCATTTCGTCAACGATGTGGGCGGCAGTCTTTGCGAGTTGGATGAGCCCGCGGTGATCGATCTGCTGGTGGACCACACCTTGATTCTTTACATCGAGGTCTCGCCACAAGACGAGATCAACCTGCTGCGCCGAGCGGAGGCGGACCCGAAGCCACTCTATTACCGTCCCGAGTTCCTTGAAGAGCAACTTGACGCCTATCTCCATGAGCGGGGTCTGCCCTATGTGGCGATGGTCGATCCCGATGAATTCACCCGCTGGGTCTTTCCGCGTCTGTTCCACACTCGTATCCCCCGCTATGAGGAAATCGCCCACCCGCATGGTTATACGGTGACTTCCGACGAGGTGGGGACAGTGAGGGATGAGGCCGATTTTCTGGCCCTGATCGAAACCGCCATTGCGCGTAACCCCGGATAGAGACTGAACGATGCCCCTGGTCGCCCATAATGACCTGCCGACTTTCGACCGACTGCGCCAGGAGGGGCAGACGGTTCTGACTCCGGAACGCGCCTCCAAACAGTATATTCGCGAGTTGCATGTGGGGCTGTTGAACATGATGCCCGATGCCGCGCTGGCCGCTACCGAGCGACAGTTCTACCGCTTGGTGGGGGAGAGCAATCCCATCGCCCAGTTCTACATGCACCCGTTTACACTGCCCGAACTTGCGCGTGGCGCGAGGGCCCGGGAGCATATAGAACGGTATTATGAGGCGTTCGATGATCTGCGTGAAAAAGGGCTTGATGCGCTTATCATCACGGGTGCCAACGTCGCGCATCCCGACCTCTCACAGGAACCCTTCTGGAAGCCCTTGATCGGCATAGTGGACTGGGCGCTGGAGAATGTGACGTCCATCCTCTGTTCCTGTTTGGCGACTCATGCGGTGATGGAGTTCCTTCACGGCCAAAAACGCAGGGCCATGCGGGCGAAGAGATGGGGCGTCTATTCACATCGTGTAATCGATCGCAGTCATCCATTGGTCAATGACGTCAACACGGTGTTCGATGTGCCCCATTCACGGTTTAACGAAATCACCCGCGAGCAGTTCGATGAAGCCGGTATGCATGTACTGGTGGAGAGCGAGGTAGCGGGTGTGCATCTGGCGGTGAGCGCCGATCGTTTCCGTGTCGTCTATTTCCAGGGGCATCCCGAATACGACACCGTGAGCCTGTTGAAGGAGTACAAGCGGGAAGTGAACCGCTTCATCACCGGGGAGCGTGGCGGGTACCCCCCGTTTCCGGAGAACTATCTGGGCCCGCTGCAACGGGCCATTCTGGAGGAATATCGCGATCGGGTGCTCGAGGCCCGGGGGCGGGGTGATGACGCGCCGCCGTTTCCTGAGGATCTGATCACGCCGATGCTCGACAATACCTGGCACGACACGGCGGAAGGGATCGTAGGCAACTGGATTGGCAAGGTCTACCAAGTGACTCATCAGGACCGGAAGCTGCCATTCATGGAGGGGGTCGATCCCAACGATCCCCTGGGCTTGGCGGGGCGTTGAAAAACGACTGTAACTACCCAGCCCACCACCGAAATGCGCCATCTCTGCATTGAGAGACGGTCATTTCCACATTTGCCGCACCGGTGTTCTGCTTACTATATTATTAACCCGGCAACAATTCACCAATAGCGGACACGCCCGGTGTCCACATGTACGAAGTTGGACTTGGTGTAGAGGCCGACGCCGCCTGCCTTGAGTGATTTTGCGGCGCGTTGCAGCCGGTGGATATCGTAGCCCGGCACTCTGATGTCTATGGCCTTGCCCTGCATATGCAGGCTGTGTTTGGCAACGCCGTGACTCCGGGTTCGAAGCAAGTGATTCGTTTTCGGCGAGCGATAGCCGGAAATGATATGAAACTCCTTGTGTGTTCCCAGTTGCTCCCTCACGCCATAGAGAATATCGAGCAGGCGTGGGTCGATCCTATGGGTGTCGCCGGTGCGGAAGTCGCGAAGCAAGTGATTGATCTCCGAAAGGCTTTCGGCAACGAAGTCACCATTTGCCCAATAGGTGACCTTGAGCCTTTCACCTGTGTGGAGGTTGAGGAAGGAGAGGTCGCGCTCCGGGCGTTTCGACAGGATATGGGCGAATGCCGGGCTGAGTCCGAACATTCCCACCGCAGCGGCGCACCCTGCCAGAAAGTGACGGCGGCTCATTCCCGCCGGCGCTGAAGCATCTATCCGCGCATCTTTCAACATTTTCAGGCAACCCCCACAATCTCGTTAAAGATGGAACATCCATTCAGTTTGGGCGTCTTCCCTGAGCTTCCGGCAGACACCCGTTCCTAATCGTCGTTATATATTTTCGACAGGAACCCCAAAAAAATGAGTGACGGATTATACACTCATGGGAATTTATTTACCAAGTTTCGAGATGCGCGCGCATGTTTGTGATGCGGGTCTCGTGCGATACGGCGTTCCGTACAGAGGGGTTTGACGCGCGGGGAGAGGGGGTCAGTCCGTCTCCAAAGGGGCATTGGCGAGAGGCACCACGTGGGCAATGAAATCATTGGGGCGCTCTGCCTGCTGCAGGGCCTGGAGGATCGGCGTGTTGCGCTTGTAGATATCTGGCCAGAAGTTGATCCGCCCGTCGTCATCGACCCAACTGGTGAAATAGCCGATGTAGATCGATATGGACTGGCTAAGACGATGGATCTGGGTGTTGTGGCCGGAGAGCGCACGGCGAAGCTGCTTTGGCGACCAGGAAGAGTCTTCCTGAAGCAGGACGTCCGCCAGTTGCTCGGGATATTGCACGCGGATGCAACCGGAGCTGAAGGCGCGGTTGGACCTGTTGAACAGCCCCTTCGATGGTGTGTCGTGAAGGAATATCGAGTAGCGGTTCGGCAGATGGAATTTGAGCCGCCCGAGACTGTTGTGGCGCCCCGGTTTCTGACGCAACAGAAAAGGGAAATGGTGTTTGTCGTAGGCGTTCCAGTCGATGCTGCGAGGGTCGACCTTGGTCAGCCGGCCGTGGACCCGTTTAAACACTTCGATGTGCTTGTGACTCAGGAAGTCGGGGTTCCGCTGTTGCCTGGGTAACAGGTCCTCCACCGCGATGCGTTTGGGCACGGTCCAACTGGGGTTTACCACCAGACTGGTGATACGGCTGCTGAACGACGGGGTCTGTCGTTTTGTCTTGCCTGCGATAATGCGCTCACGAAGGCGGGTGACGCCGCCCTCGATCAACTTGAGTTCAAACCCCGCGGCATTCACCAAAAGGTACCGCTCCCCCATGTCATGCGGCATCCAGCGCCACCGTTCGAGGTTGGTCTCGATCTGGGCGATACGGCTTTCGACAGGGACATTAAGGACCGCGCGGCTGGACGGGCCGACCACCGCATCGGGCGTAAGGCCGTGTCGTTGCTGAAAGCGGATGACAGCGTCTTTCAGCATGGCGTCATAGCGGTGGAGATCCGGGGGCTCCACGTCGCTCTGATAATCGCCCTCGATTACCAGCCGGTGGCGCAAGGCGGCCACCTGTGGGTGTATGTCGCCAGGATGCAGCGTGGGGGCCTCGGGTAACGCAGGCCAGCCGCCTTCATCCTGGATCCTGCGGTAGTGTTGCAGGGCCCTCGTCAGGCGCCAATAGTCGTCGGTGGTAGGGGGCAACTGATCCAGTAACTCGGCGAATGAAGGCCAGGAAATGAGATCCCGCAGGGCGGCCGACGCATCGTAGGGTTCTTGCGGGATGTTCCAGGCGGCGTCGAGCAGCTTTGGATCGAAACGGCCGTTTCGTTCATCCAGGGCGTAGCGTATGTAGGCGGCGGTCAAAAGAATATCGGCCCACGCAGAGCGGGCAGGGTCATGCGAGGCGAAGTGGGTGCGGAGACGGGGAACCAGGTAGCGGTCGGGGTTCAGCCCTTCCAGGTCCGCATTTTCCAGCCGGTCCAGAAGTTCGAGGCTTTCCTTGGTGACATTTCCTACGCGATGCCAGAAAGGCGCGAATGCCCGGTCCGCGTAGAAGGCCTTCAGGGCCGACCAATTGTCCGGGTTCCATTCTTCGCCCTCAGGGCTGTTCCGCAGGTGATCGTAGATCTCCTGGGCCAAGGGGGTGGACGCGATCGCCGGGCGCGGGCTGTCCATCTCCTCCACAATCGGCCCGTCCGATACCATGAGCGGGTCTGCCGGGTCCGGAAGGGGGGCCGTGGCGCCAGGCAAAGGGAGGCAGCTCAGCAGGCCAACCCAGATTATATGTAGAAAACGCTGTGTCATACCATCTATTCTGCTTTGCAAGGCCAGTATCGAGCCAAGTGATATCTCTCATATATCATGTAGACCGGTCATTGCGTTGGATTGCGGCAAAGTCGCGTTTTTCTTGAAGTCGATCAATCAATTGTGTCATAGGCCGGATCGGAATAAAATTCCCCTTTCGGCGCTGGTTGGGGCGAAGCGCCGGGGGGCCTTCGCTCGTCCGATCGAGGGGGGAGGAGTTGGATACGAAGTCTTGATGGTGAAAACCCTGAATTAATAGGATGTTGAAAAAGTCCCTCCATGGACTTTTTCAGCCCCGGAACCGGAAAATGCGATTTCTTGGTTCCTTCATTTTCAATGACCTACAGTCATCGAAAATGGCGGTACATTCTTGTACCGCGCACAGGCTGCTGAAAAACGGCGTTTTCCAGCAGCCTGTTAAGTGGTTTCAGGAAACGCCACGTCAATAACGCTGCTGAGGTCGGATTCAGACTGCAGCCGGATATGGGGTGCCATATGGTTTATTTAACGTTTCGGATTCTCGTGTTCCTGCTACTGGCGGCACTCCTTGGGATCCTGATTGGGTGGTGGATTGCGCGGCGCGGGGTCGAAGAACGGTTGGTCAAAAGCGATCACGCCTGGCGGCGGCGCCTGCGTAAGCTGGAGACGGAGAATCTGGATCTCCGCGGGCAGGTTGCATTGCAGACGCCGGCTTCCGGGGATGGGGCGGAAGCAACGGAGGGGAACGCGGATCTGAGACAAGAAAACAAACGGCTGCAGGCCCAGGCCGAGGAATTGGCGTCCGCGCTGGCGCAGGCCCGGGGGCTCAACAAATCCAGCGGGCGCAGGATC
>JALSTP010000032.1 GCA_026983675.1 Sedimenticola sp.
CCGATTCGAAGAGGTCTTAATCCCCTTTTTTGCGGGTCTCGGTTTTTCTCTGAGGCAAATGGGTATGATGTAACCATTTATCGCGGTCTTAATCCCCTTTTTTGCGGGTCTCGGTTTTTCTCACAATTAAAACTCCATGATGATTTATCTGAAATTGTCTTAATCCCCTTTTTTGCGGGTCTCGGTTTTTCTCCCGGCGATCGGTACATCATCGTCGCCGGTGAACGGTCTTAATCCCCTTTTTTGCGGGTCTCGGTTTTTCTCATAGGGTTAAAATTGTTATCAGGTTCGGTGAACAGGTCTTAATCCCCTTTTTTGCGGGTCTCGGTTTTTCTCATTTAGAGGAGGGTATGAAATGAGCATGAAATCAGGTCTTAATCCCCTTTTTTGCGGGTCTCGGTTTTTCTCTCCTCGCCGTTGGTTTCCTCTATTTTACAACATGTTGGCGCTATGGTTGCGGATTTTTCCGGGTATGCTTGGTGCTGTGTCATTTTTGGCCCTCCCGCGGATCTGTTGTCTGGCCGTCAAGGCCTTGCGGTACCGCGACGCCTGCAAGGATGAGTCCGGGGTTGATGCCTTGGGTCCCTTGTACGTCGGCAGGTTCACCTTCAATGAGGGGGTAGATCCGGATGTCGTCTTCGGTCGTTTGGATCACGCTTTCCAGTTCGTGGCAGAGCCGCTCAAGTCCGGTGGCGTCGATGTAGAGGTAGTATACCGAATATTGCACAGGAATGGCCCATTCGCTGACGATCCGGTGGACTCGGGTCAGGCGGCCAGGGTCAGCTATATCGTAACACAGGAGCCGTGGCAGGGGACGTTTTTGGGCCATGGGTCATTCCAGTTCGATGAGCCATCTGTGCAGACGGTTGATGAGGTCGTTTCCAAGCCGGGCGGTGCGTCCGCGGTGATTTTCTATTTTGCGGACGATGAGCCGTGGGGCGGGGGGTCTGGGGCGTTCGTTCCGTTCCCGGGCTACGCGGGCCCGGCCTTGCAGCCATCCGTACCGGAGGGTTTCCATGCGATAGGCGAGAAGGCCGCCGAGGTCTTGTGCGAGGTCGGCACTGCCGGTCAGCCATTGTTCGTTTTCGGCGCCAACGCCTTCCTGGAAAAGCCGTTGTTGCATCCAGCCGACGGCGGCCCGGCGGATGTGGCGCCGGGTGGTTTCCGCGGTCCGGGCGCCCACTGTTCGCGCGAGTTGGCGGTCGATCCATTGCTGGAGTTTTTCCGGACGGTTTCGCAGTTCTCTCGGGGCGCCCAGGCGGTGTCTGAGGGTGTTGCCAATGCGCCTCCGCATGGCGCGTTTCCAGTCGCTGTAGCGAATCCGCCAGTCGGGGCGGTCGGTGAGGTCGTAGAGGCGCTGCCGCAGGCGGGTGTGGGCGCCTGTCCGGCCGATGATGCGGGCGTCGATTTGGCCGTGCTCATCTTGCAGGACGATGATGATGCCGCGTTCGGCGCAGGCGCGTATGAGGGGGGTGGCGATGTGGACGTGGTGGCCAAGGTAGACGCGCGAGATCCGGCGTAGAGGCAAGGTCTGCGGGGCACGTCCGGGCCGTTCGATGCGCAGGGCATTGTGGTCGAGCCGCAACCGGGTGTCGGCATCGGGTTCGATGTAGAGGGGTTTGGGTGGCGGCGCGGTTCGGTTGGCGCTGTTCATGGGGCGTCGGCTCCACTGTCTTGCTGTAGGTGGGCGATAAGGCCGTGGACGAATCGGCGCATCCAGCGCCGGGTGCCGGCAGCCAGGGTTTCGTAGGCGGCGTAGTATTTGCCCCGTCCGGCTTTGCCGAGCAGGCATGCGCCGTCGCGAATGGTGAAATGTTCGGCCGTGAGCACCCGCTTGCGGAAGATCCACCAGATGAGGGCGTCGAGTTTTGGCCGCATGGGTTCGATGATGTCGGCGGCGAGGGATTCGCGTCCGTGCGCGGGTTCGTGGAGATAGCCCGTGTAGGGATCGAGTCCGGCGCCGTGGACGATTTTTACGGCGTCGCTGTGGAGCAACGTGTAGCCCAACGAGAGGGCGGCGTTGACGGGGTCCGGTGGCGGTCGGCGGCGGCGGGTCTGGAATCCGAGGCTGGCCGGGAAGAGGCGCCGGTAGGCGTCGTAGTAGGCGGCGGCTGCGGCGCCTTCGAGTCCGCGCAGTTGTTCAAGTCCAGCGCCGGGGGTTTGCAGCCGCGCGCTCAATTCGTGCAGGGTGCGCCGGGCCTTGGTGATGGGACGCCGTTGGTCTGGCCGTTTGGTGAGGGCGCGGCTGATCATCCGGTGTTGGTTGGCCAGTTTGTGTTTGAGAATGCAGGCGGCAATGCGGGTCTTGCGCTGGGGATCGAGGGCGGCACGGTATTGGGAAAGGCGTCGTCCGGCGTCTTTGCCCATGCCGTTGATTAGGGTGGCTTGCCGGCGGCCTTGACGCCCACTGAGGAGGGTGACGGTGATGCCGGCGTCGGCGAGCGCACCAAGGGCGCCTGTGTCGGTGTCGATGCGGCCATGGATGACGATGTGGTCAATCATGCGCAGCGGCAGGCGTTGGCTGTCGCCATGTTCGTGTTTCAGGATGAGGATGCCACGCTGGCTTTGCATACTGAGGATTTTGCGGTCAATGTAGAGGGTGGCCACGATGTTATCCGATGTAGTAGTAGGCGGGGTCGGCGGGGGGGCGACCAATGCCAAGGGTGCGCGTGCGGGCGCGCTGGGAGAGGCGTATCAGCAGGAAGCGGTCTTCTGCGGGTTCGATTAGGGTGGCGATGCGGTGTTTGAGTTCGGCCTTTTCGGGTTCGGTGAGATAGCATTCGAAGACGGATTTCTGGCCCCCGGTGGCGTAGTCACGCAGGACGTGGAGCGCTTTCCTGAGCCGGTCGGCTTCGGTGATGTCGTAGGCTGCGAGGTAGAGGGTGCGTTGTGTCATGGCGGTATGTTGCCACCACGTGGACGCAGTGTCCGGGTCCGCAAGTTTGCGGTCAGGCGCCGATGAAGTCTTGCAGGTGTTCTTTTGTTATTAACCCGGCAACAATATATATCGCATTCAGGGCTTCAGGCAGGCGCGCGCCTTGAGGCCGCCCATGAGGTCTCCGAGGGTGTCGAGTTTGTAAAGGGCTTCGGCGCCGGGGGTGTCTTCGCCCGTGCCCTTGAACTGGCGCGTTTTCCATTCGACGATGTGCAGCCGGTTGTTGCGCCGGAAGGCCGCGTCGAGTTCGTTGGGGATGATTTTTCCGTCTCGGTTTAGGACGACGTTGATGTTGGGTGCGATGTCGTGGATGTGGGTGTCGGGGTTCATGAATTTTCTGCGCGGGTGATGCAACGTATGACGGCGCTTCGGGTGTCGGGCTTTCTGAGTCTGGCGTCGTATTCAGCGGTCACGTAGAGGGTATCACAGCCCTGTTCTTGCGCGGCCATGAAGGCACCGAGGCTCATGGGGGTCTTGCCACCGGTGATGTCGATACCGATGCGCTGGTAGCCGTCGGCGCGCAGCCGCTGTATCAGGCGCCGAACCTCTTCCTGGGCTTCGGCCGGGTCGTCGGGATCATCCAGAAGTTTGGGGCCTGATACCTGAATGCCCTTGAGCGCCGCCTGCGCCGCCACCGCGCCAGCTTCATTATGCGATGCGTGGGTGGCGATCAGGCCAATGGCCTGGGGCGACCGCTGTTGTATCACCCAATTCGGCACGTCCTGCCGGCTGATGGTGAAGACGAGGGCGTCCCAGTGTTCGTCTTCGGGTATGGGTTTCCCCGATACGGGAAAACGGTTGACGCTTAACCAGCGGCGGATGGAGTCGCGCCTCAACCAAGCGATGACGCCCCCCAGCAGGGTCAACACCATCATGATGTCGCCCGTCAGGATGCCGATCTGGTCCAAGCACTGCCAGGTGGATTCAGCCCAGCCGAAAAGCTGGCCGTTATCGCCGGTGAGTCTCATTGTCCGAGCCCCGAGCAATGCGCCATCAAGCGGGGCGACAAGAATTTGCTGCACCACGACCCGGCCACCCCGTGGGGTGGGCGACATTCGCCAATGGTCAACATGCCATATCCAGCGTTCCGGCGGGCAGTGTCTACCCTACTGGTCTGCTGTTCCATATCGTGACTGGCTGCCCGCTTCACGCGGTGCGGCGAGCGATCCCGCACTGGCATGCAATTGGACGTGGATGGCGCTGAAACGAGGTCGACATGTGTAAGCATTTGTTCTTCCATGGTGTTATTAGAGGCCGTTTTTTTCTGTTGCTCATTTGCACGGCTGGGCTTCGCGAGTGCATTTGGAGCAGAGCATCGCCTTGCTCCAACCGTAAAGTAAACCGGGAAACGGGAGCCGACGCCAACATCACGATCGCGCCAGATATGCCAATAATTTCAAACAACGTTCTTTCTGCCTGACCTTCCCCTTGTTTTTTCCGGAAAACCCGGGATTCCATTTGTTTTCGGCCTGCCAAAGGGCTTTGATCGTTAACGCGACCGTGCGCTGATCTGTCTCACTTTCCCAGTCTCCAGCCTCGAGTTTGTTGAACAGGATCGTCCCCGGGTTGTTGTTTTTCTCGCGCCGGCAGATTTCCTCGAGTTGCCGCTCCAGGGGTGAAAGCCGCGCGCGCCTGACCTCTTCTTCCGCTTTCTTCCGGGCGGCCTCTGCTTGTTGCTCATCTTTTTTCATAGCGCCATATCCCACCGCCGTCTTGGCGCCAAAGCCCAGCCACTCGAAGGCATGCCCGAAAGCCGATTCAAGTAGCGTTTTCCAATGGTCGTCCCGGGCAAGCTCAGGCGCAAGGCGTGTCAGTCGGGTAAGGTCACACTGCACATGGAAAGTAAACCCTGACCCCGGCGGCACGGTGAGGAAGCTGATGGGAGTTGGTTGGCCAGAGTCGTGGGGTTGCTGACCGTCGCGGTAGTAGTGGGTCTGGTGGGGCGTCATGATCTCCACCATGAGTTTGTCGCCCTTGATGTCAGGGATGACATCCCAGA
>JALSTP010000033.1 GCA_026983675.1 Sedimenticola sp.
CCTGCCCCACCCCGCCCACCCGCCGCGGGGCCTCACCGAGTGTCCGCAGCAACGGCAGACATCGATCATAGAGCGCCGCGTCGCCTCCCGCCATGACGATCAATCGGCCGCCTCGCGCCTCCGGCAGACTGCCCAGCACCGGGGCCTCCAGATAAGCGCCGCCCTGCGACTCCACCCGGCAGGCGATGGCGCGGCTCTCGTCCGGCGCGATGGTGCCCATCTGGATGACGGCGCGGTCTTTCAAGGCCCCGTCCGCTGGCAGGGTTTCCCCGATCGCCTGGGCATCCGCCAGCAACAGCAGGACGATTTCGCTCTCCATCACGGCCGCCGCCGCGGTGTCGGCCCGCCGCATCCCTTCCGCCATCAATGCATCCAGGGCACAGGGCGAGCGGTTCCAGCCCGTCACCGCATGGCCCGTCTTCAGCAGCCGCTCCGCCACGGCCCGCCCCATCAGCCCAAGTCCCAGCACCGCAATCCTCATGCCCCTGCCCTCGCGCAACCCTATGGAAGGCAGAGTGTACCCGATCCCGCCTGTGCCGCCACCTCACGCGTCACCGCGCCGCGCAACCCCAGCCCCCCTTTTTCGCAAAGCCGGCGCAACGTACGCCATCCTTGAAACGGGCCCCTTCGAGCAGCACACCCGTGAGATCCACCCATTCGAGATCCATGTCCACGTCGAGATGACTCAGATCGGCGTCGCGCAGGTCGGCGCCCGCCAGCCGCACCGAAGAGATGTCCACGCCATAGAGTCGCGCCTCGCGCAACACCGCACCCTCCAGATTGGCCCCTTCGAGATGGGCATTGTCCAGGGTGGCACAGCCGAGATTGGCGCTGCGCAGGTTGGCCTGGCGCAGATCGGCGCCGGAGAGGTCGCTGCGCCCCAACCGGCTGTTGGAGAGGTCACGGCCCCGCAGGTCGACTCCCCGCAGGTCGCACTGATAACAGACCCCAGTCCGAAGAAGACGCTCCAGATCGGCGTGTTTGTAGGCCAGGGCCACGGTCACATGGCCGACGAACAGCATCAACCCGGCAACAATACTCAACGTATTCAGCCGTGGCCTGTCTTTGAATATCATGGGGTCGGGGGCGTCAGGCCGGCACAGGCACTGGAGCGACCTCGACAAGGGCACGGTCCTTGCCTGCGCACTGCGCCTTGTTCCGGCGCCTGCCTGAGCCCCTGAATGCGATATATAGCGTTGCCGGGTTAACAATAATGGTGCCGTCCCCAGGATCCGCCCCACACCCGCCATCGTCGTTTGCTCCTCTCTGAAACCGCATGATTGCAAAGAGAAGGACCGCCTCGCGCCGGCCGGCGTTTCAGAAGCCCCTTCCGGGATTGCCTCAATCGATCTTGCGTCCGATGTAACCGGAGTACCTCAAACGTTCTTCACCGTCGACCTTGACCGCGCGCAACGTCTCCCCACGGGTGCGGCCCAGACCGAGAATGATCGCCTCGGTATCCGACACTGGCCGCAGCGGCACGCGAATGGTGCTGTTCGACAACAGCGGCAGCCTGTAGCTCATGCACAGTTGGCCATCCACGATCTTCACCTGTGGATCGAGCAGGGGAAATCCGGGGTCGGGGTTCAGAAGCCGGTAATGCCCCACACGCTGTTTCCAGCGTTCCGGCACGGGTTCCAGCGGGATCTTTTCCCCCAACACCTGTTCTTTGCCGTTCCGTTCGGCCACGATCACCTCATGCCCTTCGATGACCCGCGTCTGGAAATGCAGTTCACCCAGGCTGCTGTAAGGCGCGGGCAGAGAATCCGTTGCCCCCCGGATGCCAAACCAGCCATTGGGATAGGGAATGAGATCGAAGGTCTCCTCCAGGATACAGGCGCACAGCTTGGCGTCCTTGGGCCGGATGGAAATGAGGCCCACGTCGGTGGCATAGTTGCCGCCCAGTTCACTGAGTTGATGGGTCTCGATGGAAGCGGCCCGGGCAGCCAGGCGTTTTTCCCTTTCGACGGGCTGCGACCGGCCCGACACCGCCAACCGCAACACCTCTTCGGCAAGTTGCGCCACCACCGGCCGCGCGTCGCCGCTGTTGGAGAGCACGGCCACACCCCATCCCCGTTCGGGCAACATGATCAGCTCGCTGCTGAAGAACAGGGTGGTGCCCCCGTGGCGCACCACGCGCCCTCCGCCAGGGATGGTTCCCTGCTCCAGAAACCAGCCGATGCCGGTGCGTACGTTGAGATCGAGCGGATTGTCGGCGTTCTGGGGCTCGAACATCTCCTGCAACGTCTCCGCCATCACCCCCCCGCGCGTGGGCTTGCCCGGTCCGGCCAGCATGGCGCCCATGAAGCGGCCCAGGTCCATGGCGCTGGTATACAGGCCAAACGCGGGCCGGTCGCGAATGGGCAGCAAGGGCTGCGCCTTCCCCTCTTTGTAGCCTTTCGCCAACCGGCCCGCCGGCAACGACCCGATGTCGAAACCGCTGGCATCCATCCCGAGCGGCCGGAAAATCTCCTCCCGCATCCAGTCCTCATAGGGTCGCCCGCCCACGTTTTCGATCACTTCACCGAGCAGGCTGTATCCGGTATTCGAATAACTGAACACGAGATTGGGGGGAAAGGCGGCATATTCCTCCCGCAGACGCGATGCCACCTCGGTGAATCGGGCCCGCGTCCACATGCCCTTGTTAAGATCGGTGGGCAATCCCGAATGGTGGCAGAGAATACTGCGCAAGGTGATGGGTTCGGCGGTGGTGTCGAAACGGCTACGGATGGAAAATTGCGGGACATAGGCCTGCAACGGCTGGTCGATGTCCACCTCTCCCCGTTCCTCCAGCTGCATGATGGCCATTGCGGTCATGGGCTTGGCCAGCGAGCCGGCGCGGTACAGGGTCTCCTGAGTGGCAGGTTTGCCCGCCGCCTTGTCCGCAACACCGAAACCCTCGGCCCAGACGATCTCGCCATCCTTGACCACCGCCAGACTGAGGCCGGGGATGGCATAGCGTTGCCGAATCCGCCCGACAGCATCCACAAGACCTTCGCGCAGCGGCACGCCCGCTTTCTGCAACAGAGCGCCTGCAACCCCTGTCGCGCCTGCGCAGACCTCCGGTTTCGGGGCATTGGCCGCGCACCCGCCCAGCAATATCAGGACACCGGTGACCAACAGGATCCCTCGCGCCCATACGGATCGCGGCGCCCCACCAGCCGACGGCCCATCAAGCATGCCCGCGCATCTCGTCATCTGCTCCCAGAAACCCGTCTCATTTTCCGGAAGTATAGACCCACACCCCACGCAATCCTTGTCGACTCTTCCAAACACAAAAAAAAGGCCACCGAAAAGGCGGCCTTTTCCATCGACAAGAAACGCTCCCTACTTGTACGTGACAACCAGGCGCGGCCTTCTCTCGGGGGACTTCGAGTCGCCGGCGTAGAAGGTCACATAGTCCCGGCCCCGGTCGTCGTTGTCATCCAGTTCGAAGGCCAGGCGGAATTGGGTCCTGCCGGCCGTATTGATGAAGGCGTAGGCCGCCGGGTCGAGTTCGATCCTGTAGGTGCTGCGGTAACCGCCCATCGGTCCGAACACCGCGGCGCGGAGATCCGCGGATGCCTGAAAATCCCTCTTTTGCAATCGCTTGTGGCCGCTGAAACTGCCCGACTTGATCTCCAGATAGGCATTGCCATGGGTGAGGAAGGGATCGGTGCCACGTACCACGCCACGGGTCAATTCCACCCGGGCCGAGGTGATGACAGCCCCTTTGGGCAGTACCGAGGTATCGAAAGAGAGGATGGAGAGGTATTGCCGGTCATGCCGGTCGTCACCCAGCCTCAGCCCGCCGGATCTGCGATAACGGCCACCCCGATTGCTCTTTTCCCTGGACTCACGGATCCAGCCGTCCTCTTTCTTCAACGATACCAACACCAATTCCTTCTCTGCCTTGACTTCGATCTTCAGGGTACCGGTGGCAATCCCACCCTTTCCGTCGCTGGCGGAGACGGTCCAACTGTTGGTTCCCAGGTCACTGGACCGCGGGGTGCCGGAGAGGGCGCCGTCGGCGGCCACTTGCAGCCAGGCGGGCCCCGAAACCACCGCGTAGCTGATGGGATCGCCATCCGGGTCTGAGGCAACACCGGCGATGGAGCCTTTGTATGCCTTGTCCACCGCGGCATCCACCCCCTGGACGGGATTCATCACGAAGATGGGAGGCTGGTTTCCGCTGCCGGCCTCAATGGCCACGTCGTGAACCTTGTCGGCGCCAAAGGTCAGGGTCAGGATATTGCCGGACAAGGTGCTGGAATCCGCCCCCGTAACATGGAAGGCGCCGACCAGTGCAGAGTTGAGCGCCACTTTCATCACGCCCTCACCCCGGAAACTGAAGGCGAGCACGGAGCCATCGCCCTGCAAGGAGAGCAGGCGCGCGCGCGCGGGCAGACGAATGATATGGGTGACATCGGCAGGCGCGCCGCCGAGATGGATCTCGAAACGCCCGCCATTGTCCGGCAGGAAGACCTGATCCTCATCATAGGCGTACCAGTCCTTCACGCTGGCGATCCTCGCCCCCCGATCGAGCATCAGCGAAAACTGTCCGACGCCGCCCGCGCCGACGGTCGCCACCAGCGGATTGGCGCCGCTCACCTGCAGAGTTGCCGCCCGCAGGGTGCGCATGCGTTTCGCCAGGTCCTTCAGGGTGGTGAATTCACTGTCCTTCGCGGCCGCGTGGGCAATGGTATTGGTGTACATGCTCACCGAATAATTACCGGCAGCCGCCTCCTGGGTGGGGCCGTAGTCGTGCCACATCCAGTGCACAATGGGCTGCGAGGCGTGCCGCAGGATGCCATCGATCTCGGCCTGCCACTC
>JALSTP010000034.1 GCA_026983675.1 Sedimenticola sp.
GGACAATTCTCTGTGCAATCATCGCGGCGATTCATGAATAATCCGGGCTAGGAGTCTGTCGGGTTTAGGTGATCGTCGCGAGCATGGTGGGAAAGCGAGGCCAGTTTTTCTCGATTTTGAGGCGCATAGTGGGCCTACGCAACGAAAAATCGAGGAAAAATGGACCGCTTTCCCACCAGCGCACGACTGCATGGATGCAGGAGGTAGAGCAACGCATGGAGCAGTTGCCGAGTAGATTAATCCTAAATCCGACAGACTCCTAGTAAAGACCAGGGACCATCAATGCAAACCCTCATGAGTTCCGCAGCCATGACAAACAGACCCATCGGCACCGCGCTTCTGCTCCTCACGTTGATGCTGGCACCCGCCGCGGCGATCTCCGCGGAAAGCTGGTACCAGGTCGAGATGATCGTCTTCACCCACAAGGGCGCCTCCCTCAACAGCGAACACTGGCCGGACGATCCAGGCCGCCCCAATGGCAGAGGGGCGATCCCCTTACGGCATGCAAGCGGCGGGACGGGGCCGTCCGCGCCCAAAGGCGGCGCCGCGTACACCCTGCTGGACGACACGGCATTTCAACTGAACGATGAATACGCCAAGCTTCGCCGCTCCGGCCGGTATGAACCCGTACTGCACCTGGCATGGAAGCAGCCGGCCACCCGCAGAAGCAAGACCCGGCCGGTGGCGTTGACCAGCCGCCGCTCGGCGGGCCGGCCGCCCCGCATCGAAGGCGTCATCCGTATCAGCAAACAACGCTATCTGCACGCCGATGTCGACCTCATCCTCACCCGTCCAGTGGCACCCGGCCAAGCCCCCGCAGCCGATGGAGGCTTCGGCCCCGCCTATCGCAGCTACCGCATGCATGCAAAAAAACGCATGCGCAGCGGCAAACTCTACTATCTCGATCATCCCTTGATGGGGGTATTGATAAAGATCACGCCGCTAAAACCGCCCGCACCGGCAAAGACATCGCAACCTGCCGTCAAGCCATCCGTAAGGGATGCGGCCATGACACCGAATTGAGAGCGGTTTCTCCGCCGTGGCGCGCATCGGGGTGAACTCGTGGAGAAAGGGCATTTTCTTGCAAGAGCCGCAATACAGGTCAACGCCATAAGGAAAGTATCATGAAATACGTTGTCGCCATTCCCATGTTCGCCTACCTCCTTATCGCCTACCTTATCGTATCGATGGGCGCCGAACCCTCGACGCTGAACGACACCGTCGCTGAATTCGGCCTCTTTTCCGGCGCCCGATTCCAACTCACCACCAACGGTATATTTCTTATTCTCGGCACCGTGGCGTTGTTCATAGAGATGGTCAAGGCAACAAACACCGGCGGCACGTCAGTACTGGATCATATTCTCTCCACCCTGATATTCATCGCCTTTCTGGTCATCTTCCTGACCGTGAAAAGTACGGGATCCGAAGCCTTCTTCATCCTCACGTTGATGTCGCTGGTAGACGTAACCGCCGGTTTCACCATCACCATCGCCTCTGCGCGCCGTGACATCGGGCTGGACCACCACATCGCAGGGGAGTGATCCTCCCGGGACTCGGCTCAATTCAGCAGCGCGACACTCTTCACCTGGGCGTAGACCGCTCTGCCCGGGACCAGGTCGAGATTCACCACCGATCTGCGTGTGATCCGGGAAAGCAGCGGGACGTCGCCCACCCTGAGTCGTACGGTGGCTTGCGCCCCCCCTTCGTCGAACACCTCATCCACCACGGCGGGAAAGATATTCAATATGCTGGTGTGGGTCTGGCGCTCCAGCGTAAGACTGACATCACGGGCCAACACCCGCAGGCGCGCACGCCGCCCCGGCGGCAGATCGTTCCGCGCCACGGTAAAACGCCCACCAGAGAAATCGAGAAACGTCAGGGCAAACGCCTCATCGTGCCCGGCCACCACCGCCTCGATCACAGTTTCCGCGTCGGGTCGGTGTGCAAGCGGAAGATCGAGGCGGGCGAACAGCTCACCGACCGCGCCCATGCCCCTCACCCGCCCCGCCTCCAGCAACACCATAAAATCCGCCAACCGCGCCACTTCGTTGCGGGAATGGCTGACGTAGAGTACGGGGATATCCAGTTCGCGCTGCAACGACTCCAGATACGGCAGGATCTCGTGTTTGAGGGCCATGTCCAGCGCCGCTAACGGCTCATCCATCAACAGGATCGCGGGACTCACCGCCAGCGCCCGCGCAATGGCCACACGCTGCTGCTCGCCCCCCGAGAGTTGATGCGGCTTGCGGTCCATCAGGGGACCGATCCCCAGCAGCGCCACGGCGCGATCGAGCGAAACCCTGCGCACCGCCGGCCGCAGTCGCTTGAGACCATATTCGACATTGCGGCGCACCGACAGGTGGGCAAACAGACTCGGTTCCTGAAACACGTACCCGAGCGGACGTTTATGCGGCGGAAGAAACCGCCGCCCGTCCTGCCACACCTCGCCGCCGATCCTGAAATAGCCGGTGCAATTCGATTCCAATCCCGCAATCGCCCGTAACAAGGTGGTCTTACCACATCCCGAGGGGCCAAACACCGCGGTGACGCCGCTTTGCGGGATCGTCAGGTCGACGTGCAACGAGAAATCGCCACGATCGACATGGAAGCGGGCATCGAGGGTCATCGTCCACCGCGCCATACTGCCAACGCCCCCTCGCAGCGATGGGACATCACGACTGCACCCGGCTGAAACGGCGATTGAATCCATACACCATCATCAGCAGCAGAAAGGAAAACAGCAGCAGAGCAGCGGAGATCCAGTGCGCCTGAGCGTACTCCAACGACTCCACGTGATCGTAGATGGCGATCGAGAGCACCTGGGTCTTGCCGGGGATATTGCCGCCGATCATCAACACCACCCCGAACTCGCCGAGGGTATGCGCAAACCCGAGCACCGCCGCAGTCAAAAAGCCGGGCCGCGCCAGCGGCAGCGCCACGCTGAAAAAACGGTCCAGAGGAGATGCCCGCAACGTGGCGGCCACCTCCAGCGGACGCTGCCCGATGGCGTCAAAGGCGTCCTGCAGCGGCTGCACCACGAACGGCAGCGAATAGACCACCGAACCGATCACCAGTCCGGAAAAGGTAAAGGCCAATGGCGCCCCTCCCAGGGCCTCCATCAGAGCGCCAATCGGGCCGTGTGGTCCCAGGGCCACCAACAGGTAGAAACCGACGACCGTGGGCGGCAACACCAGCGGCAGGGCCACCAGCGCTTCAACGAGAAACTTGAAGCGCCACCGGGAACGGGACAACCACCACGCCAGGGGCGTGCCAATCAGCAACAAAATGGCCGTCGTCAGCGACGCCAGCCGGAGCGAAATCCAAAGCGCCGCAAAATCGTGCTCATCCGGCATCACGGGATCCCGTATCCATAGCCCTGGATAATGTTCCGCGCCTCCCCGCTCGCAAGGAAGGCCAGAAACGCCCGCGCCGCTGGCGTATCCTTCAGCAATACGGCCTGCTGCTCGATGGATTCATAGAGCGACTGGGGTGGGATCCAGAGCGAACCTTCGACAGGTTTTTCCGGCCGCTTGACCTGGGCGTAGGCCACAAACCCCAGTTCCGCATTGCCGCTCTTTACAAATTGAAACGTCTGACCAATATTCTCGCCCCGCACCATCCGGTCGCGCAGCCTCACCCACAGACCGCGCCGGCGGAGGATCTCTCTGGCCGCCCGACCATAGGGCGCAAGCCTGGGATTGGCGACGGCGAGATAGCGGAATGCCCCTGTCTCCAGCACCTTACCCGCAGGATCCACATAGCCCGGTTTTGGACTCCACAGAACCACCTTGCCGATGGCATAGGAAAAGCGGCTATGCGGTCGCGCCACCCCGGCCTGTTCCAGTCGCCGGGGGCGTTCCGCATCGGCGGCTAGAAAGACATCAAAGGGCGCCCCGTTCCGGATCTGCGCGTAGTGTTTGCCGGTCGATCCACGTGCCAGTCGTACCGCCTGCCCCGTAGCCGCCTCAAAACGGGCGGCAAGTACTTTTGCCACCTCGAAAAAGTTGCTGGCAACCGCCACCCGCACCTCACCTGCCAGCCCCCAGCGGGCGCCAAACGCCAACGCGGCTGCAAGCAGGAAGCACCTCATCGCCAAAACGCCATACCCCCGACAATGCAACGGATGAAGACTCCGGGTTCATGGACACACAGTGTGGCGCCCCACCGGGAGAAAGGACTTTACGATACTTTTTTCTATGTAACCACTCCGCTTACCACTGAACTGCACCTTCTGGGCGTGGAGAAATGGTCATTTACTCGAGTAAACCCTCTTTTTCCGCCTTATTAACCCGGCAACAATATATATCGCATTCAGGGCTTCAGGCAGGCGTCGGACCCGCGTTCCAGCGCTTGGCAAGGGAATCCCCTTGCCTGCGCACTGCGCCTTGTTCCGGCGCTTGCCTGAAGCCCCTAACTCTATGATATTCAAAGACAGGCCGTGGCGGGCCGGCCCGCAGACTGCGTTGCCCCATGTTGCTGCAAGGTGGCTGCAGCGGCGATGGAACACCTCGTTGCGAACCGGCACGCCGCGGCTGAATACGATATATATTGTTGCCGGATTGATATTTTTCTATTTGCGCTTGTAGGGCACGGAAAGCTTGGCCACGATTTTCTTTTCGATCCGGAGGTCCGCCCGGCGCCGGTCCCGCCATCGCCGGTCTTTGTAGTCGGACTTTCCCTTCCCGCCTTTGACGTTGCGGCGCCCGCCGGGGGTCCGCGGGTAGAAGGGCCGCACTTCCACCGCACGCCCCTTGAACAGCTTGCCATTCAGGCGGCGGATGAGGGTGTGAGCGGCCTTTTCCGGTTTGATCTCTACCAGGCCATGGTACTCCGTCTCCCCATGTTCGTCGGTGATTTTGATGACATTGCACGCCACCAGGACCGGCTTGGACCCGAAGGGTAACCAACGGCGCATGCCTTTCTGGACGAACTGCTTGAGTTCATGCCGGGTGCTGGTGGGAGGAATGCCGCGGATAAAGACTTCCATTTTATACGACGTTTTCGGCCCTGACGCGGATCTGTTTGCCTTTGAACAGCATTTTGGGGAAGAAGTTCCGCCCGTTTATATGAACGGCATGCGGATTATTTCGCAATCACAAGGTTAACGCCAGAAACCACCGAACTCAATGTTCAGGCGGTTAAATTTTTTGTGCTGCTCTCCGATTACGCGCCCCTCTTGTCATCCGCGTCTTTTCCGGCTCGGCGGTCCAGACCCCTCAGATGATCGAGCTTCTCCCGGATGCGTATTTCGAGTCCCCGTTCCACCGGGTCATAGTAGCGGCGTTCGCTCATCCCCTCCGGAAAATAGCGTTCACCGGCGGCATAGCCCTCCGGCTCGTCGTGGGCGTAACGGTAGGCCCGGCCATAGCCCAGTTCCTTCATCAGCCGCGTGGGGGCATTGCGCAGGTGAACGGGCACCTCCAGGGAGCCGGACGCCCGGGCATCCGCCATGGCCGCCTTGTAGGCCTTGTAGACGGCGTTGCTCTTGGGGGCGCAGGCGAGGTAGACCACCGCCTGGGCGATCGCCAGTTCGCCCTCCGGGCTGCCCAGGCGCTGTTGCACATCCCAGGCGTTGAGGGCAAGGGCGAGACCCCGCGGGTCCGCGTTGCCAATATCCTCGGAGGCCATGCGCACCACCCGGCGGGCGATGTAGAGGGGGTCGCAGCCGCCGTCCAGCATCCGCGCCAGCCAGTAGAGGGCCGCATCGGGGGAAGAGCCGCGCACGGACTTGTGCAAGGCGGAGATCTGGTCGTAGAAGGCGTCGCCTCCCTTGTCGAAGCGGCGGACACCGCCGGCAATCACCTCCTCCACCACCTTGCCGTCGATCTCTCCGTTTTCACTCAGATCCGCAGCGATCTCGATCAGGTTGAGGGCCCGCCGGGCATCGCCATCGGCGGCCTCGGCGAGCAGGCGACGCGACGCGGGATCGAGACGCAGCCCGCGGCTGCCCAACCCCCGGGCCTCGTCCTCCAGGGCCTGCTGTATGATCTGCTCCAGTTGCGCCCCCGCCAGCGATTTCAGCACATAGACCCGCGCCCGGGAGAGCAAGGCATTGTTGAGTTCGAACGATGGGTTCTCGGTGGTGGCGCCGATGAAGACCACGGTGCCGTCTTCCACATGCGGCAGAAAGGCGTCCTGCTGGGCCTTGTTGAAGCGGTGTACCTCGTCGATGAAGAGCACCGTCGGCCGCCCCTCCGCCTGCTTGACGGCCCGGGCCTGTTCCACGGCGTTGCGGATATCCTTCACCCCGGCCAGGACCGCCGACAGACTGAGAAACTGCGCCCCCGATCTGCGGGCGATGAGCCGCGCCAGGGTGGTCTTGCCGGTGCCCGGCGGTCCCCAGAAGATCATGGAGTGGAGACGGTCCGCCTCGATGGCCTGACGCAGGGGTTTGCCGTCCGCCAGGATATGGTCCTGTCCCACGAACTCGTCGAGGGTGCGGGGCCGCATCCTGTCCGCAAGCGGCCGCTCGGGACTATTGTCGACGGCGAACAGATCGCCCTCACCGGTGGGTGGAGTCATCCCGCAGCGGTCAGTCGTCCCCCAGTACATCGATACCGGGGGGTGGCCGGAAATGGAACAGCTTGGGGTCGAGTGCGACGTTGCGTTCTATGTCGCTGAAACGGAGGTCGCTGGTCTGGCCGAAACTGTCCACCATCACCATCTCGCGCAGCTCATCGCCGGCGAAGCCCAGCATGACCTTCTCGAAATCGCTTTCGGCCTTTTTTCGGGGCGTGAGCCGGAGCCATGTGAGCCCGCTTCGTTTGCCCGCGTCCTCGATATCGAAGTATTGCTCCAGGGAGCCGTCGTTCACCAGGATCTGGGCCGGCGTGCCCCGCAGCGCATCGGTCTGGCTCTTGTGCGAAATCTGTTCCAGTTCCTTGTCGTACACCCAGATACGGTGGCCATCGGCAACGATGGTCTGGCCCTCTTCGCCGCTGTACTCCCAGCGGAACTGGTCCGGCCGGCGAACATAGAGGACCCCGGAGGCGCGAAACCGGCCCTTGTCCCGATTATCCACGATCTGGACGAAGCGGGCCTTCAGTGTATGCAGATCCTTCAGAAAGTCGTCCAGCCGCTGGCGCTCGGAGATGGCCGCCTGGGCGGTGGCAAAGGCTGCCAGCAGCCCTGTCAGGACGACCAGCACTGCAAGGATTCTGTTCAAATGTGTCTTCCTCAGTCTTCGATGGGGGGCGGCGCGAGCACCTGCCGGCTGCCACGGCTGTCGGGCGCGCTGACGATGCCGATACGCTCCATCTCCTCGATCAGCCGCGCGGCCCGATTGTAACCGATCTTGAGCCGCCTCTGGACACCGGATATGGAGGCCCGCCGGCTCTCTGTGACGATTCGCACGGCGTCGTCGAACAGGGCATCCGCCTCTTCGATATCGGCGTTTCCATGAGTGAGACCCGGAATGGCCTCGGTGGGTTCCTGGAGAATGTCGTCGATGTACTCGGGTTCGCCGCTCAGCTTCAGGTGTTTGACCACCCGATGCACCTCGTTGTCGTCCACGAACGCGCCGTGGATGCGCCGTGGAATACTGGCGCCTGGAGCGAGATAGAGCATGTCCCCGTGCCCCAGCAGATGTTCCGCACCCATCTGGTCGATGATGGTGCGGGAATCGATCTTCGACGATACCTGAAAGGCGATGCGGGTGGGGATATTGGCCTTGATCAGGCCCGTGATCACGTCCACCGACGGCCGCTGGGTAGCCAGCAGCAGATGGATGCCCGATGCCCTCGCCTTCTGCGCCAGGCGGGCGATCAGCTCCTCCACTTTCTTGCCCACCACCATCATCATGTCGGCCAGCTCGTCGATGACGACCACGATATAGGGGAGGTGTTCCAGGGTGGGCGTCTCGATGCCCTCCTCCATCTCCACCACGTTCTGTTCGAACAGGGGATCAGGGATCGGCTCGCCCGCCTCGATGGCCTTGTTCACCTTCTGATTGAAGCCCGCGATATTGCGCACGCCGAGCGCCGCCATCAGTTTGTAACGGCGCTCCATCTCCGCTACACACCAACGCAGCGCGTTCGAGGCCTCGTTCATGTCCGTCACCACCGGACACAGCAGATGGGGAATCCCCTCGTAGACCGACAACTCCAGCATCTTGGGGTCGATCATGATCATGCGCACATCGGTGGGCTTGGCCTTGTAGACCAGGCTCATGATCATGGCATTGATCGCCACTGACTTACCGGAGCCGGTGGTGCCGGCGATCAATGCATGTGGCATCTTGCCCAGATCGGCCACCACCGGGAGGCCGGCGATATCCTTGCCCAGGGCCAGGGTGAGGGGGGACTTTGCCTCGTCGTAGACCTCGGAATTGAGGACCTCGCTGAGATAGACCGTCTCGCGGATCTCGTTTGGCACTTCCAGGCCGATCACCGTCTTTCCCGGGATGATCTCCACCACGCGCACACTGATCGTGGAGAGGGCGCGCGCCAGATCCTTGGCCAGATTGGTGATCTTGCTGACCTTGGTGCCCGGCGCCGGCTGCAACTCGAACAGCGTGACCACCGGGCCGGGATGCACGGCCACCACCTCGACCTCGACACCGAAATCGGCCAGTTTCAGCTCCACTTGCTGCGACATGGCCTCCAGGGCCTCTTTCGAATAGCCTTTGCCGGTGGCCTGTGGCAGATCGAGCAGCGCCAGCGGCGGCAGTTCACTGTCGGGATCGGCTTCAAACAACGGCACTTGGCGCTCCTTCTCCACGCGCGCGCTCGGTTCGATGGCCTTGATTACCGGCTCGATACGCGGCGGCGGCCGCTTCTCCGTCTTTTGCCGGTGTTCCCGTACGACCTCGACACGTTCCTTACGTGCACGACGCCCCTGCAGATAGTCCTGCAGGCGCAACCCCAGATCGTACAACCAGTCGACGCCCCGCAGCGTCCAGCCTCCCACCCAATCCATGACACTAAACCAGGAGACACCGGTGAATAACGTGAATCCCGCCAGAAACAGCGGCAACAGCACCAGCGTGCTGCCGGCCCCGCCGAAGACATCCACCAACGTCGAGGCGAGGAAGCGGCCCAACAGCCCTCCGGTTCCATTGGGCAGGGCAGCGCCCGACTGGGAGAAATGCAGCGCCGCGATCGCGCACCCGCTGCCCACGGTGACCAGAAAGCCGATCCAGCGCAAGACGACGAGATGGAAATTTACCGTATCGTCGGGATTGCGCTGCCGGAACACAATGATGGCGCTCCACGCCACCATCACCGGGATCAGATAGGCCATATAGCCCAGCAGATAGAGGAAGACATCCGCCAGCCAGGCGCCTGCCCGCCCCCCGCCATTGCGCACGGCGCCGTCAGACCCGCTGTAGGACCAGCCGGGATCGCTCGCCGAATAGGTAATCAGGGCAAGAAGAAGATAGACCGCAAGGAAAAAGAGCAACCACATGGCCCCTTCACGGAGACCTCGCCCCATGTGAAAGCTCGTCCCGAAGGGCTCGCCCGCCTCTTGCTGTACCCGCGCCACATCACTCCCCGAATCAATAATCAAAATATTCCTATACAGTTAGGAAAGATATTTCGTCTTATTTCAAAGTGCAAGTTTTTTATGCCAGCGGCCACCCCTGCGGCCTTCGGCGGTTGCGTTCGAGGCGCCCCCGCCTTGCGCAACATCGGCACCGGTGTACGCCGTTCTTACAGCGTTTTCAAAGCAGGATGGATCACGTCGCCGTCCGCCACATTGACGGCCGCCTGCAAGGCGGGATCCTTGCGCCAATCAGGCCCGGTCAGGCGGCCCAGCCAGGGCATCAGGGCGGCGCACAAGGCGCGAGAGGCGCTGCGGGGAACCGCGCCCGGCATATTGGTAACGCTGAAGTGTATGACACCGCTCTCCACAAAGGTCGGCGCTTCGTAGGTGGTGGGCCGCGTGGTTTCGATGCACCCGCCCTGATCAACGGAGACATCCACGATGACACTGCCCCGCTCCATTTCCGCCACCTGCTCCCGGGAGACCAGGTGGGGCGTGCGCGCGCCCGGCATCAGGACCGCGCCGATGAGCAGATCGGCCCTCGCCACCTCCTCGCCGATCCGGTCGTTGTAGGGGTAGAGGGCCGTGACATTGGCGCCCACCGCCCGCATGGCCTCCAGCCGCGGCCGGGCGCGATCGAAGACGATCACCTCCGCCCCTGCCCCCGCGGCGAGGCGCGCGGCATTGCCGCCGACCTGTCCGGCCCCGAGCACTACCACCCGCCCCCGGCCAACGCCGGGTATACCGCCAAGCAGCAAGCCCTTGCCACCCTCCGGGCGGTGCAGGAGATGCGTACCCACCTGGACCGCAATGCGCCCGGCGATGTCGCTCATGGGCGCCAGGATGGGGAGACCGGTAGCGTCGGCCACGGTCTCGAAGGCAATGGCCGTCAGGCCGATGTCGCACAACCGCCGCATGAGATCCACGTTGGCCGCAAGATGAAGAAAACAGAACAGAAGGTGATGCCGCCGCAACAACCCCACCTCCTCACCCCACGGCTCCTTTACCTTGACGATCAGACCCGCCCGCCGGTACAGGGTTGCCGCATCCGCGACCACCTCCACCCCCCGGTTGGCATAGTCACCGTCCTCGAAACCGCTCGCCACTCCGGCGCCGCGCTCCACCAACACCTCATGTCCCTGCCGGACAAGATCGCCACAGGCCTCCGGCACCAGGGCCACCCGGCCCTCAAGGGGTTTGACCTCTTTTGGCACACCGATTCGCATCGCTCCTCCTTTACCCTGTCAGCAACATTCCGTACCATTTAACGCCTTTGGGGACGGCCTGACCAGCCTCTATGACGAAGGCGCCGACCGCCCCCAACCCTGTAAGAACCGTCAACTCCCCGGACACAAGGCGTCCCGGGGCAAGAAGGAGCCTGGCCACATGAGCGACACAAAACACTGCCGACTATTGATCCTGGGGTCCGGCCCCGCCGGCTACACGGCGGCCGTCTACGCCGCCCGCGCCAACCTCAAGCCGGTGCTGGTCACGGGCATGGATCAAGGTGGCCAACTCATGACCACCACCGAGGTGGACAACTGGCCCGGCGATTGGGAAGGGGTACAGGGGCCGGAACTGATGGAGCGCATGCAAAAGCACGCTGAGCGTTTCGACACCGAGATTATCTTCGACCACATCCACTCCGCCGACCTCAGCCGGCGCCCCTTCACCCTCACCGGCGACCAGGCAGTCTATACCTGTGACGCCCTCATCATCTGCACCGGTGCTTCCGCGCGCTATCTGGGCCTGCCGTCAGAAGAGAAATTCAAGGGCCGTGGCGTCTCCGCCTGCGCCACCTGCGACGGTTTTTTCTACAAAAACCAGAAGGTCGCCGTCATCGGCGGCGGCAACACCGCGGTGGAAGAGGCGCTTTACCTGTCGAACATCGCCTCCGAGGTGGTCGTGGTGCACCGGCGCGACAAATTCCGCTCGGAAAAGATCCTTGCCGACCAGCTTATACAGAAAGCGGAACAGGGCAACGTCACCATCGAATGGGACCACGTGCTGGACGAGGTGCTGGGAGACGACACGGGCGTCACTGGAATACGAATCAAGAACGTCAAGACCGGCGACACCCGGGAGATCGAACTTCAGGGCGTATTCATCGCCATCGGCCACAAACCCAACACCGACCTTTTCGTGGATCAACTGGAGATGGAGCACGGCTACCTGAAGGTCAAGGGCGGCAGCAATGGCGACGCCACCGAGACCAGCATCCGCGGCGTCTTCGCCGCCGGTGATGTGATGGATCACGTCTACCGCCAGGCCGTCACCTCCGCCGGCACCGGCTGCATGGCGGCGCTGGATGCAGAACGCTATCTCGACGCCCTGGAGGACGAACAGGGATAGATGCTGCACCTGCTCGAAAGCGACGACCCGGGCGCCCCGTTTCCCGATGTGGAACAGGCCGAAACCGAGCCGAACGGCCTGTTGGCCATCGGTGGAGACCTCTCATCGACACGGTTGATCAGCGCCTACCGGCGGGGCATTTTCCCCTGGTACAGCCAGGGACAGCCGATCCTATGGTGGTCGCCGGATCCACGCACGGTGTTGTTCCCCGACGAACTGAAGGTCTCCCGCAGCCTGCGCAAGACCCTGCGCAAAGGCCGCTTCACCGTCACCATGGACCACGCCTTCGGTCAGGTGGTGCGGGAGTGCGCCGCCCCGCGCGCCCATGAGACGGGAACCTGGCTGGTGCCGGAGATGCAGATGGCCTATCTGGACCTGCACCGGAGCGGCATCGCGCATTCGGTGGAGACGTGGCGCGACGACGCCCTCGTCGGCGGACTCTACGGGATCGCACTCGGCCAGGTTTTCTACGGTGAATCCATGTTCAGCCGGGAAAGCGACGCCTCCAAGGTGGCGCTGGTGTACCTCACCCATTGCCTCATCGCGTGGGGTTATCGGCTGATCGATTGCCAGGTCTACTCCGACCACCTCATCAGCCTTGGCGCCAGGGAAATCCCCCGGCGTGAATTCGTCGCCCTGCTCCACCGCTGGGTGGACACAGGCGGCCGCGCCGGGTCATGGGACATGGGCGCCGTCGAAACGCCCCCGCTTGCGGCCAGGCCGCCCTCCTCCGAATAGCGGGGCCTTCTTTACAAGGAGCGCACCATCCAAACCCCCAGCGAAACCACCTTCTACTTCAGCGCCGAGCAACCCTGCGCCTACCTGCCCGGCCGGACGGCGCGCAACGTCGTCCTCGATCCACTGACACCCGTGGACGCCGCCCTCTACCAATCGTTGATCGACAGCGGCTTCCGGCGCAGCGGAGGCTATCTCTACAGACCGAACTGCCCCCACTGCAACGCCTGTGTCTCGGTGCGGGTTCCCGTCGACGCATTCCGCCCCAACCGCAGCCAGCGGCGCTGCCTCAGATCCAACGGAGACATCGAACTGCGCATCCGTTCCAGCGAAGCGCTGGTCGAGCACCATGATCTGTATGTCCGCTATCTCCAGACCCGTCACCCTGGCGCGGGCATGTCGGAATCCGCCTCATCGCTGGACGACTACCTGGAATTTCTGGACAGCCCCTGGTCAACCACCCTCTGCTATGAGTTCCACCGGGATGGCCGGGTGATCGCTGTGGCGGTCACCGACCAACTGCCCCAGGGCCTCTCCGCCGTCTACACCTTCTTCGAACCCTCGATGCCCACAGCAGGGCTGGGCACCTATGCAATCCTCTGCCAGATCGATCAGGCCCGCCACGAGGGTCGTCCCTGGCTCTACCTGGGATACTGGATTGCCGGCAGTCAGAAGATGAACTACAAGGAGCGCTTCCGTCCGATCCAGGGCTGGAGCGGGACCGAATGGGCCACCTTTGGGAAGGGCGAAGCCATCGAATTCGCAACCGGCGTCCCCGTCCTGACCGACCCGCCATCACAGTATTAACCCGGCAACACTATATATCGTATTCAGCCGTGGCGTGCCGGTTCGCAGCGCCGTAGGATGGGTAGAGCGCAGCGAAACCCATCGCATACCCTCCCCCACCCACAGATCATCCAGAAACCCCGCTTTTCGCGGATAACGCATGGAAAGGCGGGCAATGTCCACCCTACGTTCTCATGACAGCGCCGTAGTGCCGTAGGATGGGTGGAGCGCAGCGAAACCCATCGCTTGCGCAATGGTTGTAATGACGCGCACGTTATTGAGTGCTACAATCCGCGCCGCAACGGTATTTCGATTGAATGCCACTAACAGAGGCTTTTCAAGGTAGGTATGGCTAAAGAAGATTTTATCGAGATGGAGGGCACGGTCATCGAGACCCTGCCCAACACCATGTTCCGCGTTGAACTGGAGAACGGTCACGTGGTGACTGCGCACATCTCCGGCAAGATGCGTAAGCACTACATCCGCATCCTGACCGGAGACAAGGTCAAGGTGCAGTTGACCCCTTACGACCTGACCAAAGGGCGCATCACCTACCGCGAACGTTGATCTTACAGGGTGGCTGTCAGCCGGCCTTCAAGCCGGGCTGGCGGAAGGCCTCCTGCTGGAGGACATTCCAACCCACCTCTCAGTGGAGGGCCACCGCCCGACCTTCCATATCGAAGGCAAGTTCTCCGCCTTCCACGTCGACCCGGACACGCCCTCCGTCCTTTAGTTCGCCGAACAGCAGGGCTTCCGCAAGCGGCTTTTTGATCTTTTCCTGAATCAGCCGCGCCATGGGACGGGCGCCCATCTTCTCGTCGTAGCCGTGTTCTGCCAGCCACTTGCGGGCGGCAGGCTCCACCGTCAAGCGCACCTTTTTCTCTTCGAGCTGCTGTTCCAGTTCGAACAGGAATTTGTCCACGATGTGTTCGATCACCTCCGTCGGCAGCGGGTTGAACTGCACCACCGCATCGAGCCGATTGCGAAACTCGGGCGTGAACAGGCGCTTGATCGCCTCCATGCCATCGCTGGTGTGGTCCTGAGCGGTAAAGCCGATGGAGGGCCGGGACATCTCCGTCGCCCCCGCGTTGGTGGTCATCACGATCACCACGTTGCGGAAGTCCGCCTTGCGGCCGTTGTTGTCGGTGAGGGTTCCGTGATCCATCACCTGCAGCAGCAGGTTGAAGACGTCCGGGTGGGCCTTTTCGATCTCGTCCAGCAGCAGCACCGCATGGGGATGTTTGTTGATCTCCTCCGTGAGGAGGCCGCCCTGATCGAAGCCCACATAGCCGGGGGGCGCTCCGATGAGCCTTGAGACGGTATGCCGTTCCATGTACTCGGACATGTCGAAACGGATCAACTCCATCCCCATGACGCGCGCCAGTTGCCGAGTCACCTCGGTCTTGCCGACCCCGGTCGGGCCGGCAAAGAGAAAAGAGCCCACCGGCCGCTCCTCATTGCCCAGTCCGGAACGGCTCATGCGGATGGCCGCCGCCAGGGTCTCGATCGCCTCGTCCTGTCCAAAGACCACCATCTTGAGGTCGCGGGTGAGGTTCTGCAGCGCCTCGGTATCGGACACCGACACCTTCTTCGGCGGGATCCGCGCGATCTTGGCGACGATGTTCTCCACGTCCCGGACGCCGATGGTCTTCTTGCGCTTGCCGGCTGGCTGAAGCTGCACGTTGGCCCCCGCCTCGTCAATCACGTCGATCGCCTTGTCCGGCAGGTGGCGGTCGTTGATGTACTTCTCCGACAACTCGGCGGCGGAACGCAGCGCCGGGACCGAGTATTTGACATGGTGATGTTCTTCGAAGCGCGATTTGAGGCCCTTCAGGATCTCGAAGGTCTCGTCCACGCTCGGCTCGTTGATGTCGATCTTCTGGAAGCGCCGCGCCAGGGCGCGGTCCTTCTCGAAGATGCCACGAAACTCCTGATAGGTGGTGGAGCCAATGCAGCGCAAGTCGCCCGAGGCCAGCACCGGCTTGATCAGGTTGGAGGCGTCCATCACCCCGCCGGAGGCCGCGCCCGCGCCGATGATGGTATGGATCTCGTCGATGAACAGGATAGCGTCAGGATGTTTCTTGAGTTGCGCCAGCACCGCCTTCAATCGCTTTTCGAAGTCGCCGCGGTACTTGGTGCCCGCCACCAGCCCGCCCAGATCGAGGGCATAGATGGTGCTGTCGGCCAGCACTTCCGGGACCTCGCTGTCTACGATTTTTTTCGCCAGCCCTTCGGCGATGGCGGTCTTGCCCACGCCGGCCTCTCCCACCAGCAGCGGGTTGTTCTTGCGCCGGCGGCAGAGGATCTGGATGGTACGCTCGATCTCGTGGGCCCGGCCGATCAGGGGGTCGATCTTGCCTTGCCGGGCCTGCTCGTTCAGGTTGGTGGCGAAGCTCTCCAGCGGATCACTGCCTTCGCCGTGGCCCATTTCTTCGCCGCTGTCGGTGCTGGCCTGCTCTTCGTCTTCCTCCGACTCGCCGTGTACTTTGGAGATACCGTGGGAGATGTAGTTGACCACGTCCAACCGGGCGATGTTCTGGCGCTGGAGGAAATAGACCGCCTGGGAATCCTGCTCGCTGAAGATGGCGACCAGCACATTGGCGCCCGTCACTTCCTTGTTGCCGGAAGACTGCACGTGGAACACCGCCCGTTGCAGCACGCGCTGGAAGGCTATCGTGGGCTGGGTCTCACGGGTCTCGTCCGCCGGGATGCGCGGGGTCGTCTCTTCGATGAAGGCGCTCACCTCCTCCCGCAGCCTCTCCGTATCTGCCCCGCAGGCTCGCAACACCCGCGCTGCCGTCGGGTTGTCCAGCAGGGCCAACAGCAGGTGCTCCACCGTCATGAATTCGTGGTGACGTTCCTGGGCCTGCTGAAAGGCCTGGTTGAGGTTGAACTCAAGTTCTTTGCTTAACATCGGATACTCTCTGTCTCTTGAAATGTCTCCCCCATATTAAGACGGCGCTGAGGGAAACAAGTTCGCCGTGGATATCCTGCTATGCCTTCTCCATCGCACACAGCAACGGATGTTGGTTGGAACGCGCATAGTCGTTGACCAACGCCACCTTGGTCTCCGCCACCTCCCGGGTGAAGACCCCGCACACGCCCTTACCCCGGGTATGTACGTGCAGCATGATCTGCGTGGCCTTTTCACGGTTCATGTAGAAGAACGCTTCCAGCACCTCGACCACGAAGTCCATAGGGGTATAGTCGTCATTCAACAGCACGACTTTATACATCGGCGGCTTTCTGACCTTTGGCCGGCTCTCCTCCAGAGCCAGGCCGTCGCTCTCTCCAAACTTCTTCTCTTCTGCCATATCGATCGATTCTAGATGAAAATTCCCACTTCGCTTGAAATGGCGGACGCCCGAATCCAGGCACTGCAAAACGCATGGGAAAAGGGATGTCCGGCGTGCTCACCATTCAGTATACACGAATCGCACAAAACCTCTATTTCCCTTTTTAATACAGTGTTTTACATTTCTCAACACGACGGCGATCCAGTTTGAAAAGATAGGGTCCAATCGGTCCGGTTTCAAGTCGCTTTTCCGGCGCCAAAAACCCCGCATGACCTTTGTTCCTTTAATAAAAATATCGCCATGGACACCGATAACCTACCGAATAGACACGAAAACCCAATCGGTCATCCCAAGGCGGACATGCGTAAAAAGAAAACACCGATCGTGAACCGAGCGAGACCGGTCTTCGAGGAGTTGGAACCCCGTCTCCTGCTCAACGCCGACCTGCCCGGTGCAGACAACCTGGCAACGACCTTCGACACCGCCGCCGTCACCCTGGTCGTTGACGAGGCCGGGGCGAATGCCGACAACTACAACCCAGCCGCGAGCGCCGTCGATCCGCAGACCCACGAGCTGATCCTCATCGATGCCAACACGCCGGACTATCAGAGGCTGGTGGATGACATCATCTCCAACGACAACGGACGCCACTTCGAGGTGCGCGTCCTCAACAGCCATCAGGACGGACTGGACCAGATCAGCCAGGTGCTCAACCGGTACCAGGATCTCGATGCCGTCCACATCATCTCTCACGGCGACGACGCCACCTTGCAACTGGGCAACACCACCCTGGACCGGGCCACTGTCGCCGCCCGCAGCGACACTATTGCGACCTGGGGTCATGCGTTTTCTGAAAAAGGCGATCTGCTGATCTATGGCTGTGATCTGGCGGCCACGGGGGAAGGCAAGGGCCTGGTCGATGCGCTGTCACGGCTGACCAAGGCCGACGTGGCCGCATCGGACGACTTGACCGGGAATGCAGCGCGGGGCGGGGATTGGGTGTTGGAGTATCGGGCCGGTCAGATCGAGGCCGATGTGGCCATCTCCCAGGCTACCCCGCTCACGTGGAATGGCGTCCTGGATATCGGTTCCGGGCTGGTCGGCCACTGGACGGTCGATGCCGATGCAAGCGATGCGTCCGGGAACGGGAATGACGGCGTGTTGACCGGCAACGCCACCATTGATACATCCGGTGTCCATCAGGTTGGGCCCGGCAGGCTCACATTGGATGGCAATGATGACTATATTGAACTGGCAGGCCAAGCCGCCAGTTTCCAGTCCCTCACCCAGGGCACCATCGCGGGCTGGATCAAAACATCGGACACGACCAACACCCAAACGCTCTTTGGCGTTGCAGACAAGGACGACAACTTCAGTTATTCCACGGTCGGTGTTTATCAAGGCAATCTGTTTTTTGATATTGCCGAAAACAGCACCTACCAACTGCAGGTCGTCGCCAATCAGACCGTTGTGGCCGATGGCAACTGGCACCATATCGCAGTGACCGTCGATTCGGGCGGCAACAGCCTGTATATCGATGGCGCCAAAGTCGCGAGCGCAGATCTCAACTATATCGATGGCAGCCCTTCAACCACCAACTTCCTGAGCACTGTTACGAATATCGACACGGTCGAGATCGGCGTCACAGGTGAGGGCAATAATTTTGTCTGGGATTTCAATGGCCAGCTCGACGATATCCGCGTCTACGATCGCGCACTCGACGCCGGTGAAATCAATCAACTTTTTGACTTCAAGAAGCCCCCGAGCAATATCCTCCTCACCCAGACCACTCAAGTGACCATCGCCAACCCGGGCTTCGAGTCACAGGTGCTGGCCGATTCGGACATCGTCACCTCAGTCGTCGGGTGGACAGATTCGGGAGATTCAGGCGTATGGAATCCTGATACACCCTCCTATGCCTACGAAGCACCAGAAGGTCGCAACGTTGCCTATGTCTCCGCAACTACTGGGGGACAAACACTGTCCCAAGTGCTCACCGAAACGTTTGAGGAAGGACGCAGCTATTCGTTGTCTGCCTGGGTGGGCGATGAGAGCGGTGGCGGTGACACCGCCAGTTGGGAAATGCGACTCTACGCCGGTACGCAATTATTGGGAGCGGTTTCCAATGCAGATTTCAATCCAGCAGACGGTGAATTCATCAAGGCTACCCTACACCTGGATGCCGATACACTCAAAAGCTTCTCCGGCAGCTATGGCCAACAGCTAAAAATCGAGCTTTACAACGATGATAGCACCGGGGCAACCGATGTACATTTCGATGATGTTCAACTGGATTATACGATGCTCAACGTTGCCGACGGCGCCACCAATGGCGCCATCGTCGGCGACGTGGCCAGCGTCACCGACGCCAACAACGGCGATACCTTTTCCTATTCCCTGACCGACAACGCCGGCGGCCGTTTCGCCATCGATCCCACCACCGGCGTCATCACCGTCGCCGATGGCAGCCTGCTCGACTACAACACCAATACCCGCCACGACATCGTTATCCGCGCCACCGACCAGACCGGTCTGAGCTACGACGAAACCTTCACCGTTCAGGTGCGCCCGCCGCTGGTCACCGCCCCGGCCACGGCCAGCACCAACGAAGACACGGCGCTGGTCTTCAGCAGCGCCAACGGCAATGCCATCACACTGCAAAGCGACAACCCGGCCAGCACGCCACTGGATGTTACCCTTGCCAGCAGCAACGGCACCCTGACACTGGCCCAAACCACCGGCCTGACCTTCATCAGCGGCGATGGCGCGGCCGATGCCTCGATGCGCATCCAGGGCACACTGGCCGATATCAACGCTGCCCTCGACGGATTGAGCTTTGCGCCGGATGCCAACTTCAACGGCGCGGCGGGCATCACCATTACCGCCTACGACGATGCCGGCCTGCTCGGCTACTACAGCTTTGACGACGACGCCAACCTTGGCGCGGACTCCGGGCCGGGGACAGCCAATAACGGCACTGTTACAGGCGTCGCCCCAACGACCGATGCCACGCGCGGCGATGTCGCTGGTTTCACCCGGGCCAATCAGGACAAAATCGACATCACCGGCTTGTTTGGTGAGCCACAAAATGTGACGCTCAGCGCGTGGATCGACTTCACCGGCGTTGACCCCGGCGACGTGATCTCGCTCGGCGATGCCGTCGCCCTACGCGCCGGCGACTGGGGAGCGGGCGCCGACAAGCTCAGTGCCTTTTTCTACGACGGAGCCAA
Source organism: Sedimenticola sp. (assembly GCA_026983675.1). Lineage (GTDB taxonomy): Bacteria > Pseudomonadota > Gammaproteobacteria > Chromatiales > Chromatiaceae > JALSTP01. The sequence goes on from JALSTP010000034.1 coordinate 19,883, forward strand.
CTGGAACGAGATCGCTTTTGCCACCAATCTAAGCGGAGACGGCTGGCACCACATTGCCTATGTCATGGACGATACCCACAACACCCAAACGCTGTACCTCGACGGCGTGGCGGTTGCCAGTGACACGAATACTGCTTCAATCAGCTACACCGCCCCGGCAACGGCCGGTGGCACACTGACAAACTCAACCATCGGCACCCATCCCGACCCCAACTCCGCGGACGACTTTCACTTCGAAGGCCGAATCGACGATGCCCGCATCTACAGCCGCGCCCTGACCGCCAGCGAGATCCGCAGCATCATGGCGGCGCCGATGGACTCGGCGAGAAAAACCGTGACCATCATCGTCGACGCGGTGAACGATACGCCCACTGATCTGGGTTTCGCTTCGGCACTCTCGATAAACAACGGCGCGACGGACCAGTACGCCGCGGCAAGCGGCTTCACCCAATTTCCGACTGACGCACTCACCGTCGAGGTATCGTTTTCGTCTGATACCGTGCCCGCTGACGGTACGGCCATCGTCTCCTATGCATCGAGCGCCACCAGCAACGACTTCCTGCTATGGGGGAACAATGGCGGCAATCTGAATTCCTGGATCGAAGTCTGGATCCAGGGAAACCGGGCGGTCACCGCCATCCCCACCGCGAACGTCTTTGATGGCGAGGCGCATCAACTCTCGGTGACGTGGGAGAGCAGCAGCGGCGCCGCCAACGTCTATCTGGATGGCGCGCTGGCCGATACGGTTCATGTGGCCGCCGGTCAGACCATCACGGCGGGCGGTACCTTAATGCTCGGGCAGGACCAGGACTCTATAGGCGGTGGCTTCAATCCGGCCCAGATCTTCTCCGGCAACTACGACGAAGTTCGAATTTTCAACGTCGTCCGTACAGCGGAAGAAATCGCGCGGAACACCGGAAAACAGCTCACCAACCCTGCCACGGAGCCTGGGCTGGTGAGCAACTGGCGGATGGATGCCGTCACCGGCGGTGAAATCATCGATGAAGCCGGCAGCCGGAATCTGGCGCTCTCCGCCGGCGTCGGCCTTGTGGCCAAAGGCACCGTACCCGAGAACAGCCCGGCCGGCACCATTGTCGGCAAACTGGCCACCACCGACGCCGACAGTCCCGACACCTTCACCTACAGTATCGTCAGCGATCCCTCCGTTTTTTTCGAGATCGTGGGCGATACCGTCCGGGTCAAGGCCGGTGCCACCCTGGATTTTGAAACCGCCAACAGCCATGACATCACCGTTCGCACCACCGACGCCGCCGGCGCGATCTTTGATAAGACACTTACGATCACCGTCACCGATGTAAACGATTCCCCGGTCAACACGGTGCCAGGGCCCCGGTCGGTGAATGAGGATACAACGCTGCCGGTCAGCGGCATCTCAGTGGCCGATGACGATGGCAACCTCTCCACCGTCCGGCTCACCGTCTCCAACGGCACATTGAACGTCGCCCTCTCCGGCTCCGCCTCCATCTCGGCCGGCGCCAATGGCTCGGCGGATCTGACCCTCTCCGGTTCGCTGGCCGATATCAATACCGCATTGGGCACCCTCAC
>JALSTP010000035.1 GCA_026983675.1 Sedimenticola sp.
GACCGAGCCAAACAGCGAGACGGCGGCCACCGTGCCAGGCCCGGCCGGTGGCGGTGAGGGTTTCAACGCGGATCGTTCGGGCGACGTGGATTTCATCGCTGTCCATCGCGGCGTGGTCACGCGGGATGACGGGCTGGCCAACTCGGCGCTCGATCAGTCGCACCGTTTCGACAACCCGGTGGCGCGGGTGGTGATCACCCGCCTTCAATAAACTGGTATGACGCCCGCGCCCGGACGGGCGCGGGCGCTCCGGAGCGGTAGCCTCAGCCCTTCAGCGTCTCCACCACCCGCAGCAAAATCTCCTTCGCTTCCTTGCCCACCTTTTTCGGTTCCTCGGTTGCGGTGAGGTTCAGCACCGCCTCGGGGTCCATGAAGCTGACCACCGTCCGGCCATCCTCCTCGCGCATGATGAAGTTGCACGGCAGCAGCACCCCGGCGTTGGGCTCGGCGCCGATCACCCGATCGGCCAGCTTGGGGTTGCAGGCGCCCAGGATGTGGTAGGGTGGGATCTTCTTGTCCATCTTGTTCTTGAAGATCGCGGCCACGTCCACATCGCTCACCACGCCCAGGTGTTGCTCCATGAGGGCGGCCTTCACTGTCTCCAGCGCCTGGTCGTAGGGTTGGTCCAGGGTTACATTGAATTCGTACATCGTTGCCTCCGGTGTATCTCGCGTATATAGGGAGTCGAAAGGGTAGCAACAATGCACTGGCCGCGACACCGACAAAGATCAATCCGCCGGTTCTGATGCGGCGCGAAATGGGGGTAGAATAGGCGCATGGATGTCTCCCGACTACTCGATGGCCTCAACGAGGCCCAGCGCGAGGCGGTGGCTGCGCCGCCCGGCAGCATGCTGGTGCTGGCCGGGGCCGGCAGCGGCAAGACCCGGGTGCTGGTGCATCGCATCGCCTGGTTGCTGGAAGTGGCGCAGGCCTCGCCCTGGTCGGTCCTTGCCGTGACCTTCACCAACAAGGCGGCGCGGGAGATGCGCGGCCGCATCGAGGGGTTGCTGGAGACTCCCGTCGGCGGCATGTGGGTGGGCACCTTCCACGGCCTTGCCCACCGCCTGCTGCGCGCCCACTGGGAGGAGGCGGGCCTGCCGCGCACCTTCCAGATCCTCGACTCCGAGGACCAGTACCGCCTCATCCGCCGCACCATGAAGAGCCTCGAGGTCGACGAGTCCCGCTGGCCGCCGCGTCAGGTGCAGTGGTTTATCAACTCGCGCAAGGACGAGGGACTGCGCGCCCAGCACCTGGACGACGGCGGCGACCCTTTCCAGCGCCAGATGATCCGCATCTATGCCGAATACCAGGCCGCCTGCGAACGCGGCGGTCTGGTGGACTTTGCCGAACTGCTCCTGCGCGCCCACGAATTGTGGCGCGACCGGCCCGATATCTTGCAACACTACCGCGAGCGTTTCCGTCATGTGCTGGTGGACGAATTCCAGGATACCAACACCATTCAGTACGCCTGGCTGCGCCTGTTGTGCGATGGTCGCGACAACCTCTTCGTAGTGGGCGACGACGACCAGTCCATCTACGGTTGGCGGGGGGCGCGGGTGGAGAATATCCAGCGTTTCCAGACGGATTTTCCCACTGCGCGGTTGGTGCGGCTGGAACAGAACTACCGCTCCACCGGCACCATTCTGTCGGCGGCCAATGCCCTGATCGCGCAGAACCCCTCGCGCCTGGGCAAGAATCTCTGGACCGACGGCGGCGAGGGTGCGCCCATCGAACTCTACACCGCCTTCAACGAAATCGACGAGGCCCGTTTCGTGGTGGAACGTATCCGCCAGCACATCGAGCAGGGCAGCCAGCGCAGTGAATGTGCCGTGCTCTACCGCTCCAACGCCCAGTCGCGGGTGCTGGAGGAGGCGCTGATCCAGGCCCAGATTCCCTACCGGGTCTACGGGGGCCTGCGCTTCTTCGAGCGTGCCGAGATCAAAGACGCCCTCGCCTACCTGCGGCTGCTGGTCAATCCCCACGACGACGCCTCCTTCGAACGGGCGGTGAATCAGCCCCCGCGCGGCATCGGGCCACGCACCCTGGATGTGGTGCGTCAGCAGGCCCGGGCCGAGGGGGTGCCCCTGTGGCGGGCGGCAGAGGCGTTGAGCAAGACCGGTCTCTCGGCGCGCGCGGCCAATGCGCTGGGGCGTTTTCTGAACCTTATCGAACAACTGAGGGCCTCCACCGCCGGCATGGAACTGGCCGGGGTGGTGGAGGAGACGGTGGCCGCCAGTGGACTCAAGGCCCATTTCGAAAAGAGCCGCGACGGCAAGGGTGTCGACCGGGTGGAGAACCTGGAGGAGCTTATCAACGCTACCCGCCAATATGCCTTCGAGGCCGACGAGGAGGCGGACGAACTCACCGGTTTCCTTTCCCACGCCGCGCTGGAGGCGGGCGAGGCCCAGGGCGATGCCCATGAGGACTGCGTGCAGCTGATGACGTTGCACAGCGCCAAGGGGCTGGAGTTCCCTCTGGTCTGCATCGTCGGCCTGGAGGAGGGGCTGTTTCCCCACAGCATGTCGGCAGAGGACCCCGAGCGGCTCGAAGAGGAGCGCCGGCTGTGTTACGTGGGCATGACCCGAGCCATGGAGGCGTTGGTGCTCACCCACGCGGAGAGCCGCAGATTGCATGGGAACGAGACCTATCCCCTCCCCTCCCGCTTCCTGCGGGAAATCCCTTCGGACCTGATCCGGGAGGTGCGCCCCAGGGCCCAGATCGCCCACGCCTGCTACGGCGGCGGGTCCGCCTTTGATGAGGCTGCGGATGACGCGGGTTTCGCCCTTGGCCAGCGGGTGAGCCATCCCAAGTTCGGCGAGGGCGTGGTGCTCAACGCAGAGGGACAGGGCGGCGCCGCCCGGGTGCAGGTGAATTTCGAATCGGTGGGCAGCAAGTGGCTGGTGGTGGCCTACGCCAACCTCGAGGCCATGGCTTGAGTCCGCGTAACAACAATATGGAGAAACGAGCATGAAACGTCGTGAATTCATCAAGAAGGGGGGGGCGGGCGCCCTCGTCCTGGGAACCGGCCTCGGCGTCAGCGGCGTGGCCCAGGCCAGGCCGGAGTTCAAGTGGAAGATGGTCACCACCTGGCCGAAGAACTTCCCCGGCCTCGGTACCGGCGCCAACCATCTGGCCGCCCTTATCAACGAGATGAGTGGCGGCCGCATCCGGGTCAAGGTCTATGGGGCAAAGGAACTGGTGCCCGCCTTCGAGGTGTTCGATGCGGTCGCCCGCGGCACCGCCGAGATGGGCCACGGCGCGGCCTACTACTGGAAGGGCAAGAGCGAGGTGGCGCAGTTCTTCTCCACCGTTCCCTTCGGCATGACCGCGCAGGAGATGAATGGCTGGATGTACCACGGTGACGGCCTCAAGTTGTGGCGCGAGCTGTACACAAAGTTCGGTCTCGTCCCCGCTCCTGCCGGCAATACCGGGGTGCAGATGGGGGGCTGGTTCAACAAGGAGATCAAGAGCGTGGCCGATTTGAAGGGGCTGAAGATGCGCATCCCCGGCCTCGGTGGCGAGGTGCTCAAGCGTGCCGGCGGCACCCCTGTCAACCTTCCCGGGGGTGAGTTGTTCACCTCCCTGCAATCCGGCGCCATCGACGCCACGGAGTGGGTGGGCCCCTACAACGACCTCGCCTTTGGCCTCTACAAGGCGGCCAAGTACTATTACTATCCCGGCTTTCACGAGCCCGGCACCACCCTGGAGGCGATCGTCAACAAAAAGGCCTTCGACGCCTTGCCCAAGGACCTTCAGGCCATCGTCCTCAACGCCTGCAAGGTGGTGAACCAGGACATGCTCGCCGAGTACACGGCGCGCAACCCGGCGGCATTGGAGACCCTGCTCACCAAACACAAGGTGGACATGCGTCCCTATCCTAAAGACGTGCTGGAGGTGTTACGCAAGTACTCCCAAGAGGTGGTGGAGGAACTGGGCAACAAGGACGCCTTCTCGCGAAAGGTCTATGCCTCCTACAAGGGGTTCCTGGAACAGTCCCGCCGCTGGACCGGCATCTCCGAACTGGCCTACCTTCAGGCGCGCGACTTGAGCTGACACACCGGCGGGGCCATTGCCCCGCCCTGCCCTCATCTTGATCGAAACTCCGCCCCTCGCCCTCTATCTCCACATCCCCTGGTGTGTGCGCAAGTGTCCCTACTGCGATTTCAATTCCCATCCCGTGCGGGAGACGCTGGACGAGAGGGCCTACGTCGATGCACTGTTGCGCGATCTCGCGTATGAAGCTGGGGCTGTCCCCGGACGGGAGGTGGAGAGCGTCTTCATCGGTGGCGGGACCCCCTCTTTGTTCAGCGGTGAGGCGATCGACGCCCTCCTCCGCGGTGTGCGTAACCAGGTGGTGCTGGCGTCCGACGTGGAGATCACCCTTGAGGCCAATCCGGGTACCGCCGAGGCCGGGCGCTTCGCCGCCTATCGGGAGGCGGGAGTCAACCGGCTCTCCCTGGGGGTGCAGAGCCTCGATGCGGCGAAGCTCAAGGCGCTGGGCCGCATCCACGGGCCTGACGAGGCGCGGGCGGCGGTGGCGATGGCGCGCGCGGCGGGTTTCGATAACCTGAATCTCGACCTGATGTTCGGTCTTCCTGATCAGCGGATGGAGCAGGCGCTGGCGGATCTGGAGCGTGCCATCGACCTGGGGCCGGAACACCTCTCCTGGTATCAGTTGACCCTGGAACCCCATACCGCCTTCGCCGCTGCCCCCCCTTCCCTCCCGGATGAGGATCGCTTGTGGCAGATGCAGCAGGCCGGGTCAGACCGGCTGAGGCGGGCAGGTTAT
>JALSTP010000036.1 GCA_026983675.1 Sedimenticola sp.
TACAGCAAGATGGGGCAACGCAGTCTGCGGGCCGGCACGCCGCGGCCTGTCTTTGAATATCGTAGGGTTAGGGGCTTCAGGCAGGCGCCGGACCTGCGTTCCAGCGCTTGGCAAGGGAATGACCCTTGCCTGCGCACTGCGCCTTGTTCCGGCGCCTGCCTGAAGCCCTGAATACGATATATATTGTTGCCGGGTTAATAATTTTTTGTGGAGGCCATTTTTGTAAACCTTACAATATTTGTTATTGGGCTGTTATCAGTTCCCTTGGCAGGGGTGCCTGTTTTCCTAACTTCGTGTTTTGGGTTCGTTGCGGCGAAGCGCCACCTCCGCCACAAGCGAACACTGGATTGCCATTCCGGTTCTGCTCATGCAGCACTCCTCAGGAAGTCTTGGTAGGCCTGTTCGAGTCCTTGTTTCAGCGTCGTTTTGGCCTGCCAGCCCAGTTCTGAAAGCCGCGTGACATCGAGCAGTTTGCGTGGCGTGCCATCGGGTTTGCTGGGGTCGAACGTTATCTCTCCTTCGAAGCCCACTGTTTCTGCGACAGCTTGGGCAAGTTGGCCGATGGTGAGTTCCTGACCCGATCCGATGTTGATCAGCGGTGCGGTTTGGGTTGCTGCGCCCAGGTGGGCAGTGAACTCCGCGTCCGGGAGATTCATCAGGTAGACGCAGGCATCCGCCATATCGTCACTGAAAAGGAACTCCCGGTAAGGAGCGCCGGTGCCCCAGACCGTTACCACCTTGTCGCCCCGCTTCTTGGCTTCGTGGAACCGACGGATCAGGCCAGGGATCACGTGACTGTTTTCGGGGTGATAATTGTCCCCCGGTCCGTAGAGGTTGGTGGGCATGACGGCGAGGTATTGGGTCCCGTATTGCCGGTTGTAGCTCCAACACATTTCGATGCCTGCGATCTTGGCCACCGCATAGGGGCGATTGGTGTCCTCCAGCGGACCGGTAAGCAGGTATTCTTCCCTCATGGGCTGAGGGCAATCGCGCGGGTAGATGCAGGAGGAGCCAAGAAACAGCAAACGCTTGACGCCGTTTTCGTAAGCAGCGTGGATGACGTTGGTCTGGATCAACAGGTTGTCCCGTATGAATTCCGCGGGATAGGTGTTGTTGGCGTGGATGCCGCCCACTTTGGCGGCCGCCAAAAAGACGTGGTCGGGTTTTTCCTTCTGGAAAAACGCATTCACTGCGGACTGGTCGGTCAGATCGAGTTCGGCATGGGTGCGTGTCACCAGGTTTTCGTGGCCTCTGGATTGCAGATTGCGCCTTAGAGCGGAACCCACCAGACCTCTGTGGCCGGCAATGTAGATTTTGTCGCTGGTATTCATATTGTTCGCTTACGAAGCGGGCTTCCTGACTTCTCTGTGTGCGTGGTCCACGTCATCGATACAATGATTCAATTGTCGCTGCTTCTGCCGTATTCATCGCTCAGCCGCACGATGTCGTCCTCACCCAGGTAACTCCCTGACTGGATCTCGATGATTTCGAGCGGGATAGCGCCGGGATTGGAAAGACGATGAATGGCACCCAGTGGTATGTAGGTGGACTGGTTCTCTGTGAGGATGAACTCTTCATCGTTCCGGGTGATCTTGGCAGTGCCGGTCACCACGATCCAGTGTTCCGCACGGTGAAAATGTTTCTGCAACGAAAGCTTGGCGCCGGGGTTGACGGTAATACGCTTGACCTGAAAGCGATCGCCCGCGTCAATGGAGTCGAAACAACCCCAAGGTCGGTAGATCTTCCGATGGCTGTCCGTTTCGTAGCGTCGGGTTCCGCTCAGCGATTCCACCACTTTCTTGATATCTTGCACGCGGCTTTTATCCGCCACGAGCACCGCGTCTGCAGTCTCGACGATGATGGTGTCCTTGAGACCGAGGGTGGCCACCAATCGGTGATCGGCGTAGACCATACAATCCTCGCTGTCCTCAATCACCGTGTCTCCCTCGGCCACATTACCTCGGTCGTCCTTGGACTTCACCTCCCATAGCGATGACCAGGAACCCACGTCACTCCAACCGGCATCCATGGGAACGACGGTAGCACGGGTGGTGCGTTCCATGACGGCGTAGTCGATGGAGTCGCTGGGACATTCGGAGAATGCCGTCTTGTCGGGGCGGATGAAATCAAGATCCCTGGTTCTGCCTTCCATCGATGCTTTACATGCATCGAGGATGGCAGACTGGTGTCTCTTTAATTCCTCCAGAAAGCGGTCGGCACGGAACAGGAAGATACCGCTGTTCCAGAGGTATTGTTGGGTTTCGAGGTAGGCTTCCGCTGTTTCCCTATCGGGCTTCTCCACAAACTTTTCGATCGGAAGGGCCATGTTGGGTTGCAAGCCGGCCGATTGGGTATCCGCCTTGATATAACCATATCCCGTTTCAGGGTGTTGGGGCACGATGCCGAAAGTGACGATATCACCATCGGCCGCCTTGCCCATTCCAGTGTTTATGGCCTGACTAAAGGCCTCTGGCGACTGAATCAAATGGTCAGAGGGAAGCACGAGCAGCACGGGCGACTCCCCGTTTCCCGCCTCCAAGGCGAGCAAGGCGGCCAGCGCAGCAGCGGGCGCCGTGTTTTTTCCCATAGGTTCCAGGACGATGCTGGCCCCCGGGACATCGACGAGGCGGAGTTGCTCGGCAACCAGAAAGCGGTGCTGTTCGTTGCAGACCACAATAGGAGACTGATCGCTGATACCGCGTACCCGCTGCACCGTCGACTGGAACAGCGATTCGTCCCGCGATACGAGTGAGAGAAACTGTTTCGGATAGCTGTTTCTGGAAAGAGGCCAGAGGCGGGTACCAGAACCGCCGGAAAGAATGACGGGGATGATATTCATAACTTGAATTTAATGGCTCTTCGCAAATCAGTGTGGAACACGCTGGCCACTTGCGCTTATGGCGTAAACACCCCCACCGCCTGAAAGCCGGTTCGTTCGGCCCCGAGGCCGATTGTCACCTCTACCACGACGGGGAGAGGGCGCAAAAACCGCGTTGCGGCCTGGCGGGGTGGGATTTACGGATCCCGTATCGGGAACTTCAAATACAACGCTGAGTCAATCCGCGATCTCCGCGCCACCCATTGTCGCTCCAGGCGACCCATGTGTTGGCGGCAAAGTTCTGGTTAGAAGATGACCGTCAGGGGGTTGCGCTTGAGGAGTGTCTCCGTCGGCCTTCTCGTGGCCATGTCGGCTTCGGCGTCCGTGTGTTTCATGTATCAGCAAGTGCGGAGAGTTGTTGTTCGGGCACGCTACCGCCCTGCCGTGTCGTTCCAGGCATCTGGATGGGCCGCGCACGCCTCCCTGCGTCAGGCTTCCGCCGGTACCAGGGTATCCATGGTCAGCGCGACACGGTTTTGCCGTCCCAGCATGTCGAGCAGAAGGTAGACGCGTTCGTCGCCCGACACGCGCTCGACGATACCGGTCACACCGGCAAAGGGGCCTTGGACGATCGTTGCCTTGGCGCCGGCCTTGAGCGGCGTTTCCCGGTGCCGGTGGCAGCCGAGCTGCGGGTCTTCCGTTTGTTTCAGGGAGGCGATGAACGCCTCCGGTACGGGTGCGGGCGCATCGCCAAAGCGCACCAGTGCCGAGACACCCCGAGTCGATCGCAATGGGGCGATATTGTCGGCGTTCAGGGTCAAGCGGATGAACAGGTAGCGCGGAAACAAGGGCTCGATGATGTCCACCCACCGGGTGCGGCGGTATTTGCGCCGTTGCAGCCGGGGGAGATAGACCGTGTAGCCTTGACGCTGAAGATTATCGGCCGCAACCGCTTCCCGCCGGGGTTTGGTGTGAACGACATACCAACCAGCTTCCATATGACTCTAATCCCTGGTTTTCTGCAAATGCCGGGGGTGTATCCCTCAACGCGTCCTCAAGACCCAGGGCCGCAAGCGGCAGGCCCGAGGCGGCACTATCCGGATCAGCCCTTCTCAAGACGCGCTATTTTACACGCAAATCCATGCCAAGTCAGTATCGGATTCGGCCCGCGGGACCCACTCACGCCCCCCTTCGGGAGGCCGGCCGACAGCGCGCCTTCCGGAGAGGGACCGCCCCGCGACCCTCCTTCGCTCCCACTCGGGGACATCAGTCTCCGGGGGTGTTGTCCAGATCGTCGATAATGGGACACCCCTTTTCGGCGCCCTGGCACAGGTTGACCAGGAGGGTCAGTTCGTGGTGCAGGGTTTTCAACGCCTCCATCTGGGCCGAGACCTCGTTCAGCTTATGATGGGTGAGTTCCCGCACCTCCTTGCGCGCGTGCTGGGGGTCCTTGCGCATCTCCAGGAGCTGTCCGATCTCTTCGAGGGTAAAATTCATGGATTTGGCCCGCTGGATGAAACGCAGGCGCGACAGGTCCTGTGCGTCATAGAAGCGGATGCCGGAGGGCGTCCTCGACACCGGGGGCAACAGGCCGATCTTTTCGTAGTAGCGGAGGGTGTCCACGGACAGGCCGAGTCGCACCGCCACCTCGCCGATCCGATATTGCCGGTGGCTGTCCACGGGACTCACGCCGTCATGCCAGCGCGCAGGTCAACAGGCGGCGCAGTCCGTTTCTGGACGGCAGAGGCGCGTAGACCAGCCGCCCGTCCAGGGCCAGGGCGGGCGTGGTCAATACCCCGACCTCCACGGCGTGATCGAGATTCCGGACGACGTCCACGATATGGAGGTCGAACTGCTCGGCGCCGAGTTCCTCGACCAGCTCACTCAACAAACGTCTCGCTCCCGCGCAACGCGAACAGAGTTCCGAAGTGAACAATTCCACTTTCACGACCATGGGTTCACGGCCG
>JALSTP010000037.1 GCA_026983675.1 Sedimenticola sp.
GCGGCAAGCATTCGTCCAGCATTGCCCCCGCCGCTTCCACCATCTTGCGGTTCAGGGTCACGGCGGTGTCCGCTGCATCGATGGTCACGGCGCGCTGGCAGACGATGTCCCCTCTGTCCGCTTGCGGCGTCATGTGATGGAGGGTAACGCCCGTCTCCGTCTCCCCGTTCACCAGCACCCAGTTGATCGGGGCCCGGCCACGATATTTCGGCAACAGGGAACCGTGCAGGTTGAAGCAGCCGATCCGGGGGATCGACAGCAAAGGCGCCTTGATCAAATCCCGATAGTAGAACGAGAACAGGACATCCGGCGCCATCTCCCGAATCCGATCGACCCACAGAGGGTGATTGATGTCGTCCGGCGAATAGACCGGAATCCCTTTGTGGGCGGCCAGTTCCGCCACCGACTCGAACCATGCCGCTTCCTGCGGATCGTCCGCATAGGTGAACACGGCCTGGACATCGAACCCATTACGCAACAGCGCGTCCAGACCTGCGCATCCCATATTGTGATAGGCGAGCACTATAGCTTTCACGTCGACTCCATCTCTTATTGATTGACCGAGGGGATTGCAGGGGACGGATCACGTTCGATCCCCACCACTTCCCGAACGAAATAGCGCGGCCTTGCGCGCACGTCTTCATAGATCCTGCCGATGTATTCCCCCAGCAGTCCCATGGCCAGGAGTTGCACACCGATGAAGATGAACAACACTGCAAATACCGTCAATACGCCCTCTGCTGCCCAGGCGGCGCCATAGAAGAGACGCATGCCCAGCAACAGAAAGCTGAACAGAAAACCCACCAGCGCGATCCCGCCGCCCAACAGGGAGAGCAGCCGCAAGGGGAAAGTGGTCATGCTGGTGAGCAGATCGAACTGCAGATTGATCAGCTTCCAGATGTCATACTTGGAGGTGTCGTTCTCGCGCTCCGCATGCGCGACCTCCACCTCCGCCGTGCGATTAGCGAAGCTGTTCGCAAGCACGGGAATGAAGGTGCTGTGCTCATGGCACTGAAGCATAGCCTCCACGATGGAACGGCGATAGCCGCGCAGCATGCAACCGTAATCACGCATCATCACACCGGTGGCCTTCTGTACCGCCTTGTTGATCAGGCGGGAGGAGACCCGGCGGAAGAACGTGTCCTGGCGGTTCTTGCGCACACTCCCCACCACGTCACACCCATCCTCCAGGGGTTCGAGCACACGCGGGATCTCTTCCGGCGGATTCTGCAGGTCGGCGTCAAGGGTCACGACAAACTCACCCCGGGCCTGGGCGAAACCTGCCATGACGGCCGCATGCTGTCCATAATTTCGGTTCAGCATCACCCCGATGACCCGCCCCGGATGCGCATGGGCAAAGCGGTTGATGATCGCCTCCGAGGCATCATGGCTGCCGTCGTTGACCAGAATGATCTCAAAGGACCGGCCCAGCCCTTCGCAGACCTTCAGGCAGCGCTCGATCAACTCCGGGAGGTTGGCCTCCTCGTTGAACACGGGGATCACCAGCGACAGGTGGAGCGTACTCACCACCCCTCCCCGTCCAGGATGGACTCGATGGCGTCCACCACGCGGTCCACATCTTCCAGCGTCATGCCGGGGAAAAGGGGCAACGAACAGATGCGTTCCGAGTTCCACTCGGTGTTCGGCAGGACCCCTTCCGGGACGGGCATCTGTTCACGATAGTATTTCTGCGTGTGCACCGCACGGAAATGGAGGCCGCTTCCGATGCCCCGGTCCTTGAGCGCGGCCATGAAGGCGTCCCGGTCCATGCCGGCCCGCGCCGGATCGATGCGAACGACGAACAAGTGCCACGCATGGTCGTGGGGCCAAGCCGGTGCAACGAGGGGCCGCACCGCCTCCACCCCCTCCAGGCGTTCGAGATAGCGCCGGGCCAGTTCCGTGCGGCGCTGATTGATGGCGTCGAGGCGGTCAAGCTGACCGATTCCCAGCGCCGCGTTCATGTCCGGCAGATTGTACTTGTAGCCGGGCTCCAGCACCTCGGCCTGCGGCGCCCGCCCCTGCGTCTCCCGGTCGAAGGCATCAACGCCGAGACCGTGAAACTTCAACCGGCGGATACGCTCCGCGAGGGCATCGTCATCGGTGCAGAACATGCCCCCCTCGCCTGTGGTGATGTTTTTGATCGGGTGGAGCGAGAAGATCGCGGTGCCCTTCATCCCCACCGGCGCCCCGCGATAGGCAGTGCCGAGCGCATGGGCGGCGTCCTCCACCAGCGGAACTCCGTGCGTCCCGGCCAGTTCGTACAGGGGATCAAGATCCAGCGCCGCGCCGGCGAAATGCACCGGAACGATCAGACGGGTCCGTGCGTCTATCAAGGGTTCGACCAACGCCGCCGTGGTCATCAACGAATCCCGTTCGACATCCACGAACACCGGCGTCGCCCCACGCAGGCGAATGAGATTGACGGTGGAGACCCATGTCATCGACGGGGTAATCACCCGGTCGCCCGGACCGATATCCAAGGCATGCAGCAGCAGATGCATGCCCGCCGTGGCCGAGGAGAGCGCAATGGCGTGCCGGCAGCCCAGCCTGTCCCGAAATCCCTGTTCCAGTCTTGCCGCCTGCTGCCCGGTGGTGATCCAGCCCGAGCGCAGAACCGCCTCCACAGCAGCGATATCACGATCATCGATAGCAGGGCGGGACAGGGGTAGAAACGGGATGTCTGCCGGCCGTTTTGGGGAGTGGGACGGACTCATGGGTATAATATACTCGATTCCTCAAGGCATTATGGGCCCTCATGGGCGATTCGCCATTGTGGAAAACCAACCTGAGGATATGCTGAGGATGCCATTTCGGTCCGGCGATAGTGCCGAGCGCGTCAAACCATGAAACTGCTGCTGGTAGAGGATTCAGAGAGACTGCAACGTTCCATCAGCGCCGGTCTGCGCAGGTTCGGCTATGCCGTGGACCAGGCGGAAGACGGTCAGCGGGCGCTGGCCTTTGCCGAATCCAACCTCTATGACGTGATCATACTGGACCTGATGCTGCCGCAAATGGACGGCCTCACCGTCCTGGCCACTTTGCGCAAACAACGCAATTCGGCAAATGTGCTCATCCTCTCCGCCCGGGACCAGGTCGAGGACCGCATCCGGGGACTCGATCTCGGCGCGGACGACTATCTGGTGAAACCGTTTTCCTTCGATGAACTGGTGGCACGTATACGGGCGTTGGTGCGGCGCCATTCCAGCGACCGGATACCCACCATCGGCATCGGCCCGCTGCATATCGATACCCTGCGGCGGGAGGTCCGTTGCGATGACGAACCCCTGCCCCTGACCCCTTCGGAATTCTCCTTGCTCAAATATCTCGTCCAGCGCCGCGGGCAGGTCTTTTCGCACGATCAGCTGATCGACCGGCTGTACGATTCCGTGGCCAGCGTCTCCAAAAACGCCATAGAGGTCCACATCAGTCAACTGCGAAAAAAACTGAAGGCGGCGGGCGCCCCCGCCCTCATCAAAACGAAACGGGGGTTCGGCTACTACGTTGATTACTATTAACCCGGCAGCAGGCGATGCAAGCCAATCCTTATTCCATCCGCCGGCGGCTCGTCGTCGCCATCATCCTGGGCTCGACGGTGATCCTGGGCAGTGCTGTGATTCTCCTCGACGCCATGATTGGCCGGGAGATGCAACAGATGTTCGATACCCGCCTGTTGGACAAGGCGCGCGCCCTGGAATCCTTGACGGACCGGGATGAAAAGGGCATCGAATTCGATTTCACCGACACCCTGATGCCGGAATTCAAGGACCCGGAAAACCCCCAGTATTTTCAGCTATGGCTGGATGGCAAAGGCGTGTTTGCCCGCTCGCAATCCCTCGGCGACAAGGATCTTCCGCATGATGAGAGCCCCTTGAACCGGCGTAAGATCCGGGATATCGAATTGCCCGATGGGCGGCCCGGCAGACTCGTGCAGACACGGTTCGTCCCCCGCCTCGACATCGACGCCGAAAAGGCGGGGAACGCCTCCCCACCCTCCAGCCAGCCGGTTACCCTGGTCTATGCACGGGAACGCGCCAGCCTGGAGCGTCACCGCCTCAAGATCCGGCTCGTGATCGCCGCCGCCCTGCTCCTGGTGCTGGCGACCCTGGCCGCGATGGTCATGCGGATCGTGGGCAAGGGGCTTTCGCCCGTTACCCGGCTGGCGGATCAGGTCAGGCGCATCGATGAGAAGGCGCTCGACCAACGCATCGTGCAACAACACCCTCCAAGCCTGGAACTGGCGCCCATCGAGCGCCAGATCAACCAGTTGCTCGAACGCATCGAAAACGCCTTCAACCGGGAAAAACAGTTCTCCGCCGACCTCGCCCACGAACTGCGCACCCCCCTCGCCGAACTGAAATCCCTGGCCGAAGTCGCACAACGGCATCCGGCGGATCGGGACACCATCGTCACCTTCTTCGACGACGTGGAAAACATTACCGTGCAGATGGAGCGCATCCTGGATACGCTCCGCCAACTCGCCCGGGAGGAGACGGAAAGCACCGCGCCGCCCCCTTCCCATGTTGCCCTTTCCGAGCTGATCGAAGGTATTCGAAGACGGCGGGCGGAGCCCCACGCCGGCAAAGGGTTCACAATGGAAATTCCGGCGGATATACAGGTATGGTCGGACAGGGACGCGCTGGAGATCATCATCGGCAATCTGTTTGACAACGCCATCGCCTACAGCCCGCCCCACGGCCC
>JALSTP010000038.1 GCA_026983675.1 Sedimenticola sp.
AGGCGCCGGACCTGCGTTCCAGTGTTTGGCAAGGGAACGACCCTTGCCTGCGCACTGCGCCTTGTTCCGGCGCCTGCCTGAAGCCCTGAATGCGATATATATTGTTGCCGGGTTAATAATCAGGCAGCATCTTATGGGGTTCTTTTACCGCTGATCGGGCAGGTAGCGCGACAACGGCCGGCGCCGACGCCAGAACTGCCTCCTGGCCGTTGCATCAAACAGGCGGCATACGCCATCACAAGCATATAGATAGATTGGAACCGATGAGAGATATCGATTGAATCTCAGCCATTGCGACAAATCGCGTTCCAGTTGCACAAGGGCCTGCTGCCACGCGGCCACATCGACATCCAGCACCGGCCGCAACAACTCGTCTCGCACGACCAATACGCGCCCGTTCGCGCTCTGCACCACTTCCTGGATGTCGGTTGTCACCGCCACCCCTGTGTGTTGAGCCAGTCCCCGCGCCAAGTCATTCGACGCTACAACATGGCCCCATCGCACCAAGGGGAGTGTCGAGAGCGCCCCCATACCATGAAACCACACCCCGCCTACAGGCAACCTGCCCATCTCTGTCCGCCGCTGATTGGGCTCTGCGTTATGAAACAGCATCTGCGTCTCGTTCAACAGACGACGCCAATAGCGGGCCTCCTCCCCTTGGGGCAGAAAAGGCGTCATGGTGCGTCCCGTGACTTCGCTCAAGGAAGAAAAGCGCGCTTCGCGCCTGTCCGCAACACGAAGGTACCAATGAGTGGGGGTCGGGGCCTCTAGCCGCAGCCCTTCATTCCCGAAGTGTGAATTGAACAGGGCGGTAAAGGTTTCGGCCTCCTCCTGGGTCAGCGCGAGCACGGCGGCATCGAATACCAGCACACGGTCCTGATCAGGACGCAGAAATACGGGATCGGCATGCACCCAGTACCAATCGTCGGGGTCGCCCCCCTGCGCGAGCCGGGCGTAGGGCGCCGTAGGGAGATGGCCGACGGATTCGGGCCCGATGCCGAACAGGGCGCAAATCGTGGCATCGAGCCCTTGGCCGGTCGCGTCCCTCTTCCGGCTCCGCGCCAGCAGCCGCTCCAGCACGGGCACCCGGGGAATGTCCCCGACCGCCATTCCCTCGGGTGGAGTAAAAAGGCCAGGCACGACGAGGTGCAGCTCACGACCCCCGCTGCTCATGGATGATCGGGCCTGAGGTACCCGTTCCGCTCAGAGGTGCTCCAGGATGGCCTGCTTCACGTCGTCCAACCGGGCCTCGACAGTGAGCATGGGACCCGTCGACTGTTTGATGGCCGTGTCAGGATCCTTCAAACCATGGCCCGTCAGGGTGCATACCACCCTGCTGCCCGCCGGAATCTTGCCGCTCCGGATATCCCGCAGAGCACCCGCGAGAGAGGTGGCCGACGCCGGTTCACAGAATACGCCCTCTTTTTCCGCCAGCAGTTTTTGTGCGGCGAGGATCTCCTCGTCACTGCACTCGTCGAACCAGCCGTGAGACTCTTCGTTGACCTTCCACGCCTTGTCCCAGGATTGCGGGTGGCCGATCCGGATCGCGGTGGCCACGGTCTCGGGGTTGTCCACCATGTGGCCACGCAGGAAAGGCGCTGACCCGGCCGCCTGGTAACCCACCATGCGCGGGACGTTGTTAACGATGCCACTGTCCCGGTACTCCGTATAGCCCATCCAGTGGGCGGTGATGTTTCCGGCATTGCCCACCGGCAGACAATGGAAGTCCGGCGCCCTCTCCAGCTCCTCGACGATCTCGAACGCAGCGGTCTTCTGCCCCTGCAGCCGGAAGGGGTTTATGGAGTTGACGATGGTCACCGGGGCCTCACCCGCAACCTCCTTTACCAACTGCATGCCAGCATCGAAGTTGCCCTTGATCTGGATGACCACGGAGCCATGCATCATGGCCTGCGCCAGCTTGCCCATGGCAATCTTGCCGTCCGGAATCAAGACGAAGGCGGTGATGCCTGCACGCGCCGCATAGGCGGCTGCCGACGCAGAAGTGTTGCCGGTGGATGCGCAGATGATGGCGCGGCTGCCCTCCTCCACCGCTTTGGTGACCGCCATGGTCATGCCGCGGTCCTTGAAGGAGCCAGTGGGGTTGAGCCCCTCGTACTTCACATAGATATCCGCGTCCAGCCCCATGTCGCGTTGGATATTGTGCAGGCGGATCAGCGGGGTGTTGCCCTCCCCCAGACTGATGACGCGCGTGTCATCGTGAACAGGAAGGCGGTCCCGGTACTTGTTGATAAGGCCGGTATAACGTGGACGAAATGGCATGACGCCTCCTTATGAGTGCAAATCTGTTTTTCAGTCGGGATGGATCAACCGAGGTGCTCCACCCGGATGCGAATCACCGGCGTCCGGATGCCCTCAAATGCCTCGATACGCGTAATCGCACGATCCATGCGTTTTTCCCGGACCCGATGCGTTAGCATCACCAGTGGCACCTCACTCTCGCCGGGCGCCGGTTCCTGTTGCTTGACCGCTTCGATACTGATGCCTTCTTCTGCAAGCATGCCGGCCACCCGGGCCAGCATGCCGGCCACATCCTGCACCTGAATGCGCAGGTAGTAAGCGGTCTCCACCTCCTCCATGGGAAGAATGGCCAGGCTGGACAGCTTGTCCGGTTGAAAAGCGAGGTGTGGCACACGATTTCCCGGATCGGTGGTCAGGGCGCGGACCACATCCACCACATCGGCAATCACCGCCGAGGCCGTGGGTTCGGCACCGGCGCCAGCGCCGTAATAGAGCGTTGGCCCCACTGCATCACCGTATACGAGTACGGCATTCATCACGCCGTCCACATTGGCGATGAGACGCCGTTCCGGGATCAGGGTGGGATGCACGCGCATCTCGATGCCTGTGGGAGTCTTGCGGGTGATGCCAAGGTGCTTGATACGGTACCCAAGTTCCTCAGCAAAGGCGACATCCTGGGGTTCGATGCGGGTGATGCCCTCGGTATAGGTCTTGTCGAACTGCAAGGGGATACCGAAGGCGATAGCACTCAGGATGGTCAGCTTGTGGGCAGCATCGATGCCTTCCACATCGAAGGTGGGATCGGCCTCGGCATAACCCAATGCCTGCGCCTCGGCCAGCACATCGGCAAATTCGCGTCCCTTGTCACGCATCTCGGTGAGAATGAAGTTACCGGTACCGTTGATGATACCCGCAATCCACTCGATCTGATTGGCCGCCAGTCCCTCGCGCACCGCCTTGATGATCGGAATGCCGCCCGCCACCGCTGCTTCGAAAGCCACGGTGACGCCCTTTTCCTGTGCGGCGCTGAAGATCTCGTTGCCGTGCAGGGCGATCAGCGCCTTGTTGGCCGTGACCACATGCTTGCCGTTCTCGATCGCCTTCAGCACCAGTTCCTTGGCGGGCGAATAGCCGCCGATCAGTTCGATGACGATCGCCACTTCCGGATCATCGACCACTGCCCAGGCATCATCGCTGATCCTGTCGATATCGGAAACGCCAGGCAGCGAGGGGTCATATTCACGTGCCGCCGCATGGGAAATATGGATACCCCGGCCGGCTCTCCGTGCGATCTCCTGCGCATTTCTGCTCAATACGCTCACGGTACCGCCCCCAACGGTCCCCATCCCCAACAAACCAACCCTGACTGGATCCAATGCCCTGCCTCCCCTCAACAATTTCCTATACCAAACCGTCCCGCCGAAACATATCGCGAATACCGCGTACCGCCTGCCGGGTCCGGTGTTCATTTTCGATCAGGCCGAAGCGCACATGATCGTCCCCATGTTCGCCGAAACCAATCCCTGGCGACACCGCCACCTTGGCCTCCACCAGCAGTTTCTTGGAAAACTCCAGCGATCCCATCTCCCGGTACGGTTCGGGAATGGGCGCCCAGACAAACATGGTGGCCTTCGGCCTTGCCACTGTCCAGCCAGCGGCGTTCAGCCCGTCGCACAGCGCGTTGCGACGGCGCTGATACATATCGCGAATCTCCCGCACACACGCCTGGGGCCCCTCCAGCGCCGCAATGGACGCCACCTGGATGGGGGTGAACATTCCATAGTCCAGGTAGGATTTTATCCGCGCCAGGGCTGCTACGAGCGTCTTGTTACCGCACATAAAACCCACCCGCCAACCGGGCATGTTGTAGCTCTTCGAGAGCGAAAAGAACTCCACTGCGATCTCTTCCGCCCCCGGCACCTGGAGAATGGAAGGCGCCTTGTAGCCATCGAACACAATATCTGCGTAGGCCAGATCGTGGATCACCCAGATATTGTGCTCGCGGGCGATCTCCACCACCCTCTCGAAGAAGTCCAAGTCGACGCACTGAGTGGTAGGGTTACCGGGGAAATTGAGCACCAGCATCTTCGGGCGTGGCCAAGAGTCGGTAATCGCTTCCTGCAGCTTGGAAAAAAAATCCACGCCCTCCACTAGCGGCACATGGCGGATGTCGGCACCGGCGATAACGAATCCGTAGGGATGAATCGGATAGGCGGGATTGGGCACCAGAACGGAGTCCCCCGGCCCCACACAGGCCAGCGCCAGATGCGCCAGCCCCTCCTTGGATCCAATGGTAACGATCGCCTGGCTCTCCGGATCGAGTTCCACCTCATAGCGGTCGCGGTACCAATTACAGATCGCCCTGCGCAGACGGGGAATCCCGCGCGACATCGAGTAGCGGTGGGTATCACGCCGCTGCGCCACTTCGGTCAGCTTGTCCACTATATGCTTCGGCGTGGGCTGATCGGGGTTACCCATGCCGAAATCGATGATATCCTCACCACGCGCCCGCGCGGCGGCTTTCAATTCATTGACGATATTGAAAACATAAGGCGGAAGACGCTTGATACGATGAAAATCGTCCATCTCGGATATCGGCACGGGTACAGTCACCTCGGCTACGGAAAAACGACAGCGGCAAAGTGATTTAAGTTACCCGAGCCGGCCCCAATAATCAATCCACTGGAGTACGGGCAATGGGTTGCAGACAGGTCGTCAAATCATGAAATTCACTCAGGAAACCGACATCCAGGGCAACCTCATTCAGGCCTATCGGCCAGGCGCCGTTGTCATCGGCGGGCGCACACTGGAGCACAGCCTGGTTGTCACCCGTGAGCGCCTGATAGAGGCATGGCGCCCCCGCACGGCGCAGGAACTGGCGGCAAACGACCTGCACTGCCTTCTGGATCTGGATCTGGAAGTAGCCTTACTGGGAACGGGGGCAACACAGATATTCCCGGCGCCGGCCACCCTACGGCCAATCATCGAACACGGTATCGGCCTGGAGGTGATGGACACCGCAGCCGCCTGCAGAACCTACAACATTCTGATCGCCGAAGGGCGGCGCGTGGCCGCCGCCTTGTTGATGCCATGATCCTCCATCCTGACTCCCCAAAAACAAGCACGCCTCCAACAATTGGCGTGCCCCAACGGTTTTTCACGCGCTTGGAGCGCCATATCCGTGCCTGTGATAGGCACAATCCCACACACATCTTTGGGTCGCCCCAGAACGCGCGGTGAAGAGACATGCAGGTTATTATTAACCCGGCAACAATAGATATCGCATTCAGGGCTTCGAATTCACGAGGTTTTTTGTAAACGCACAGAATACCCTCGTGTTTCCGACTGAACAAAAATTCGTAACGACTCAGCAGACAGAAAAATAGCGCTGTAACTGCTCAGATTAGCGCTGAAATGTGTCATCTCTGCGGTGAAAAGTGCGGGCGGGACACGCGTCAAAATGTAAACAGCGGTTCCGACTTTTCGTACACGGTGGTCACCCGCTCACCGTTCCAGACATAGACCAACAACGGTCCCTGTACGGGCAGCGAGACCGCGGGCGGCCGGAAGGCGGCAATGCAATCACCACCTTCGTGACGCACGCTTCGGTAGACCAGTCCCCAGGCATCGGGGTCTGCCTTGCGCAGACGCCGGGCAAACGCCTGGGGGGCGGCATAGTGGGCGGGGTCCGGATGCCGTAATGATTCAAATCCGGCGCCGCGAACATCGTAGAGGGGCCTTCTGACCTGACCGATCCAGGCGCGCATGTGCCACTCGTCCGGCGCCAGTTCGCTCGCCCGCGCATCCCGCTCGCGATGGAAAACGGTCTCGCGTATAGCGGTTTCCAACGCCCGTCCCGCATAGTAGACGCCAACGCGACCATCCGAAAAACGCGAGGGAAAGCCGATGTGGGTGAAGGCTGCCATCACCACACTGGCGTGCGGCCCCGAGACCATATCCCCCGGCCTCACCAACCGGACATCACCCGTCTCCTGTAACAGCCGGGGGTTGGTGCGCGCCTGCAAGGCCCACAGCGCACGCTTCTGCGCCTCTGGCAGATCGAGCCGTTCGAATAGATCGATGGGTGGATAGCGCGTGGCAATGATCCTGTGCTGGCGCACCCAGCGCACCCGCACCCGCTTCGGTATCGTGAAGGTGTCCGCCATCAGCCACGTAAGGCGTCGAGATAACGCCGCACGTCGGCCAGCGCCACCAGTTTGCCAGTAAGCATGTACTCCAGTGGCGACATCTCGCCCCAAGGCATATCGGAACCGCCCGGATGGCGCAACCAACGCAAGGTGTTTTCGGGGTTGTAGAGGATATTCAACGCGGTATAGATGCCGACGATATAACTGAGCCGATCCAGTTCGTCATCAGAGAGCGCCCCTCTTTGCGCCCGCACCATGGCATAGAAACGGCTGCGGCCAGGGTTGCCCAGCAGGCGGCGCTGCTGCTCGCGGTTGAGCCCCCACTCCCGTGCAATGGCAAAAAACGCCATCAGCCCGGCCTCCGCCATCTCAGCGATGGACAGGCCAGCCGTATCTTCATCCTCCCTTCGTCGTGCCGCGTCGCGACCCGTATTTGCCATGTCCGATAACTCCTGTAATGTACTTTGCAATATACTTTAGTCCGATTTCATACTTTTTTCCAGGATGAGCCCGGATTATTCATGAAATCGCCGTGATGATTGCACAGGGGATTTTCCGACCGAGTGGAATACGGGCTGCATTGCCGAGGAAAGAAAATTCCCTGTGCGGACAAGGATCAAGCAAGGGCGCGAGCGATTTCATGAATAATCCGGGCCAGGAGTCTGTCGGCCGCTGGGCGATCCGGCTCATCGTCCGGTTGCTGCAGGCGGAGGTGGTCGCCATTCAGGTGAATTTCATCCTTTCCATCACCCGCACGGTGCTGTTGCTGTTCGTGGTCATCGCCGTCCTGAACCGGCTCGGCGTGAACACTACCTCCCTCATTGCCCTGCCCGGCGCTGCCGGCCAGGCCCACGGCCAGGCCTTGCAGAAGTCGCTGCGGAATTTTGCCGCCGGGGTATTGCTGATCATCTTCCGGCCATTCAAGAATGGGGACTATGGGGAGGCCGGCGGCACCGCCGACGTGGTGAAAAGTATTGGCGTCTTCACCACTACTCTCCGCACCGGCGACAATCGCGAGGTGATCGTGCCCAATGGCGGCATCTACAACGACACCATCACCAACTATTCGGCCCGCGACACCCGCCGCATCGACATGGTCTTCGGTATCGGTTACGACGATGACATCCGCGAGGCGAAGGGAATCCTGCACTGCCTGCTGGCGAAAGATGATCGTATTCTGAAGGATCCGGAGCCGCTGGTGGCCGTGGGCGAACTGGGCGACAACAGCGTCAACTTCAACGTCCGCCTGTGGGTGAAGAGCGGCAACTACCGGCCGGTACGCTACGATCTGATGGAACGGGTCAAACGGCCTTCAACGGGACGGGCATCTCCCCCCTACCCGCAGATGGGTGTGCATCTGGACAACGCCGCCACGTGGCGGCCGTCGTCGCTCAGTCCGGACCCGCAGGCGCCGGTTCGATGACGCGCGCGATCAGCGCCAGGGTATCCACCTCAACTGGCAATGGGATTGCCACTTGGTATCCACCACCGGGGGCCTCTGTCATCGGCTGGCCTGCCATATCCTGCATTCGCTCCAGGGTGAACCGGCGGTTTTCCGCGGGAGTGAGCAGTTCGAGCCGGTCCCCCACGGCGAATTTGTTCTTCACATCGACGATGGCGAGACCCTCGGCGGCGTCGAAGCCGGATACCTCGCCGACGAACTGCTGGCGGTCGGTGGAGGAGGCGCCTTTTCGGTAGTTCTGAAGCTCGTGGCTCTCGTGGCGTTGGAAAAACCCATCCGTATAACCGCGGTTGGCCAGCCCCTCCAGATCCACCATCAGCGCCGGATCGAAGGGTTCGCCCGCCACCGCCGCATCGATCGCCCGGCGGTAGACCTGGGTGGCGCGCGCGGTGTAGTAATGGGACTTGGTGCGCCCCTCGATCTTGAGGCAGTCAATACCCATCGCCACCAGCCGGTGGACGTGTTCCACCGCGCGCAGGTCGCGCGAATTGAGGATATAGGTGCCGTGCTCATCCTCGAAGATGGGCATGTATTCGCCCGGTCGCCCTTTCTCCTCCAGATAATAGATCCCGTCCGCCGCCGGGTGGCGCCGTTGGCCACCAATGGCCCCGGACGCGACCTCACCCACCTGGTAGTCCCAGCGGCAGGCATTGGTGCAAGTGCCCTGGTTAGCGTCACGGTGGTTGAAATAACCGGAGAGCAGACAGCGCCCCGAATAGGCAATGCAGAGCGCGCCGTGGACGAACACCTCCAGTTCCGTGTCGGGACAGGCGTCACGAATCGCCTGCACTTCCTCAAGAGAGAGCTCGCGCGAGAGGATCACCCGGCTCACACCCACCCCCTGCCAGAACTGTACCGCTGCCGCGTTGACGGTGTTCGCCTGCACCGAAAGATGGATGGGCATCGCCGGCCAGCGTTCCCGCGCCAGCATGATAAGACCGGGATCGGCCATGATCAGGGCATCGGGCCCTGCCGCCACCACTGGCGCCAAGTCGTTGATGAAGGTGGCCAGCTTGGCGCCATGCGGCATCAGGTTGCAGGCCACGTAGAAACGCCGCCCGGCGGCATGGGCCTCGTCGATACCGTTTCGAAGATTCCCGGCCTGGAAATCGTTGTTGCGCACTCGCAGGCTGTAGCGCGGCAACCCCGCATAGACGGCATCCGCGCCGTAAGCCAGCGCGTAGCGCATGTTCTTCAGGGTACCGGCGGGGGAAAGAAGCTCGGGGACATGTGTGGACATCATTGCAGCTTGATACGGTACTTGAACTCCTCGTCGCCGATGAAGATGGTATGACGCCGCACCAGCACTTCGATCTCATCCCCCACTGGGTGATCCAGCAGCGCGATACGGATATCGCTGTAGGATTTGATTGGCACACCTGCAACGCGAACGAGGAGGTCGCCCTTCTTCAGACCCGCCTTTTTGCCGGCGCTGTGTTCACTGAAACCCCGCACTTTCACTCCATCTTCACCAAGATCGAGCAGCACCCCGATCCTTCCCCCACGAGGCAGATCCCGCTCCTTCGAAAGCAAGAGGTAGTCGGCCACGCCCTTTTCGAGGCCGCTGTCGGTGCCGTTGATCACCACCGCCGTCTTTACCGGCACCCGCCGCCGCACCCGATCGGGAATACCATCGCCATACATCAGATGACCGGAACCCGCGAGCAGTACCATATGACCTTTGGGGTGCGCCTTGAAATAGCCAGCGGCCCGCTGCGCCATACCCTCGTCCCAGATCAGCTGGGTATCGAGAAAATCCTTGAAATGACGGTCCTTGCCTTGAGGATGTCGCGCATAGATCCTTTTGATTCGCGCTTCATAGCTCTTGTTGCTGTGATCGATACTGGCGGGTATCTGTCGACGCTCCTCTGCCGTGAGGCTGCCAAGCCCCTTCCTCGCCACCTTTTCTGTGATCTCCGCCGGGATGTTGAGCGCAATCACCGGGATGTGATGCTTGCGGGCAAACCGGAGGATGGGCCGATAGAGCCGGTAGTCGTACCGCCACCTTTCAAAATATTCGCTACGTTTGAGAAACTCTCTCTCGTCGATCTCCCCCCTGATATAGCGGTCCAGATATTTTTGAAACGGTTGCTGGAAGAACTCCATACCAATCACGAGATCCGGATGGTGGGCGTACAGACCACGGATGATCTCGAGCTGGTTCAGATGATGGTCATAGCGGTTATGGTTCTCCCCGACGCACACCAGTTGTTCATCGGTGAGCTTGCGGATGAGGGCATCCATCTTCGACAGCGCATGGAGGTCGAGCACCGCCGTTTCATTGCTGTCGGCCGGGGCGGCACCCCTGCCCTCCCCTTCCGCCGCAACGGCGCCGCCCACGGCCAGCACGAGGATGAGTCCGGCAAGGGTTTCATAAACGATTCGATTGATCTGCAAGGTGGATTTCCTTTTGATTAGAAAAGGGCTTTGGATGATGATATGCGCTGTCATCCAACTCTATGAGCCTTTCGACCATGATGCCATTGCACCGGTTCCTGTTCTCAACGCTGTCGAGCCTCTTCCCCGCTATGGTCCTGGCAGATGCGATGGTTCACCACGACATGCAGATCCAACTCGTCCCCGCGGAAGCGCGGATCCACGTGGTGGATCACATCACCCTGCCGGACGATCAACCGCATCCCCTATGGCTGCATCGTGCCATGAAGCCGAGGGTCGAAGGCGGCACTCTGAGCGCCGACACTATCAAAAATCTGCTAAGCGGAACACCACTCAAACGCTATACCCTGCAAAGCTCGGATGGCCGCACGGTCACTCTCGATTATGCCGGAAAAATTCACGCGCCCCTGGAAACCCACAATGAGAGCATGGGCAAGCGCCGTCGGATGACGAGCGGGATCATCGACGGCGACGGCGTCTTCCTGGATGGAAACAGCGGCTGGTACCCACAGATCCCCAACACCCTGCAGACCTTTAGCATGAAGGTCCATGTGCCGAAGGGATGGCTGGCGGTCAGCCAGGGCGAAGGCCCTGCCCTGGAGCCCAACGACAACCACCAAACCGTCCGTTGGCGCGTGGACCGGCCGCAGGACGATATCTACTTGGTCGCCGCGCCCTTCCGCCTCTATCGCGAGCGCAAGGCGACGCCGGAGACCCAGGTCTATCTGCGTGAGACCGACGATGCCCTGGCCCAGCGCTACCTCAACGCAACGCACCGATACATCGCCCTCTACAGCAGGCTCATTGGCCCATATCCATATGCCAAGTTCGCCCTGGTGGAAAATTTCTGGGAGACCGGCTACGGCATGCCCTCGTTCACCCTCCTCGGCCCCCAGGTAATCCGTCTGCCGTTCATCCTCTATTCGTCCTATCCCCACGAAATCCTGCATAACTGGTGGGGTAATGGCGTCTACGTGGACTATGCGCATGGCAACTGGTCGGAAGGGCTCACTGCCTATCTGGCGGACTATGCGCTGAAAGAGCGTCATGGCACGGGAGCGGTGTATCGCCGTGAGGCCCTGCAACGCTATGCCAGCTTTGTGGGCAAGGAAAAGGACTTCCCCCTTTCCGCCTTCCGCAGCCGGCATAGCGGCGCTTCGCAGGCCGTGGGCTATGACAAGGCGCTGATGGTGTTTCACATGCTGCGACGGCGCATCGGCGACAAAATCTTCATCGCCGGTCTGCGACGATTCTACCAAGACAACCTTTTCAAACAGGCCGGATTTGATGATCTTCGAACGGCGTTCGAGACTGTGAGCGGCACCTCGCTGACCTCTTTCTTCAGGCAGTGGATACAGCGTGTCGGCGCCCCGGCACTGGCGGTCGAGGACACGAAAGTGGAGAAGGCCGGCACGGGTTTCCAGGTCAAAGCGCGGCTGGTACAGACCCAATCCTCCGCCCCTTTTGTGTTACGGGTTCCGGTCGTGCTCTACCGTGAGGGGACCCACCCGCTGCGGGAACACATCACGATGACCGGACGCGAGAGCCGCATCCTGCTCAAGAGCCACACACGGCCCATGCGGCTCGACATCGACCCCGCCTTCGACCTGTTCCGCCAACTCGCCCCCGGTGAAGCCCCCCCTGTGCTCAACGACATGTTCGGCGCGGCGCGTGGGCTCATTCTGCTTCCGGCAAAGGCGCCGCGTCCCCTGTTGCAGGCCTATCAGCAGCTGGCGAAGGACTGGAAACGGGGCCAGCCCGGGTTGCATATCATCCGCGATGATCAACTCGACCGACTCCCCAACGACCGGCCCGTCTGGCTGCTCGGCCGGGATAACCGGTTTATCCCCCGCCTCTCTGTGGGGACGACGGACAAAGCATATTCGATCGGCCCTGATGGCGTTGAAATAGAGGGAGAGCACGTGACGACCGGCGACAATAGTGTGGCCCTGGTGATTCGCGCCCCTCAGACGGCACAATCCATTGCCTGGATCGCCGGTAAAGATGCCTCGCACATCGCGGGGCTGAGCCACAAACTCCCCCATTACGGCAAATACAGCTATGTCGTGTTCCAGGGAGACGATGGCCCCGCGCTGAAACGCAAGGGGACATGGCCGGTAATCCACTCACCACTCAAGATCACTTTGTCACAAGACGTCACAAATATTCCATCGACGACGACGCCAGATCGCCGTATCCTTTTGAATTCAATACCTTCTCCATGACGAGTCACCAAGCTGCGGCCCGCCTTCCCCCCCCTAAAAAACTTCAGGATCGTCTCGGAATGCCGACAATATAGGCTCGACAGCATTGCTGTGAGGGGGCAGGCCGTGCCATCTCGACATCGGGGTAAAAACGGCCCTGTGCCGGGCGTGGACGCGCTGGATTTGACCCAAATAGAGCGCGAGATAATATCTCCAGAACTGAGGATAGGGGATATACCACAGATGGAGAAAAAACCGTTGGCTAAAACCAAAGACTCTGTATTATGACGAATACACTCGGGACACAACGACCGCCCTGTCGCCAGGGGGAAGAAACATGAATCTGGCGTGGTTATGGTTTGGGCTCGGCGCCATATCGCTGATCTTGTTTCTCTATCCCTACGTCTTCTATCCGCTGATCCTGAGGTGGTTTCCGCGACGGCCCTATCTGCCACCGGAGAATGCGCATACGGAAGGGATGAAGGCCGCCCTGCTCTTCTGCGCCTACAACGAGGAAGCATCGCTCCCGGAGAAGATTGAAAACCTCCGCGCCTTGAAAAAAGTGCGTCCCGATCTGGATATTCTGGTCTATTCCGATTGCAGCGACGACCGCACTAATGAACTGCTGGAATCTGCCGCCGATATCCTGCGGCCGGTGATCGGCACCACCCGCACGGGAAAGGTGGTCGGCATGCAACGACTGGTCTCCATGACCGATGCGGACATCCTGATCTTCATGGATGCCAATGTCATCCTGGAACCGGACAGCCTGAACCGGCTGTTGCAATACTTCACCAACCCGGAGATCGGCTGCGTTGCCGGCACCCTGCTGTATATCTCGGACGACGATGAAAGCGAGACGCCTACGGCGAAGGTGGGTGGTCTCTACTGGAAACTGGAAGAGCACATCAAACGGCTGGAGTCTGAATCGGGCTCCACCATGGGGGCCGATGGTTCCATCTTTGCCCGGCGCGCACCGGGCTACCCCGAGATCCCGGCCCATCTGGTAGACGACCTCGCCGCCTCCATCTCGGTATTGTTCGATGGCCAGCGCTGCGTGTCGGCGCCAGACGTCATCGCCTATGAGCGCTCCGTCGGCGTCAGCCACGAGGAATTCAACCGTAAACGGCGGATCGCATGCGGTTCGGTCGCCACCTATTGGCATCTGCTGCCCCAGCTACGCGACATATCGGCCATCGACCGATTCAAGTTCTTCTCCCACAAGATCTTGCGCTGGTGGGGCGCCGTGTTTCTGCTCGCCAGCCTGTTCTTCTTCTATTTAGGCGGCTGGAGCCTTGGATATCCCCAACAAGCGTTTGCGATTATCGCGGGCGGCGTGGGACTGTTCTGGTTGCTCGGCGCTCTTGGTGTGCCGGTTTTTGTCACCCTCTACGAGGTCGTACGCGCAATCATCGCCACCGCGATCGGCATGCTCGAAGCTTATCGCGGCCGCACCTATCAGACCTGGACCCCGGCCAAGAGCCGTTGATCATCGACCGTAGCCCATGATGAAAGATATACCTGCACAGCCCATCGCCCGTTTGGTCTTCTTCGGCCATAACCGCAAGGATGCCGCCATCGTCCGCCGAACGCTCTCCTTCATGGATGCCGGCGTCGACGTCACTGGCTTCATGTTTCGCCGGGATGGCGAACCGGCGGAACCCGGCCCCGCGTGGCCTAATGTGGATCTCGGCATGGTGGAGCACTGCAAACATGCCCAACGCATCGTCACGCTCTTGCGCGCGCTTTGGCGGACCTTTCGGAATCGCCGCCTTCTGCGGCAAGCGGACATTGTCTACGCCCGAAATCTGGACATGCTGGCGCTCGCCTTCGTGGGCCTGTTGTTTGCGCGCACCCGTAAACCCCGGGTGGTCTATGAGTGTCTGGATGTCCATGAGGCCATGACCCGGGAGGGTCTTGCATCCCGTGCCCTGCGCTCACTGGAACGGCTCATGCTGCGCCACTCCGATCTGCTCGTCGTCAGTTCTCCCGGTTTCATGCGGGAATATTTCGAGCCCGTTCAAGGCTTCCACGGCCCCTATGCATTGATCGAAAACAAGCTCTATTTCCACGACCAGATTGTGGAACGCCCCAAGCCCGAATCGATTTCCGCAAAGCGCGCGGATCAGCCTGTCGTCGTCGCCTGGATCGGCATCCTGCGTTGCCAAAAGACGCTCGATACGCTTAAGGCACTGGCGGCCGCGGAAGGCGCCCGGGTACAACTTCGCTTCCATGGCATCATCTCGGAATTTCTGATCCCCGATTTTATGGAGCAGATAGCGCCTTTCGACAATATCGAATACGTCGGCCCCTATGAGTGGCCGCAAGGTTTGCAGAACGCTTACGCCAACGTGGATTTTGTCTGGGCCCAGGAACTCTCGTGGAGCGGCCACAACTCGGATTGGCTATTGCCGAACCGCATCTATGAAGGCAGTTACTTCGGCGCCCTGTCCCTTGCCATTGCCGGCACGGAGACTGGCCGTGTGGTGGAGCAACGCCAACTCGGATACACCCTCCCCGACCGGGCGCATCAGAGCTTGATCGACTTCGTTCGCCAAGTGGATCGTAAAGAAATCGCCGACCGGAAACGGGCATTGTTGTCGAGACCGCGTTCTGACTTCGTGACGGACAGCAATGAGGTCCGCCACCTGGTCGATCAACTCTTACCGGATAGAAAAAACGTGATCCAGGACATGGAGCACGCCCCGGAACCAAAATAATTATTTTTCTAAAAACATAATATAACATGTTGAATAAACTTGACTTAGAAAAGAGTCACGGGCGGTTAGCGCAGGAGCAAATACAATGGTAGTATCGCCTTAGTCATGATGAGCGAAAGGGCCATACTGCCGAAACCTGATAACCATGTGAGACTCGCCGGGTCTGCAGTAACACAACCTTATGGAAAACAAAACCCGTATTGTAATTGCAATCGCCACCTATAACCGTCCGAAAGGGCTCGAAGCCGTTCTCGACGGGATCGTAGAGCAGGATGTACCCGACCATCTTGCCCTGCGCGTCGTCATCGCGGACAACAGCGAGGACGGCAATGCACGCAGTTATGTAGAAGAACGCGCCTCTACCTATCGGTGGCCGCTCATCTATTTCCATGAACCTGAGCGAGGCATCAGCTACCCGCGAAACAGGGGATTGGATAATGCCTTGGAACAAGGCGACGATTTCATCGCTTTTACCGACGATGACGTCATTCTGGACAAAAACTGGATGCGCGAGCTTGCCGACGTGGCACAGGAAACCGGCGCGGACGCGGTCATCGGGGCGGTGGAAGCCAAGTTTCATCACCCCCCGCCCCAGTGGATCGCCGATGGTGGCTATGTGGAGGTCGTGGCGTTCCCCGATCGCAAACCAATCTCCTATGGACATACGACCAATGTCCTCGTGAAAATGGACTGCATTCGCAAGCTGAATTTGCGTTTCGACCCTTTCTTCGCGCTCACGGGCGGAGAAGACACAGCCTTTTTCAAGGCCATTCGCGAGCATGGCGGACTCACTGTATTTGCGCGCAAGGCCGTCGTCTATGAATGTATAGGCCCCGAACGCATGAAACTCTCATGGTGGCTCAAACGCTGGTATCGAACGGGAAATACCGAAGGATTACTCGAAACACGGGAATCATCCGGCAAGGAAAGGGCACAGATGAAAGTCCTCAGCCGCGGCATCTACCGCTCCTTGCTCGGCGCCGCCGGCAGTCTCGCCTTCTTGCCAACGCGGCTAGTCGGCCGTACAGACACCTTCGATTTCCTCCGTATCATGTGCCGTGGCGCGGGATTCGTGACCGCTGTATTCGGAATGACGTACGAAGAATACCGCGACCACGACCGCTGACCCCCTAGCCCGGATTATTCATGAAATCGCTCGCGCCCTTTCTTGATCCTTGTCCACACAGGGGATTTTCCGACCGAGTGGAATACGGGCCAGGAATCACCCTCCCCGTGTTTTGGAGGCCGCCAGCACCTGACGTAGATAGCGCAGATCGTTGAGTATCTTTTGGCGCTCCAGCAGAAACGCGCCCCCCCACGCCAGCAAGACCTCGCCAACCAGAATCAACATTTCCTGCCGCCCATCCAATGCGAGCGCCAAGGTCATCCCTACATGGATACACGCCGCACTCACCGCGACGATTGCAGCCACCCAAAGCACGTCCATATACTGACGCCGTGTGCAGTCGATGGCGCTGAGGAACAAACGGGTCAGGCGTGGAAGATAACTCAGATACCAGAACGTATAGGCAACCGCCACGGCTTCGAGTCCGAACCAAACAGAAATCAGTAGCAAGATGATCCAGTAGATCGCCATCTCCAGGATGATACGGAGCCGACGACGCGTATGTCCGGTGGCCATCAGTACCGTACCGTACAACACCACCACCCCCTGCAAGGCGCCTGCCGGCGCAATCAAAACAAAAATCGGCGCGACTGAAGTCCACTTCTCAGAAAGGAACAGTGTGAAAAACGACTCGGCTCCCGCGGCAACAAGGGCCATGGGCGGGAAAATAAGGATCGCCAACAACCGCGAGATCGACAAAATCATATGCCGCATGGCCGCCCGGTCACCCGCCATTGCCGCCAAATGCGCGTACAGCGAATAAAAGACCGGCCCACCCACCACATCGCTTGGAAGATAGGAAAAGCGCGATGCCATGGTAAAGACACCAAGGTCATGGGGGCCCAGTGACTTGCCGATCACCAGCGTATGGGATTGCCGCAATGTGAAATTGACCAAGGCGAACCCCACCGTGTCACGTCCGAAACGGAGATGCTCTCCCAGCACATGCCAGACAAACATTCGGTGTAACCGAAATCTTGTCGACATCGCTACAACAATCACCCTGATCAGCCAGAAGGTCAGTTGCTGGGCCACGAGTGCCCATGCGCCGCCCCCCTTAACCGCAATCCAGATTGCGACCCCAAACCCTGCAAAGGTCCCCAGTGTCTCGCCCAAGGCAATCTGCGGTATGGCGCCCCTTTTCTGCATCTCTGCCTGTGGCACCGCAAGGAGGCCTTGCATAAGGGGCACCAGCGCAAGCGTAAGCAGTAAAGGCTGGACTTCGGCCGCGTCGAACCACCACGCCACAAGAGGGGATATTGCGGCCAGGAGGATGCTCAACAGTAGCCCAAGCCCCGCGACGAACCAAAAAGCGCTCGACCACACCTCGACATCATAGTGCCGGGTGCGCACCAGAGAACTGCCCAAACCCGCATCCGTCACGGCCATGGTGAAAGTGACAAAGATCATCGCAACGGCGACAAGACCAAAATCGCTCGGCGGGAGATAGCGGGCGATGATCGGCAATACCAGAAACTGGGAGGCCATCGCCAGGATCTTTGCACCGGACAACGCCGATGCATTGAGCACCAATCTCTTGACGCTCATCCCCACATTGCCCCTATCCCGCCGAAAGAGATGCTGTGATTCAACGATACATTTTGGAGGTGAGCCGCCGGACAACGGGGAATAAATACACGCGGAGTCGTATTACAAGCACATACCGAAGACACTCTGTCCCGATTCATGCCGGTTGTCTGCTCGTGTTGCGGCCGTGAAGGCGATAGTAGGCCATAGCATAAAACATGACCATAAGAATATGATTTATATCGTGATTTCTGAATCCTATGATTTCAACGAAGCTCATTATAAACATGATCGTCAGGATATACGCCGCACCCAGACTCTCCACGGATCGCTCCGCGAACAACCAGCGAAATACCCGAAACAGTACCGCGAGGAGCGTCGCTATAAAGGCAATTTCGCCCACGATCCCCAGCGAGACCAACACTTCCAGGAAGGCATTGTGGAAACCGTTGATCGCCTCTCCGTAGGCCTCTGCGATCAATGCGGGCTCATCGAAGGTGTCACCGAACCAAAATGCATCGAAACCAAGTCCAAGGATGGGTTTCCACTGCACCATCTGCCACCCCACTGACCAGATATAGGTTCGACCCGTCAGAGTGGAATCCTTCCCCAGTTTTGCGAGCACCTTGTTCACCAGATCGATGTCGACAACGGCGGTGACTCCCAGCCCCAACAGCAAGGCGCCCACGGCACTGAGCACGACGACAAGACGCATCGACTCGCTGCCTGACACAAAGAGCCATACCACTGGAAAAGTCAGTACGAACAAATACATGACCAACGATGTTGCCGACTCGGCCGCATTCAAAGGAAAGAAAAGCGCGACCACGAGCATTGCGCCAATGGTAAACACAAGCAGATTGCGCGTTGCGATACTCACGACGAAGAGACTCACGCTCAACAGAACAATGACACGCCCCAAGACGTTTTTCTGCGTGAAAATACCGACAAAGAAGCCATCATAGTTGCTGTATGCGCTTATGAACTGCAACTGCCCATTGATGACAGAGGCGATCACACCAACAGCGGCCGCTATGGCCAACGCGCGGAAAATCTGACGAGGGCTATATACGGCCCCCAGCCACAAACCAAACATCGTGGTAAAGATGAACTGGATCGAAACCGACATGGTATGCCCTGCCGCGGCGCTCCAGAACGTGGAAATCAAGGTAAGCAACGGCACCAGAAACACGATCCATGACGATATGAACGCCTCCTTGAACTTGTCGAAATTCATCGCGACCTGATAGGTCGTCATCCCATAGACGGCAAGCCAGGCAAGGGGGTCCACACCGAATCGCACAAAGGTCCCCAACGCCGTCAGGAACGTCACAACAGGCAATATCCGTTCGATAACAGCGCCCAGCCACGCGAGTGGAGAGGTCCTTTCGCTTTTGGTCTTCAGCGATACCGCCATGTCCCATTATCCCCAAACCGGCAAGGGCGACGCCTGCGCTGCCAACCCCGCATAATTGATTACCACAGCCGACTTCCCCACGCACGACGGCATCCCCACAGACACATGCTTTTCCCCATCGCATGGCGCCTCGATAACCGGCGCGAAAAGAAAAAGATGTTTGCCGCGATCCTATTTCTGATCCCGACCGGGATAGAGAACACGGTTCAGCGCACGCTCGTCATGGAGAGACCGCACTGTCAGAGACATTCTCCGCACACTGAACAAGCTCCTGCCTGCGTTTTTCGAACTGCGGCAAGGGCTGCATGCCAGCGATATCCAAAATCTCCTGCCAGCGATAGAGCCAATCGTGTTTGAGAAAACAGTGCCGCATGTTGGTTCTGCGAATTCGATCGACTCGTTTGGTATCTGACTCCAATTCATCGAATAGCGCCGTGAGTTCATGCTCTTCCTCCGGCAGGGAAATCACGGCATCCTCCCAGTCAAAGATATCACGAAACACCTTCGATGCCGCCGGCTGACCTATAAGCACCGCGCCCGCCGCAGCCCCTTCAAAGAAACGCGGCCCAAATTCGACCTGCTGATGCGTCTGCCAGGGCGCATCGAATTTCGCCGGGTAGACGATAAAGTATTTCGATCGTTGAAGGTTATACACCATGGTAGCCCGATGCCGTAGATAATCCCGGACGAACAAAGGGCCATTCGACGACTGGTCATAGAGATAGGTGATATTCTTCGACCGTTTCATCCCAAGGAGCTGATTATGCAACAAAAGGGGTCGCCGGCCGATACTGTACACATCGATATTCCGCTCCGGACCATTGGTGGCCGGGGGACTGAATTTGAGTGTGTCCACGCCTGGTGGTAGATAGATGCATGGTCGTTGCGCCTCCGCCTGGAGGGTATTGACCGCGCCGCTGCAGCCTATGATGACATGATCGAACCGAGACAACAGCCGATTGCAGAGCGCTCTGTTCTTCACAACGCCCGCAGCCCATACCTCATCGATCCAGCATATCGACATCCCGCTACGCTGTTTCCAGTTACGTATGGAGTTCACCATCAGGAGATCGGTGATATCTTGGCAAAAGGCCACAAAAAGATCATAGTTTTTTTTCAGGGAGACCCGGGTCAAACTCGGGCTGAAGCGTGTAAACCAGGGTGAAACATGCCGACTCAGCTGGTTCACCACCCGTTTCCGGGGAGAAAAGCCAAAACCTTGCTCAATCGTGATCAGATCGATGTCATCGATCGACCCGATGACGTCTTCGAACTCGAAATCCACACAACGCGCCGCCAGATTATTCCTGGAGCGGAAAGAAAGTACACATATTCTCTTGTTATTCATTGACTTATTCTACGACTCCATGCTTCCATTCAGCACCCATGCCACACTAATCCATGTTATCGTCCAATATGGAAGAATTTTTATCTCCAAGTTGAGCACCACAGAAATTTACACTTGCATCATCGATCTCTATTCTCACCATAACCACAGCCCCCGGATCACTTTGTTAGCGGCCGTCTACCCCCACGCGGCTCTTCGAATCTCCCCACAATGGGTCAGAAAAGGGTATACTGGGCGGCCAATGGCGCAGCAGTATAACTGCTGTCACAGTCTATGCTAGGAGTCTGTCGGGTTTAGGTGATCGTCGCAAGCATGGTGGGAAAGCGAGGCCAGTTTTTCTCGATTTTGAGGCGCATAGTGGGCCTATGCAACGAAAAATCGAGGAAAAATGGACCGCTTTCCCATCAGCGCAGTAGATTAATCCTAAATCCGACAG
>JALSTP010000039.1 GCA_026983675.1 Sedimenticola sp.
TCCTGTCGACAGTGGTTCCAACACGGCGCATCTCTCACTCACCCTCCCGGCCGACACCCCCGCCGGCGGGGATTACCGCTGGCGCGTCTGCCTGACGGAGGCCGGAGGGAGCGCCATGCTGGCGGAAAATTCACAGGGTGGCGTCACCGTCCAGAATTCATCCGGCGGCAACACCTCGTCCCCGTCAGACAGTGGCGATCAAAACAGCGGCGGTGGATCCGGCGCCACATCACCCTGGATGCTGGCCATCATCCTGCTCTACCTCTGCGCCGCGCGCATCAGACGGTTCGGGGACTTATAGAACATGGGGTCAGGGCGTTTTGTCACGTTATTATTAACCCGGCAATCCGGCGTTTCCTTGCTCTTTCTGTGCCGGCGTCTTTGCGTCAATCCCCCAGGCTGGTGCCCACCCGGCGGGCGGTCTCGATCCAGGGGTGGTCCGGCGGAATGAGGTTCTTCTTGCCCGCCACCTCTTCCAGCGGCACCGGTTCGGACCCCTCGCCGCGGGCAGCCACCATGACCCCGTAGTGGTCTTCGTTGATCAAATCGGCGCATGCGGTGCCGAGGCGGGTGGCGAGCAGGCGATCCGCGGCGGAGGGGGTGCCGCCGCGCTGCAAGTGGCCGAGGATGGTCACGCGGGATTCGAGTCCGGTCAGTTCCTCGAGCTGGCGCGAGAGCCTGAGGGTGTTGTCGGCGTATTGGATGTGCAGTTCGGCCAGTTTCTCTTTGGCCTTCTTTTTCTCCGCCTTGCTTTCGGCGGTCTCTTTTCTGGCTTCCGCCTTCTGCACCGCCTCGGCCTGTTCCTTGAGCATCGCCCCTTCGGCCACCGCCACGATGCTGAAGTTCTTGCCGGAACGCACCCGCTTGCGGATGGCGTCGGCCACGCTTTCCACGTCGTAGGCAATCTCGGGGATCAGGATCACGTCGGCGCCGCCGGCGATGCCCGCCCCCAGTGCCAGCCAGCCGGCGCGATGCCCCATGATCTCGACTACGATGATGCGGTGGTGGCTGTGGGCCG
The DNA here is from genome assembly GCA_026983675.1 of Sedimenticola sp. Classification (GTDB taxonomy): domain Bacteria; phylum Pseudomonadota; class Gammaproteobacteria; order Chromatiales; family Chromatiaceae; genus JALSTP01. The sequence goes on from JALSTP010000039.1 coordinate 1,019, forward strand.
TGCTGTGCAGGCGGTCGATGGCGTCGGTGGCGATGCCCAGGGCGGTGTCGAAGCCAAAGGTGACATCGGTCCCGTAGACGTCGTTGTCGATGGTCTTGGGCAGGGTGATGATGTTCAGCCCCTTTTCCATCAGCCGCAGGGCGTTCTTCTGGGTGCCGCCGCCGCCCAGGCAGATCAGGGCATCGAGATGGTTGGCCTTGTAGTTCTCCACGATGGCGTCGGTCATGTCCTGTACCTTGCCACCTACCAGCATCTTGTGGGGCTTGTCGCGGCTGGTGCCGAGGATGGTGCCGCCCACGGTGAGGATGCCGGATAAGGTCTCGGGGCCGAAGCGCATAACGCGGTTTTCCACCAGCCCGCGGAAACCGTCGCGAAAACCGATCATCTGCATGTCGTAATAGCTCTGCGCCGTCTTGCCCACGCCGCGGATGGCCGCATTCAGGCCGGGGCTGTCGCCGCCGGCGGTGAGGATGCCGATGTGTTTACCCATCTGTCTTCTCCTGACTGCTCTCGGCCCGGCCCCCCGCCGCGCCGTTCGATTGCCTCGTATGATACCCTTTTTGGCTCCTCTCAACAGGGTGGACCCCATGACCGGTAACGACGACATCGCCCACCGTGACCTGAACGTCCTCTGGCACCCTTGCACCCAGATGAAGGACCACGAGTGGCTGCCGCTGATCCCCATCCGGCGCGGCGAGGGGGTGTGGCTGGAGGATTTCGACGGCCGGCGCTATATCGATGCCATCAGCTCCTGGTGGGTCAACCTGTTCGGCCACGCCAACCCGCGCATCAACGCGGCGATCACCCAGCAACTGGGAGAACTGGAGCATGTGCTGCTGGCCGGGTTCTCCCATGCACCGGCGATCCGGCTGGCGGAGCGGCTGGTGGCGGTCACGCCGCCGGGGCTAACGCGCTGTTTCTTTGTGGACAACGGCTCCTCCGCCATCGAGGCGGCGCTGAAGATGAGCTACCACTATTGGCGCAACAGCGGCCGGCCGGAGAAGCGCCGCTTCGTCACCCTCTCCAACAGCTACCACGGCGAGACCCTCGGCGCGCTGGCGGTAGGCGACGTGGCGCTCTACAAGGAGACTTATAAACCATTGCTAATGGAGGTGCTCACCGCCCCCTCCCCCGACTGTTTCGAGCGGGAACCCGGGGAATCCTGCGCCGAAGTGGCGGAACGCCGTTTCGAGGAGATGGCGGCACTGCTGGAGCAACACGCCGACGAGATCAGCGCGGTGATCGTGGAACCGCTGGTGCAGTGCGCGGGCAACATGCGCATGCACCATCCTCGCTACCTCCAGTTACTGCGCGCCGCCTGCGACCGGCTTGGCATCCACCTCATCGCCGACGAGATCGCGGTGGGCTTTGGCCGCACCGGCACGATGTTCGCCTGCGAACAGGCCGGCATCGCACCCGACTTCATGTGCCTGTCCAAGGGGCTCACCGGCGGTTACCTCCCGCTCTCGGTGGTGCTCACCCCCGAGACCATCTACCAGGCCTTTTACGACGACTACGAGAGCCTCACCGCTTTTCTCCACTCGCACAGCTATACCGGCAATCCGCTGGGCTGCAGCGCCGCGCTGGCCACCCTCGACATCTTCGAGCACGACGATGTGTTGGCGCACAATCACAGACTGTCGCGGGTGATGGCCGAGGCGGCCGCCCCGCTCGAAGACCACCCCCACGTGGCCGAGGTGCGTCAGACCGGCATGATCCTGGCCATCGAGATGGTCAAGGACAAGGCGGCCCGCACGCCCTACCCCTGGCAGGAGCGGCGCGGCCTGCGCGTCTACCGGCACGCGCTGAAGGAAGGGGCCTTGCTGCGGCCGCTGGGCAACGTCATCTACTTCATGCCGCCCTACGTGATCACGCCGGAACAGATCCACACCCTGGCGCGCATCGCCGCCACGGGCATCGACCTCGCCACCCGCGACTGACATGCGCCGCCCCCGCCTCCACACCCTCCAACCGCTTGTCACCGGCCGCCGTCTCGTGCTGGAACCTGGACCCAGCCGTCATCTGCTGCGGGTGCTGCGCCTCAAAATGGGCGCCGAGGTGGTGCTGTTCGACGGCAACGGCCGGGACTACGCCGCGCGCCTGGCCGCCACTGAAGGGAAGCGGGCCGTGGTGGAGGTGGGCAGCGCATCCGGCCTGGAACCGGCCCCATCGCTGTCTATCCATCTCGGCATCGGCATCTCCCGCGGCGAGCGCATGGACTTTGCCCTCCAGAAGGCGGTGGAACTGGGCGTCAACGCCCTCACCCCCCTGTTTACCGAGCGCAGCGTTGTGCGCCTGGAGGCGAAGCGGCTGGCGAAACGCCTGGCCCACTGGCAGGGTGTGGTCATCGGCGCGTGCGAGCAGTCGGGCCGCCGGCGCTTGCCCACGCTGCATCCGGCCCTCGATTTCGCGGCGTGGATCGGGCAGGCGCACTCTGGCGGATTGCTGCTCGACCCCCGCGCTGAGCAGCCCCTGCCCCAACTGCCCCCGCCTGCGAAGGCCCTCACCCTGCTGGTGGGGCCGGAAGGGGGACTGGCGACGCATGAGCGGGAGTCCGCTCACAGGGCCGGCTTCAAGGGCGTGCGCCTTGGTTCCCGAATCCTGCGCACCGAGACCGCCCCCCTTGCCGCCCTCGCCGCCATCCAGGCCCTGTGGGGGGACTTTCGCTATTAACCCGGCAACAATTGTATATCGTATTCAGCCGTGGCGTGCCGGTTCGCAGCAAGGCGCCCCATCGCCGCTGTAGCCACCCTACAGCAAGATGGGGCAACGCAGCCTGTGGGCCGGCACGCCGCGGCCTGTCTTTGAATATCATAGGGTCCGGCGCCTGCCTGAAGCCCTGAATGCGATATATATCGTTGCCGGGTTAATAACCACAGACCCCAGACGACAATCGAGGAGGACTCTCCATGAACGACGGCAAGACCATTACCCTGACCACCGCCCATGGCGAACGTTTCTCGGGCTACATTGCGGGGCCGGAGGCGGCCCCTTGCGCCATTCTCATCCTGCACGAATGGTGGGGGCTGTTGCCGCACAACCGCCAGTGGGCGGATGACTTCGCCACCGAAGGCTACCGGGCGCTGGCCATCGACCTCTATGATGGCCGCACCACCGATGATCCGGCGGAAGCGGGCCAATGGATGCGGGAGATCGACCAGGAGACCGCGGACCGCAAGCTCTCCGCCGCCATCGATCACCTGGGGACCGGCGGGCGGAAGGTGGTCACCTATGGCGGCTCCTTCGGTGGCCGCGAGGCCCAGCACGCCGCCATGCTGCGCCCCGACGCGGTGATCGCCACGGTGGTCGCCTTCAGCCGCATGGAGACGGATGTGGAACGGCTGCGGCGCCTTGGCGGGCCGGTGTTCGTCATCTATGCCACCCAGGAACGCACCTGGCCGGAGAAACAACACGCCTTCGAACAGGCGATGAAGGACGCCGGACAGCAGACCCATTCCCTCCAGCTCGATGCCGCCCATGGTTTCACCAACCCATCGAGTCCACGCTTCGACGCCGCGGCCACCGCGGAGGCGTGGCAGGCCACGCTGGCGTTCCTGCGCTCGACGTGTGCCCCGCATCGACCTTGAAAACGCGTATTGCCAACCCCATGAAGATCAGTGGCATTATTGTTTTTTTTCCGGTCGCAC
>JALSTP010000040.1 GCA_026983675.1 Sedimenticola sp.
AGATGAACCAGCATCAGGCGCCGCTGGTGGGATGTTCGCCCCAGCCCAGTTTGGCGCGCAGGATCTGGTAGTGGTCGTGCCCGCGTGGGTGGAGCAGGCGCACCGGATGGCAATCCTTCTCGATATGTACGGTTTCACCCGCGGAAAGGGTGAGATTGGACTGGCCGTCGCAGGCGACCCGTACATGTTCCCGGTCCCGGTCGGCGACGCGGATCTCGATCACGCTGTCGCCGCTGATGACGAGAGGGCGGTTGCTCAGGGTATGGGGGCAGATCGACACCAGAACCAGCGCGTTGAGCGAGGGGTGCAGCAAGGGGCCGCCGCCCGACAAAGCGTATGCCGTGGAGCCGGTGGGGGAGGAGACGATCAGACCGTCGGAACGTTGGGCGTTGACGAAGAGGCCGTCGATGTAGGTCTCGAATTCGATCATGCGCACACTGTTCCATTTGTGGACGACCACATCGTTCAGGGCGCGGGTGGTGGGCCCCTGGTCGGGGCGCTCGCCGATCCGGGTGTGCAACAGGCAACGTTGCTCCTCCTCGTAGTCGCCGGCGAACACCTGGTCCAGGATCTCCCGCATGTCATCGGGCGATACGTCCACCAGAAAACCGAGCCGGCCCAGGTTGATGCCGAGGAGCGGTACGTCACTGGCGGCCAGCGTGCGCGCCGCCCGCAGCAACGTCCCGTCGCCACCCACGACGATCACCAGGTCACAGCGCTTGCCGAGGCCGGAGAGGGGCAGGGTCGGCACGTCGGGGGGCGGATCGAACAGGGTGGCGGTGTTCTCTTCCAACAGGCCCTCACGTTGGTGCTGGCGGAGGTAGGTCTGGAGCCGCAGCAGCGTGTCGCGAACCTGGGGGTCCCCCATCTTGCCTACCAGCCCAACCTGCTTGAATCTGTCGCTCATCGCCTCCATCCCGTATACGGTTGGCGAAAGGTAGCATGGGTGGAATGTCCAGCCAACCGGCCGGCCATGTTACCTTGTTTAACGGCGCCGGTCTTGACACTTCCTGTTCCTGATTGCTACTTTTAATTGTTAGCACTCTTATTATGTGAGTGCTAAATTTTTCATCGGGCAGGCCCCTAAGGGGGTGAATGTAACGTGGTGACAAAAAAGCCGATTCCAGAAGGTGCCCTCAGTGAGCGGGCCCAGCATTTCCTGCGCGCCCTGATCCGGCGTTATATACGCGAGGGTCAGCCCGTGGGCTCGCGCACGCTTGCCAAGGATACCGGATTGGATCTCAGCCCGGCGACGGTGCGCAATGTCATGGCCGATCTAGAGGAGATGGGGCTGGTATCGTCGCCCCATACGTCGGCTGGACGGGTGCCCACCATCAGGGGCTACCGGCTGTTCGTCGACTGCTTGCTCACCCTGGAGCCTCTGGACCAAGTGGAGATCGAGCATATCCGGGGCGAGTTGGAGCAGGGCGAGGCGCCGTCCGATCTTCTGGAGTCCGCTTCGCAACTGCTGTCGGGCATCACCAATATGGCCGGCGTGGTGATGGTGCCGCGCCGCGACCGGGTGGCGTTTCGGCACATCGAGTTCCTGCCGCTTTCCAACAACCGGGTGCTGACCATCCTGGTGACCAATGAGCAGGAGGTGCACAACCGCATCATCCATACGCGGCGAGTGTTCAGCCGGAGCGAGCTGGAGCAGGCGGCCAACTATCTCAACCAGGGATTCAAGGGGGAGGATATCCGCACTCTGCGCGACCGTCTGGTGAGGGAGATGAGCGATGCCCGCGAACGCATGAATGACATCATGGTCGATGCGGTCGAGATGGCGGGCAAGGCAATGGAGGTGACGGAAGGTGACGATTGTGTGATCGCCGGGCAGACCAATCTCATGGAATTTCGGGAACTCGCGGATATGGAGCACCTGCGCCAGTTGTTCGACGCCTTCAGCGAGAAACGGGAGATCCTGCATCTGCTGGACGAGTGTCTGGAAGCGGAGGGGGTGGAGATCTTTATCGGGGAAGAGTCCGGCTATCGCTTGTTGGACGATTGCAGTGTGGTGACTGCGCCGTATGAGGTGGATGACCAGGTGGTGGGTGTGCTCGGGGTGATCGGGCCGACGCGGATGGCCTATGAGAAGGTGATCCCGGTGGTGGACGTGACCGCAAAATTGCTTGGCGCCGCCTTGAAACAACGTTGAGTATCCCCATATAGTGCATCGTCGTCAGTGGCGTCCGGCCGTGCGCCCAGTGGAAGCGGCCGGCCGCCGACCCGAATCAATTTTCGTTGAAGAGGTACAGTAAGCATGGCAAAGGACCAGCAGGCCCAAAATGAAGAAGTGTCTCCGGATGCGCCACCAGAGAGCGACCAGGCAGACTCAGCGGTGGACGACGGGATCGATGTGGAGGCGTTGCACAAAGAACTGGAAGAGGCCCAGGCAAAGGCGGAAGAGACGCGTGATCAGTTGATTCGGGCGCAAGCGGACATCGACAATCTGCGCAAGCGCCAGGAACGGGAGTTGGAGAACGCCCACAAATATGCCTTGGAGAATTTTGCGCGCGAGCTGCTGGGCGTGAGGGACAGCCTGGAACTTGGCCTCAGCGCCGCCCAGGACGACAACGCCAGTGTCGAAAAGCTTCGGGAGGGGATGGATCTTACCCTCAAGATGTTGAGCGACGTGATGAGCAAGTTCGGCATTGAACAGATCGATCCGGAGAGCGAACCCTTCGATCCGGAGTTGCATCAGGCGATGTCCATGCAGCCCCGCAGCGATGTTCCGCCCAACACGGTGGTCAATGTCATCCAGAAAGGGTACACCCTGAACGGCCGTCTGGTGAGGCCGGCGTTGGTCATGGTCTCCCAGTCCGCGCCGGAGGGTGCTGACTGATCAGGCTTGAAAAAGGGGGTATCACCCCCACTTGAGAGAACAACAAGGTTTTAGACGAATTCAACAATTTTGGAGCGGAGAAACAGCGTTATGGGCAAGATAATCGGCATCGACCTGGGCACCACCAACTCCTGCGTGGCGGTGATGGAAGGCAACAAGGCCCGGGTCATAGAGAACAGCGAGGGTGATCGCACGACACCGTCGGTGGTGGCCTACACCAGCGAAGGGGAGGTCCTGGTCGGTCAGGCCGCAAAGCGCCAGGCGGTCACCAATCCCAACAACACCCTGTTTGCCATCAAGCGGTTGATCGGCCGCAGTTTTGACGACGAGGTGGTGCAACGCGACATCTCCATGGTGCCCTACAAGATCGTCAAGGCAGACAATGGCGATGCCTGGGTGGAGGTCAATGGCAAGAAGATGGCTCCGCCCGAGATCTCGGCCAAGGTGCTGCAGAAGATGAAGAAGACTGCCGAGGACTACCTCGGAGAAGAGGTGACCGAGGCGGTGATTACCGTACCGGCCTACTTCAATGACTCCCAGCGTCAGGCCACCAAGGATGCCGGCCGCATCGCGGGCCTCGACGTGAAGCGTATCATCAACGAGCCCACCGCGGCCGCGTTGGCCTATGGCATGGACAAGAAGCGGGGCGACCAGAAGCTGGCGGTCTATGATCTGGGGGGTGGCACCTTCGACATCTCCATCATCGAGATCGCCGAGATCGACGGTGAACACCAGTTCGAGGTGCTCTCCACCAATGGTGACACCTTCCTCGGTGGCGAGGACTTCGACCTGCGTATCATCGACTATCTGGTGGATGAGTTCAAAAAGGAGCAAGGTTTCGACCTGCGCAATGATCCGCTGGCCCTTCAGCGCCTGAAAGAAGCGGCGGAAAAGGCCAAGATCGAACTCTCATCCAGCCAGCAGACGGACATCAATCTGCCGTATATCACCGCCGATCAAACGGGACCCAAGCATCTCAACATGAAACTGACCCGGGCCAAGCTGGAATCGCTGGTGGAGGATCTGGTGGAGCGCACCATCGACCCCTGCAAGTTGGCGCTCAAGGATGCCGGCCTCTCCACTGGCGACATCAATGAGGTGATCCTCGTGGGTGGCCAGACCCGTATGCCCAAGGTGCAGGAAATGGTCGAGAAGTTTTTCGGCAAGGCGCCGCGCAAGGATGTGAACCCGGACGAGGCAGTGGCCATCGGCGCTGCGATCCAGGGCGGTGTGCTGGGTGGCGAGGTGAAGGATGTGCTGTTGCTTGACGTCACGCCGCTATCCCTCGGTATCGAAACCTTGGGTGGCGTGATGACCAAGCTGATCGAAAAGAACACCACCATCCCCACCAGCGCCACGCAGGTGTTTTCCACAGCGGACGACAACCAGACCGCGGTCACCGTGCATGTGCTTCAGGGTGAACGTGAACAGGCCTCGGCCAACAAGTCGCTGGGACGGTTCGATCTCACCGATATTCCACCGGCGCCACGGGGCGTGCCGCAGATCGAGGTCAAGTTCGATATCGATGCTAACGGTATCCTCAACGTGTCTGCGAAGGACAAGGCGACCGGCAAGGAGCAATCCATTGTCATCAAGGCCTCCTCCGGCCTGAATGAGGAGGAGATCGAACGCATGGTCAAGGATGCGGAGGCGCATGCCGAAGAAGACCGTAAGTTCCATGAACTGGCCACGGTGCGTAACCAGGCGGACAACCTCATCCATGCAACCCGCAAATCCATGGAGGAACTGGGCGACAAGCTGGAGAGCGACGAGAAGAGCCGCATCGAAACCGCTATCAAGGAGCTGGAAGAGGCGGTCAAGGGCGACGACAAGGACGCCATCGAGGCCAAGACCAAGGCGTTGAGCGATGCGTCGGCCAAAATGGCGGAGCGTCTCTATGCCCAACAACAGGGTGGCGGTGGAGAGGCTGGCGCCGCTGCGGGTGCAGGGGGTGCAGCGGGTGCCGAAAGCGCCGCCGGCGGGGCGCAGGAGGAGGATGTTGTGGACGCCGAGTTCGAAGAGGTGAAGGACGATAAGTAGTTCCTCGTCTTATCTTGGTCAACAGGCCGCGCGCTGGGGGTATTCTCCGGCGTGCGGTTTTCGCGTGTGGGTGGGGAAGAGGCTAAATGTCAAAGCGTGATTATTACGAGATACTGGGGGTCAGCAGGAATGCCACGGAGGCCGAAATCAAGAAGGCTTACCGGCGGCTTGCCATGCGCTATCATCCGGATCGCAATACCGGAGAAGGGGCGGAGGAGGCCGAGATAAAATTCAAGGAAGCGAAAGAGGCCTACGAAATCCTCTGCGACGATCAGAAGCGCGCGGCCTACGACCAGTTTGGCCATGCCGGCGTGGATTCCAGTTATGGCGCCGGCCCCGGGGCAGGCGGCTTTGGCGGTGGATCGAGCTTCAGTGACATCTTCGGTGATGTGTTTGGCGACATCTTTGGTGGTGGCGGGCGCGCCAGCCACGGCAGCCGGGCTCGCCGCGGATCTGACCTCCGCTACAACCTGGATCTGACGCTCGAGGAAGCAGTGGCCGGCACTACGGTGAAGATCCGTGTGCCCACGGCCGTGGAGTGTGCCGCATGTGGCGGTACCGGCGCGCGCAAGGGCACCCAACCCAAGACCTGTCCTACTTGCGCCGGTCAGGGCCAGGTTCGAATGCAGCAGGGATTCTTCTCCGTACAACAGACCTGCCCGAACTGCCATGGGCGGGGGACGGTCATCGAAGACCCCTGTCCGTCGTGCCGTGGCCAGGGCAGGGTCCAGGAGCACAAGACCCTGTCGGTCAAGGTGCCCGCCGGAGTGGATACGGGGGATCGTATCCGCCTTGCCGGTGAAGGTGAGGTGGGCGAACATGGGGGCGCGCCCGGTGATCTCTATGTACAGATCCAGGTCAAGGAACACGCCATTTTTACGCGTGACGACAATGATCTGTACTGCGAGGTGCCAATCAGCTTCGTTACCGCCGCACTCGGTGGTGAGCTGGAAGTCCCTACCCTGGATGGCAAGGTGCTGCTCAAGGTGCCTGCCGGGACACAGACCGGCAAGCTGTTCCGCATGCGAGGCAAAGGTGTGAAGTCGGTGCGGGGCGGAGGTATTGGCGATCTGCTGTGCCGGGTGATCATCGAGACGCCAGTGAACCTGACGGAGAAGCAAAAACAATTGCTGCATGAGTTCGAGGACAGCGTACAGGCGGGGGGCAAGAAACACAATCCGCATTCCTCCTCCTGGCTGGACGGGGTCAAGAAGTTTTTCGAAGGGATGGGGTTCTGATCGGGCTGGGGAGTGGGGCGAAACGCATGGCGGGGGAGGGAAACATGGTACGAGTGGCAATTGCGGGCGCGGGCGGGCGCATGGGCCGCACGCTGATACAAGCGGTGGCGGAAGCGGAGGATCTGACGCTGGGCGCCGCCACCGAGCGGCCAGGAAGCCCATTGTTGGGCAGCGATGCCGGGGTCATCGCCGGTGTCGGAGAACTCGGAGTGAGCCTTGCCGACACCCTCAGTCACCGCGTCGATGACTTTGATGTGGTGATCGACTTCACCGGTCCTTCCGCCACCATGGCCCATCTGGAGACCTGCCACGTCGCCGGCAAACGGATGGTGATCGGCACCACCGGCCTGACCGACGACCAGCGTCACCGGATCGCCGAAGTGGCGCAGGATATTGCCATCGTCTTTGCCCCCAACATGAGCGTGGGGGTCAATCTCTGTTTCAAGCTGTTGGAGGTCGCCGCCCGGGTGCTGGGTGACGGTGTGGACGTGGAGATCATCGAGGCCCATCACCGCCACAAGGTGGATGCCCCTTCCGGCACTGCCTTGCGCATGGGGGAGGTGGTGGCCGAGACCCTCGGACGCGATCTGAAAGAGTGCGCCGTCTACGGTCGGGAAGGGCACACCGGCGAGCGTGACCCCAAGACCATTGGTTTCGAAACCATTCGCGCCGGCGATATCGTGGGTGAACACACCGTAATGTTCGCCGACATCGGCGAGCGGGTGGAGATCACCCACAAGGCCTCCAGCCGGATGACCTTTGCCAAGGGCGCAGCGCGCGCCGCGCGCTGGGTCTCCGATCGCGATACGGGCCTGTTCGATATGCAGGACGTTCTTGGGTTGCGTGAGTAGGTGTTTCCCCGGTTTTGCCGGGTTAATATTAACCCGGCAACAATATATATCGCATTCAGGGCTGCAGGCAGGCGCCGGAACAAGGCGCAGTGCGCAGGCAAGGGTCATTCCCTTGCCAAGCGCTGGAACGCAGGTCCGGTGCCTGCCTGAAGCCCCTAACCCTATGATATTCAAAGACAGGCCGCGGCGCGCCGGCCCGCAGACTGCGTTGCCCCATCTTGCTGTAGAGTGACTACAGCGGCGATGGGCCGCCTTGCTGCGAACCGGCACGCCACGGCTGAATACGATATATATTGTTGCCGGGTTAATAATAGCTAAGATCCCGTTGCCTTTGTGGCACATTAACTGCATATGCCATGTCACACGAGAATTTTAAGAGAACGACATGGTACAGATTCCATCTTCCATACCGCCCCAGGGCGGTGCGGCGTCCGGCGAGGCCGCCAATCCCGACGGTCCGGCTGTCGGCGTGGAGACGAGGGGCGCATCCCAGGACTTTCCCGCAGTGCTTGCCCTGCAGGAAGGGGTAGTCGTTGCCCCGGATAGGGCCGTTGAACAGACAGGTGATGCGGCGACTGATGCCGAATCCCCTCTGTCCGCGTTGTTGACCCCCGCGGGTGACGGCGATGTCTTGCCGCCGCCCGGCAACTCGGCCGGCAATACCCTGCCGCCGGACGGGGCCACCGGCGACCGGGATCGGGCATCGGCGGCGCAAACGGCGGAAACCCCATGGCCCGAAACGGAAGGCACGGAGGGTCTTCCGCCATTCCCACCGGTGAACGGGAGGACCCCAACGGTCCCAGCAAACGCTATCGCCTTCGAGGAGGTGTCCCAAAGGGAGCAGGGGGATGATCATCCGGTCCCCACCCCGGAGGAGGAGGGGCCGCATGCCGCGCAGTTGCAGACTGGTCTTCCCTTGCCAACCGCATTCACGCCGGCGACCCTGGCAGAGGGGCAGGAGGTGACGGATACGCATGGTGATGGGGGGAGTGCCGAGGTCGTTTCAGGGCGTGCGCAGGCGAATGCGCGTCCAGGCAAACTGCCGTTGTCCACCGATGCCCGTGGTCTGAAAGCGGTCGTGGGGACGCCGGTGTCGGGTGATGTCCCCGTGGGCGGGACCGCCACCCATGCGCCTGTGGCGCCCTTGATGGGGTCCTCTGGCAACATGACCGCCCGTGATACGGACCCGCCTCTGCCAACGGTGCTGGATCAGAAACCCGAGGCCGGGGGGTTGGCGCTCGGTGATCGCCTTGCCGAGGAAGTGAGCCGTCGGCTGTCCGTGACACCGCCCCCCGGCGCCATCGCGTCGTCCCTGGCCCAGTCCAACCTGCAGACGGAAATCGGTGCCTTGGCCTCTAGAGGCGGTGTGCCGGATATCGATGTCCCTGTGGGTCATAGGGGCTGGAATCATGCGCTGGGCGATCGCCTGATGTTCATGGTGGGGCACAAGATCCAGGCAGCGGAGATCCGCTTGAATCCCCCGGATCTTGGTCCGATCGAAGTGCGGGTGTCGATCCACAATGACCAGGCCAATGTGGCGTTTACCGCCCACCATGCGTTGACCCGCGAGGCCCTGGAGTCAGCCGTACCGCGATTGCGGGAGATGTTGGGCGATCAAAACCTCAATCTCGTCAATGTGGACGTCGGTCAGCGACAGGCGCATCAGGACGCGCGTGACCGCGGGCCGATGTATGGCGGCGCGGGAACAGGGCGCAACGACACATTCCCGGACGATGGGGGCATCGCGGAAGACGCGGACCGATATCCCATCAGGCGTATCGGCCGCCGGGGGCTCGTCGATCATTACGTCTGAGGACGTCCGCCATTGGTGGCTTTCGTTCGGCGTCAAGCTGTATCATACTGTCTCGTCATTCAAGGCGCCTTTCGGGTTGACCGCTGTCTTGGCCGTGGATTCACGGATATCGATTCATTGAGTTCGACCCGTTGGTCAGACTGACGGGGCCATCCTCTTTGACACGAGAGGATCGCTTGATTGGATCCCGCGATTTTTCGCTTCAAATGGTCAACCCGGGAGGCTCCAACGGCCTGACGACCTCTATCCCTGTCGAGGCGATGTAGCCTGTCCGCGGGGCACGAGTGGGCCAACGTGATTCATAGGCGAGAAGATACCCTGGCCTTCGGGGCAAGGACGAAAGACGCATGCTCGAATTGTTCTGGCTTTTGCTGCCGGTCGCTGCGGCCTCGGGGTGGTATGCCGCTCGACGCAGCGCGGCAAGGGAGGCCAGGCGTGGATCGGAATATACGCCGGTATACTTCAAGGGCGTAAACTACCTCCTCAACGAACAACCCGACAAGGCGATTGATGTCTTCATCAAGCTGCTCGAGGTGGATGGCGAGACGGTGGAGACCCATCTGGCGCTCGGTAACCTGTTCCGGCGCCGTGGCGAGGTGGATCGCGCCATCAAGTTGCATCAGAACCTGATCGCGCGGCAGACACTGAGCAATGAGCAACGCGCCCTTGCGTTGCTCGAACTGGGCCGGGACTATATGCGCGCCGGGTTGTTCGACCGTGCCGAGAGTCTGTATCAGGAACTGACGGAGATGGATCTCTACAGCAAGGAGGCGCTCACGGGACTCAAGACCCTCTATCAGCAGGAACGTGAGTGGGACCGGTGTCTCGCGGTGGCGGAGCAACTGGAAAAAAAGAGCGGTCAATCCCAGCGGCAAGAGATTGCCCACTATTACTGTGAACTGGCGGAGCAGGCGCTTGGCGATGGCGACGAGGCGCGGGCGACGGAGATGCTGGAGCGGGCGGAGCAGGCGAACGAACGCTGCGTGCGCGCGGCCATGTTGCAGGCGCGTATGTGTGTCGCGCGCGGAGAATGCGACGAAGCGATCGAGACCTATAAAAAGGCCCAGGACAAGGCGCCGGAATACCTCTCCGAGATCCTGCCTGCCTTGCGTGAATGCTATCTGAGGCAGGGGAAGAAGGCCGAACTGCGTGCCTACCTGGAGGACCTCTATGACCGGCACAAGGGGCGGGCTGTCATGCTGGCGCTGTCAGAGGCCATCCATGATCAAGACGGCGAACGTGAGGCGGCCCGTTTCATCACCGGGCACTTGAAGAGACACCCGGACCTCAAGGCGCTGGCGCACCTGATCGACCTCAAACTGAAAAAGGATGACGATCCCGAGAAAAACAGCACCCTGATGGTGCTGAACGATCTCATCTCCAGATACTTGGAAGGCCAGCCGGACTACCAATGTCAGCGTTGCGGCTTTTCCGCCACCAAGCTGCACTGGCAATGCCCTGGCTGCAAGGCGTGGGGGACGGTGAAACCGGTGGAAGGGGTTCCGGGTCAGCAACAACCGATGCAAGACAGGATGAATCCATGGTGAGAGACAACGACCCAGGGGCGCGTATCATCGTCGCACTCGATTTTCCGGACGAGCAACGGGCAATGGCATTGGTGGAACGCCTGGATCCTGCCGGTTGCAGACTCAAGGTGGGCAAGGAACTGTTCACCCGTTCGGGGCCGGTGTTCGTCAAGCGGTTGGTGGGACGTGGTTTCGATGTGTTTCTCGACCTCAAATACCACGACATCCCCAACACTGTGGCGGCGGCCTGCGAAGCGGCGGCGGATCTGGGGGTTTGGATGGTCAACGTGCATGCCTCGGGGGGACGCCGCATGATGGAGGCGGCGGCCGAACGGCTGGCCCACCATGGGCAGCGGCCACTGCTCATCGGCGTGACTGTTCTGACCAGTATGAACGCAGACGATCTCCATGAGGTCGGTGTCGAAGCGTCCCCCGCGGAGCAGGTGCGTCGCCTGGCCCATCTGGCCCGCGATTCGGGGCTTGATGGCGTGGTGTGTTCCCCGCTGGAGGTGGCCGACCTGCGGGCGCGGCTCGGCGCCGCGTTCCTGCTCGTCACACCGGGGGTGCGGCCGGCCGAGGCGGCGATGGGGGATCAGCGGCGGGTGATGACCCCGGCGCAGGCGATCGGGACCGGATCGGACTATCTGGTCATCGGCCGGCCAATCACTGCCGCCACTGATCCCGTGGAATCACTGGAACGGATTCAATTAGAAATCACAAATGTTGAAAGAGGAAATTAAATATTTAAGGGAAAATACCGATATGATGGGTATCGGCAGCAGATTTTATCAGCCAAGTGGCTGCACCATAAAGAGATTTTACAATAATCGCCCAGCCATCCTATATCTCGGCCGGGCCGATAAAACGTAAGGGAAACAGATAAGGAACAAGGCATGAAGAACACGATTACGAAAGCGGTGTTCCCCGTTGCGGGACTGGGCACCCGCTTTATCCCCGCCACCAAGGCCAATCCCAAAGAGATGCTGCCAGTGGTGGATAAACCCTTGATTCAGTATGCCGCCGAGGAGGCAGAGGCCGCAGGGGTCTCGGATCTGGTATTCGTCACCGGCCGCACCAAACGTTCCATTGCCGATCATTTCGACAAGGCCTACGAGTTGGAGGCGGAGTTGAAGGCCGCCGGCAAGACCGAACTGTTAGAGACGGTGCAGAATATCCTGCCACCCGATGTGCATTGCATCTATCTGCGTCAGGCAGAGGCGCGCGGTCTCGGTCACGCCATCCTCTGCGCCAAGCCAGTGGTGCAAAACGATGCCTTCGCGGTGCTGCTGGCCGACGACCTGATCTGGAACGAGAATTCAGGTTGCATCGCGCAGATGGCCAAGGTCTTCGAAAAACATCAGTGTTCCATCCTCGCGGTGGAAGAGGTGCCGCGTGAAGATACGAGTAAATATGGCATCGTGGAGGTGGAGAAGATGGACGGCGGCCTGTCGCGCGTCACCTCGATTGTGGAGAAGCCCGATCCTGACAAGGCGCCATCCAATCTTGCCGTGGTGGGCCGCTACATCCTCACCCCCGCCATCTTCCCCGAGATCGAACAGACCGGCGAGGGGGCGGGTGGCGAGATCCAGCTCACCGACGCCATCGCCAAGCTGCTCGACAAAGAGCCGGTGCTGGCCTACACGTTCGAAGGCACCCGCTACGATTGTGGCAGCAAACTGGGCTACCTCGAAGCGACAGTCGAGCTTGGGCTGAAACACACGGAGCTGGGCCACGACTTTGCCACCTACCTGCGGGGGCTCCTCGGCGTCTGACGGGATAATCCGCCGAAACAGGGGATGGACGGGCCGAATGGCGCGTCCATCCCTTCGCTTTTTGGGGCCAACGTACGGTCCGCCCGGATTTTCGGGCTACTCAGTCGTCCCTGCTCAGGCGGTCGTGGGTGCCAGTGGCCAGCGCATGGATCTTCAGCAGGTCCTCCTCGTCGATGTCGATGTCGGTGAAGGAGCCGATCTGGCCGAGGTCGCAGACGGGTCTTCGTGGTTGCTGGGCAGACCGCCGATCGCCGCTGCCAGGGCTGTGGCGCCGCCGGGTTAATATTAACCCGGCAACACTATATATCGCATTCAGGGCTTCAGGCAGGCGCCGGAACAAGGCGCAGTGCGCAGGCAAGGGTCATTCCCTTGCCAAGCGCTGGAACGCAGGTCCGGCGCCTGCCTGAAGCCCCTAACCCTATGATATTCAAAGACAGGCCGCGGCGTGCCGGCCCGCAGACTGCGTTGCCCCATCTTGCTGTAGGGTGGCTACAGCGGCGATGGGCCGCCTTGCTGCGAACCGGCACGCCACGGCTGAATACGATATATATTGTTGCCGGGTTAATAATATGGTCCCATAGACATATCGTCTCCCGCCATCCGATAGCCAAATGCCATTGCGCCACCGCGAGGAAGCGACGAGAATAGCGAGCATTCCGTTGCCCGATTCCGACCTGTATCCATGCTCCAGTCTCCAGCGTTCGTTCACCTCCGTGTCCACTCGGAATACTCTTTGGTGGACGGGCTGAACCGAATCAAAACGCTGGTGGCCCGGGTGGGAGAGCAGGGGATGCCGGCGGTGGCGGTCACCGACCAGTCCAACCTCTTTGCCATGGTGAAGTTCTACCGTGCGGCGCAGGCGGCCGGTATCAAGCCGGTGATCGGCGTGGATGCCTGGCTGCGCAATGAGGCGGAGCCCACCAAGCCTTTCCGGATAGTGCTGCTGGTACAGAACGAGGCGGGGTACCGCAATCTCACCCGGTTGGTATCACGAAGCTACCGCGAGGGGCAACACCTTGGTGTGCCGATGCTGGAGCGCGGCTGGTTCGATGGCAGTAGCGAAGGACTGATCGCGCTCTCCGGCGGCCGCGAGGGGGACGTGGGTCGCGCCCTGTTGTCGGGCAATACGAAGCAGGCAAACGCGTTGTTGAAGGGCTGGCTTGCGTTGTTCGGCGACCGCTACTATCTGGAGCTGATCCGCACCGGGCGGGAAGGGGAAGAGGACTGCCTGCACGCCTCCGTGGACCTCGCCATCGAGTGCGGGGTGCCGGTAGTGGCCACCAACGACGTGCGTTTCCTGACACCCGACGACTTCGAGGCCCACGAGGTGCGGGTCTGCATCCACGATGGCCGCACGCTGGACGACCCGCGTCGACCCCGTGCCTACTCGGCGCAGCAGTATCTGCGCTCGCCCGCGGAGATGGCCGAGCTGTTTGCGGACATCCCGGAAGCGCTCGAAAACAGTGTCGAGATCGCGCGCCGCTGTACCCTGGAGCTGACTCTGGGCAAGAACTACCTGCCTGATTTTCCCATTCCCGAGGGGATGACCACCGGGGATTACTTCGCCGAGGTGTCGAAGGCGGGACTCGAAGAGCGGTTGAAGCAGATCCTCGATCCCGGTGCGCCCGACCTCACGGAGCGGCGCCGGCTGTACACCGAACGGCTCGACGTGGAGCTGGACGTGATCAACACCATGGGCTTCCCCGGCTACTTCCTCATCGTCGCCGACTTCATCCAGTGGGCCAAGGAGAACGGCATTCCGGTGGGGCCGGGGCGCGGTTCCGGCGCCGGTTCGCTGGTCGCCTATGCGCTGAAGATCACGGATCTCGATCCGCTGGAGCACGAGCTGCTGTTCGAGCGTTTCCTCAACCCCGAGCGCGTCTCCATGCCCGACTTCGACGTGGACTTCTGCATGGAACGGCGCGATGAGGTGATCGACTACGTGGCGCGCAAGTACGGCCGCGACTCGGTCTCCCAGATCATCACCTACGGTTCCATGGCGGCCAAGGCGGTGGTGCGTGATGTGGGCCGGGTGCTGGGCCATCCCTACGGTTTCGTGGACGGGATCGCCAAGCTGATCCCCTTCGACCTCAAGATGACCCTGGCCAAGGCGCTGGAGGAGAGCGAGGAGCTGAAGCGGCGCTACGATACCGAAGAGGAGGTCCAGCTTCTCATCGACATGGCGCGCAGCCTGGAGGGGCTCGCGCGCAATGCCGGCAAGCACGCAGGGGGGGTGGTGATCGCGCCCGGCCTGCTCACCGATTTCACCCCCCTCTACTGTGAACCGGGCGGTGGCAACCTGGTCACCCAGTTCGACAAGGACGACGTGGAGGCGGTGGGGTTGGTCAAATTTGACTTCCTCGGCTTGCGCACCCTCACCATCATCGACTGGGCCCTGAAGACCCTCAACCGCGAGCGCGAACGCCGCGGCGAGCAACCGGTGGATATCAATGCCATTCCCATGGACGATCCGGACACCTTCCGGCTGCTGAAACAGTGCGAAACCACGGCGGTGTTCCAACTGGAGTCGCGCGGCATGAAGGAGCTGATCAAGAAGCTCCAACCCGACTGTTTCGACGACATCACGGCCCTGGTGGCCCTGTTCCGCCCCGGGCCGCTGCAGTCCGGCATGGTGGACGACTTCATCGACCGCAAGCATGGGCGGGCCAAGGTGGAATATCCCCATCCCGACCTGGAGCCGATCCTCAAGCCCACCTACGGTGTCATCCTCTACCAGGAACAGGTGATGCAGATCGCCCAGGTGTTGGCGGGCTACACTCTCGGCGGCGCCGACCTTTTGCGGCGGGCGATGGGCAAGAAGAAGCCGGAGGAGATGGCCAAGCAGGGCGAGATCTTCCGCAAGGGGGCGGTGGAACGGGGCGTGGACGAAAAGACCGCCACCTACATCTTCGACCTGATGGAGAAGTTCGCCGGCTACGGTTTCAACAAGTCCCACTCCGCCGCCTATGCCCTGGTCTCCTACCAGACTGCCTGGCTCAAGGCACACTATCCGGCGGCTTTCATGGCAGCGGTGCTCTCCTCCGACATGGACAATACCGACAAGGTGGTCACCTTCATCGACGAGTGCCGCGTCATGAAATTGGTTGTGATGCCGCCGGACGTCAACCGCTCCGCCTACATGTTCACCACCGACGGCGACGATACGGTGATCTATGGCCTCGGCGCCATCAAGGGCGTGGGCGAAGCGGCCATCGAGGGCATCATCGCCGCGCGCGAGTCGGGAGGACCCTACAAGGACCTGTTCGATTTCTGCCGTCGCATCGATCTGCGCAAGGCCAACCGGCGGGTGATGGAGGCCTTGATCCGCGCCGGCGCCCTGGACAGCCTGGGGGCCAACCGCGCCACCCTGATGAATCACCTGCCGCTGGCCCTGCGCATGGCCGAGCAGCACCACGAGATGGCGGCGCGTGGCCAGAACGACCTGTTTGGCATGGGCGCGGCGGAGACAGAGCCGGAGCCCGATCTCCAGGTGGTGCCCGAACCGGTGCCGGAGTGGGAGGACGAGCAGCGACTGCAGGGTGAAAAGGAGACACTCGGTCTCTACCTCACCGGCCATCCCATCGACCGCTACCTGCCCGAGCTGCCGTCGCTGGTCACGGGCCGCATCGGTGTGCTCACCGGCGGCGGTCCGCCCGCGGGCGTTTCCCGGCGTGGCAAGGGGGCGCAACAGCGGGTGGTGGTGGCCGGCCTGGTGGTGGGGATTCGCCAGATGAAGACTCAGCGCGGGCGGATGGCGGCGGTGACCCTGGACGACAGGAGCGGACGCATCGAGGTCACCCTCTTCTCCGAGACCTTCGATCAGTTCGGTGAGTTGCTGGTCAACGACAAGGTACTGGTGGTGGCCGGCAACCTGGTGTTCGACGACTACCGGGACAGCTACTCGGTGCGCGCCGAGATGGTCTACGAGTTCGAACAGGCGCGTGGCGCCCATGCCACGGCGCTGGTTGTGAGAGTGACGCGCGAGGGGTTGGATAGTGCGGCCTTCGTCGATCGGTTTCAGGAGACGCTCGCTCCCTACCGTGGTGGGGCCTGTCGCGTGGTGCTGGACTATTCGCGCGGCGACGCCCGGGGCCGGCTGGTGCTTGGCGACGATTGGCGGGTGCAGCCGCAGGACGGCCTGCTACGGCGCATTGAGCGATTGTTGGGCGAAGGGACCGTCCAGGTGGAGTATGGCCGCAAGGCATCCCCACCGGCGGCCGCCGCCGGGCCGGCCGCTGAGCCAGCCCGCGAGGCGCTGTAACTGCAAGCCCTATTCCGGTATATTGGCCGGATGGACCTGAACTTCCTTGAATTTGAACAACCTATCGCTGAACTCGAAGCGAAGATCGAAGAGCTTCGACGGGTCGGCAACGATAGCGAGATCGATATCCACGAAGAGATCCAGCGCCTCGGCGAGAAGAGCCGTTCGCTCACCGAGAACATCTTCAAGTCGTTGACACCGTGGCAGATTTCCCAGCTTGCGCGCCATCCGCAACGGCCTTATCTGCTCGATTATCTGAGCCGTATCTTCGTCGATTTCCAGGAATTGCACGGCGATCGTCACTTTGCCGATGACCGCGCCATCGTCGGCGGTCTGGCGCGTATCGATGGGCGGGCGGTGATGGTGATCGGCCACCAGAAGGGACGCGACACCAAGGAGAAGATCGAACGCAATTTCGGCATGCCGCGTCCAGAGGGCTATCGCAAGGCACAGCGGTTGATGGAAATGGCGGAGCGCTTCAGGCTGCCGGTGCTCACCTTTATCGATACCCCCGGTGCCTATCCTGGCGTGGGCGCGGAGGAGCGTGGCCAGAGCGAGGCCATCGCCCGCAGCCTGCAACTGATGGCGGGGCTCAAAACCCCTATCGTCTGCACCGTGATCGGGGAGGGCGGTTCCGGTGGCGCGCTCGCCATCGGCGTGGGCGACCGGGTATTGATGCTGCAATACAGTACCTACTCGGTGATCTCCCCCGAAGGCTGTGCCTCTATTCTATGGAAGAGCGCCGAGAAGGCCCCCCAGGCGGCGGAAGCGATGAATATCACTTCCGAACGCCTCAAGGAACTGGGTCTGATCGACGAGGTGGTGCCGGAACCCCTCGGGGGTGCCCATCGGGACGTCGACGCCATGGCGCGTACCCTGAAAGAGATGCTGCTGGTGCAGTTGGAGCCCCTGTGCAGCATTCCAGTGGAGAAGCTGGTCGCCGACCGCTATCAGCGATTGATGAATTTTGGCAAGTTCAACGATTGAACCACCGCCCTGGCCGTCGCGCCATGTCTGCTGTCCCATCCCTTGACCCGGAGCGCCTCCTCACCGTCATCGCGGCCATGCCCTTGGCCGCGACATACTGGGTGGCCTACAGCGGCGGCCTGGATTCAAGCGTCCTGCTGCATGCCATGGCGGCCCTGCGTGAGCGGCTTCCAGGCGCGTTGCGGGCAATCCATGTCCACCATGGTCTCCAGCACGAGGCGGATGCTTGGGCCGCCCACTGCCGCCGCAGCTGTGACCGGCTTGGCGTCCCGCTGGAGGTGTGCGAGCTGGCCCTGGTCCCCCGTCCCGGTGAGAGCCTCGAAGCGTTCGCGCGTGCGGCACGCTATCAGGCGATGGCCGGCGCAATAGGAGCGGGTGACATGTTGCTCACCGCCCATCACCAGGACGACCAGGCCGAGACCGTCCTGCTGCACCTGTTGCGCGGCAGCGGAGTGGACGGGTTGGCCGCCATGCCTCGTGTCATGCGGTGGCGGCGTGGTTATCTCGCGCGCCCGTTGCTGGACTGGTCCCGGCAGCAGCTGCGCGGCTACGCGGAGCAGGCGCGGCTGGAATGGGTTGATGACCCGAGTAACCGGGAGACCGCTTTCGACCGCAACTATCTGCGGCGTGAGATCGTGCCGCGGTTGAAGACGCGCTGGCCGGCGACGGCCGCCGCCTTCGCGCGCAGTGCCGGCCATTGTGCCGATGCGCGGCGCCTGCTGCGCGACTTGGCGGAGATCGACCTCTCCGCGGCGGGGGGAGGTGGCCCCGACCGGCTTAAGGTGGCGGTGCTCGAGCGCCTGACCCCGGCGCGGCGACGGAACCTGCTGCGTCACTGGATCCGACGTCAAGGGATGCCGGTGCCGGGCGCGGCCGCCATCGAACGCATCCTTTCCGAAGTTGCTGGCGCCGGGTGCGACCGGACCCCGGTGTTCAGATGGCGGGGCGCCGAAGTGCGCCGTTTCCGGGGCGAGTTGTATCTCATGCCGCCACTGCCGTCCGCGCCCGACCCGTCCCTCCGGCTCGACTGGAAGGGCGATGCCCCTTTGCCATTGCCTGATGCGCTGGGGCGGCTCTCACTCCGTGAAATCCGGGGGGAGGGCATCGACCACCAGATCTGGCGGAAGGGGCATATCCAGGTAGGATTCCGGCAGGGGGGGGAACGGGGCCACCCCTGCGGCCAGGCCCATCACCGTACGCTGAAGCACCTGTTTCAGGCGTGGGGGATTCCGCCATGGCTCCGAGACCGCATCCCCTTGATATTCATCGATGGCCGGTTGGCTGCGGTGGCGGGAGAGGGGGTGTTCCAACCGTTCTGCGCCACGCCGGACGCCATGGCGGTGTCGGTCATCCATACCCGGCCAACACGCCCTGTTCCCAAGAATTAAAGAAATCTTCCACGTCGCCGATACGCCCTGCAACAGAGGTTTAGCAGGGGGTAGATCCGCTTTTCCCGGAGGACGTGGGTATACCGCCATGCTTGACATCTAACGAATCCAAATCTCTTCAAAGGGATGTAATTCTATGAAAAAGCGTATGAACAGGTCTCAGAAAGGCTTTACATTGATTGAACTCGTGGTGGTGATCCTGATCCTCAGCGTACTCGCGGCCACCGCCTTGCCGCGGTTTATGAATGTGCAGGGTAAGGCCCACAAGGCGGGCGTCGCCGCCGTTGCGGGCTCCTTCGGTTCCGCCGTTTCGATGGTCCATGCCCAATGGATCGCCAACGGATTGACCGGGGCCGCGAACAATATTCAGGGTTTTGGTCGGAACGATGTCGATGTCAACGCGGCAGGGTGGCCCGTCGATACGAATGGGACGACATTATCTACGGCGCAGGACTGTGTCGACATCTGGAACGGGATCATGCAGAACCCCCCCACGATTGCGCCGAGCACCTCGTATTCCAATGAGGATTGGCGGGCGAATATCTATGGTGCCGGTGGGGCGAATCCCTATTGTCGCTACTATTATCGTGTCTCGACGTCGCCCACACGCTATTTCCAATATATTCCCTCCAATGGCACCGTGACTGTCGTTAATCCGTAATGTCCCGCAGGGTTTGGCGATGGCGGCGTTGAGCCTTCATTCCACACGATGTAAAGAGGCGCGCCCGGCCAAGCGCGCCTCTTTCCGTTGGCGTGGGAAAGTGGAGGGATTCACCCTGGTCGAATTGATCACGGTGATGTTGTTGATGGGCGTGCTGGCCGCGGTGGCCGCGCCACGATTCTTTGGCGTCAATCGCTTCGAGGAACGCGGTTTCGCCGATGCCGTTCTGTCCGCATTGCGGTTTGCGCAGAAGGTGGCCGTCAGCTCGGGTTGCGACACGGAGGTGGATTTTACCGCCACCGGCTACCGGTTGGTGCAGCGGGCCGCGTGCGGGTCGGGCGCCTTCACACGGCTGTTGCCCAAGCCCGGTGGCGGCAATTACCCGACACAGGCGCCGGGCGGAGTGACCCTGACTGGGGCGGATCTCTATTTCGATCGCAACGGCCGACCCCGTGATCCGGCCAGCGGTAATGCAATCACCGCCCCATCGACCGTTACCATCGGCAGCCGGACCCTCCGGGTGGAGCCCGAAACCGGCTACCCCCATGCGACATGATGTGCTTTCACCGACAATGCGGCGCCACGCTCATCGAACTGGTGATCTCGGTCGTGATCATTGGCATTGCCGTGGTGGGTATAATGATGGTATTCACCCGCAATGCGGCCCACAGCGCCGACCCCATGATTCGCGAACAAGCGGTCTCCATCGCTGAGGCCTATATGGAAGAGGCATTTCTCCAGCCCTTGGGCGCTCCGGCCGATGTCACCTGTGAGGCGGGGGAGAGCCGGGCCAGCTATGACGATGTGGGTGACTATGCCTGCGTCAACGATACCACCGGCGCGCGGGATCAGGCCGGCGCCTTGATCGGTGGCCTCGGGGGTTATAACGTGGCGATGTCCGTCACCCGGGTGACCTTGGGTGGCAGCCCGGCCAAGCGCATCCAGGTGGTGGTGACCCACGACGGCGTGAACGGTCTGCGCATTCCGCTGACCGCCTACCGGCTCAATTGACGGGTAAGGGAGTACCTCATGTATTGCTCCAATCGTTATAGAAAGCAACCGTGCAGGCCGGACTTTGGCGCCATGGCGGGCCAGCGGATTTCCAGACACCCGATGTGGCAACAGCGCGGATTCACCCTCATCGAGATGGTGGTGGTGATCGTGCTCACCGGCATTCTCGCCGGCGTGCTGTCCCAGTTCATCTCCCGCCCTGTGGAGGCCTACGCGGCGCAGTCGCGCCGGGGCGAACTGGTGGATATTGCCGGCATGGCGCTGGACAAGATGGCGAGCGAACTGCGCAAGGCGTTGCCCAACAGCATCCGGGTGGGGTGTGGCGGACGCTGTGTCGAGTTCCTGCATCAGATTGCTGGGGGACGCTATCGGGCACAATCGCCCGGAGACGCCCTCAGCTTCAATCCGGCCGACGCCGACAACGCCTTCGAGGTATTGGGTGGATTGAACCCGTCACGCCCCATCGTCGCCGGGGCCGGCGCCAACGATTGCCGTAGTGGCAAGGCGGCCTGTGTGGTGATTTACAATACCGGTTACG
>JALSTP010000041.1 GCA_026983675.1 Sedimenticola sp.
GGCGTACCACCGTCCAGTCTGGGCCAGGGCGCATTTCCGTTGTCCCGCAGTTTGACATACCCCCTTCCCTGCGGTTTCCTGTGCATCACAGCATCCCCCGGGATCACGCCTGCCATTCTACATCTTTTGCCCTGCCAGGTCAGGCTGTTCGCCAGGTACATAAGGCCTCCACACTCTGCATAGACGGGGCCGCCCGCCTCAATGAAACACTTCACGGCATCCCGCATCGCCTGATTCTGTTCGAGCGCCTCCATCGCTGTTTCGGGAAACCCGCCGCCGATGAAGAGCCCATCCACGTCCGGTAACACTGGGTCTTCCACCGTATCGAAGGCCACCAGTTCGGCCCCCTCCGAACGCATGATCTCGAAATCATCTGGATAATAGAATCCGAATGCCTTGTCCCGCGGGTAACCTATCCGAACCGGACGTTTCTTTTCCACCTGAACAGCCGGGCCGGCAGGACGTGCGGAGGCAGGACCCGGCGCCTTGTCGGCAATTTCGATCAAACGCTGTATATCCACCTGCGAGACAATTGCATCAGCGAGCATCCCGATCTTCTTCTCCGCCCCTCCCGCCTCGTTACTTGGGATGAGTCCAAGATGCCGCTCATCGATGGACAGGGCTGGATCATAGTGGACCGCACCGACCACCGGCACATCGGTGTAGTGCTCTATCACCCGACGAAGTTTTCCTTCGTGCCTGTCGCCCCCAACCTTGTTCAGTATGATGCCCGCAATATCGATCTCCGGCGCAAATGCCTGGTAACCAAGAATCAAAGGCGCGATTCCACGCGTCATGCCCCGTGCATCGATCACCAGAATTACCGGGGCCTTCAAGAGGGTGGCAAGTGCCGCGTTGCTGTTGCTGCCATCGATATCCAGGCCGTCGTAAAGCCCTTTGTTGCCTTCTATGATGCCTAATCGGGCACCCTGCATCCGGGACGCAAACATGGCGAGGATCTCGTCCCGCTTCATGGTATAGAAGTCGAGGTTTCGACAACTGCGATTCGCCGCCATACTCAACCAGAGCGGATCAATGTAGTCCGGGCCTTTCTTGAATGGCTGAATCTCAATGCCTCTCGCCCGAATTGCCGCACAAATGCCGATAGTCAGCGTGGTCTTGCCGGAGGATTTATGGGCGGCGGAAATCAGCAGGTGAGACATGTGAACGGTAGGTAATCCACAGTAATGGATGCAGGATATAGTGTATCCCGTCCAACACAAAAAATCCCGCCATCGGGGTTCCGATGACGGGATATTGGGTATTGTATCCAGCCCGGATTATTCAGAAGTCGCTCGTGCCCTTGCTTGCTCCTTGTCCACACAGGGAATTCTCTGTGCAATCATCGCGGCGATTCATGAATAATCCGGGCTAGGAGCCTGCAGGGTTCTTTCCGACCGTTGCTCAGTGCTCCCCTTCGACGGCGACCGGATCTTCCAGACTCTCCGGCAACACCTTTAGCATTCTCGCGCCAATCGCCACCAAAGTCATGGAAAGCGCTACGCCCCCTATGCCAAGCAATGCCTCAGCCAAGGTGGGCGTATAGGACGCCACCATCCCATCGTAGAAACTGCTCTCGACAACCTCCTTGCCCGGAAACAAACTCATGGGATAAGCCTGCCCGCCAATCACGATGACATAGACCTGAAAGAAACCCCCAATCAAGACCAGAATAGAGGCGGCTGTGACCGCATATTTCGATTTCTGAAATGGGGGCGCATAGATAAGAAACAGCGGAATCAAACTCCCAACGAGAATCTGGCCAACCCAGAACATGTTCGTGTAGATACCGCCATCGAGCAGGATAAAACGCTCCACACCGTGATGTTGCGTAATGTAGATATTGGTCAAATGGTACACCAGCACGAAATAGAGCACTGCGCCCACGAAAACACCCAGCAGGTTCTTCAACCGGGCGAGCCGGAGTTCGCCGATTTCGCGATCACCCCAGAGGTAGGCGGCGATCAACGTAAGGATGAAAAAGGCCAACCCGTAGCTGAACGACATAATGATAAACATGGGCGCAAGTATCGCTTCGTCATAGGCCTCTCGAGCAACCAAAAAACCGAAGATGGAGCCGGTACCCGTCGTCAATGCCAACCGCCAGAAAAACGCCGCAAATCCGACCGTACGCTTATGCTGCCCCACCGTACGATCCATCATGGTCCACATGTACACCCCTACGATGGCGAAAAAACCGGTATACAGAAAGATGTTCCACGCGAATATGGATTTGAAGTTGTAATGCGTCATCGCGACGATAAGCCTGTCCGGGCGGCCCAGATCGAGCACCAATACGGCAAGCCCACCCGCCAGAAGGGACACCGCCAGCAACGCGGAATAACGTCCCAACGGTTTGTACATCGGGCCACCGAAAACGGACCCAATGGACGCGACATTCAACGCACCCGAGGCGGCAACGATTAAAAAGATGGCGAATACATGAGGAAGTCCCCAAACGATCTGATTGGACATCCCGGTCACTATATGCCCATGATGCTCCATGTAGTACGCCGCCAGTCCGCCAACGGCAATCACGAGCGCCAACAATATCAACCCCCCCCAATAGCGAGGAGAAGGACATCCGAGCTCGCGGTAATGCATCTTTTTCATCGACCTTTTGCCCTCTTACAGCTAGATGTTGGAATACCGCACACCGGTATTCAGCTCCAAGTCTGCGCGGATCTGCTGACTGTTTTCCGATTTCAACGCCTTGGCAATGTCACTGTCCTGATCATTCAGGTCACCGAACACCATGGCGCCGTGTCCCTTGTCTGTGCATGCCTGCACACATGCGGTGGTCGTCGCCCCCTTATCCAGATAAGGCGCACATAGATTGCAACTCTCCACACATCCCTTGCCCCGCGGTGCCTCGACACGCTGCTCGGCGACATTTTCATGTATGAACGAGCGTGCCTTGTAGGGGCATGCCATCATGCAATACCGACACCCTATACACGTGTGCCTGTCCACCATGACAATGCCATCCGCCCTTTTGAAGGATGCACCCGTGGGGCATACGTCCGCACACGGGGGCGTCTCGCAATGTTGGCACATCATCACCAAGTTGGTGATGTTGTCCGTCATTTTGTCCTTCAACTTGACCTTGCGAATCCACTGGGGACGGGTTTCGTTCCAGCGCTCATCCGAGGTTTCCTCGGGTTTCTCAAGCAGGTTGATCCCACTCGCCTCATTGCATGCATCGATGCAGGCGGAGCAATCATCCTTGCATTTGGCGGTGTCGATCAAAAGACCCCAGCGAACCTTATCGCTCACGGGTTCACCGGGTTCTTTCGCCTTTGCAATTGTATGCAGGAAGATACCGGGACCTACTGTCACTGCTGTCGCCGCCGCTACGGAGGAACCGATAAAGCGACGACGTGTCAGGTCAGGCTGGTCATTCGAGCTGCTCATGATCAGTCCTCCAAAGACGTCGGTTTCGATTGCTGGGTATGTATCGAACTCATCCTTGCCGGGCCGTCCCATGAGCCAAACCGGCCATACGCCTTGATACGCTGCTGAAGCGAGGATATCTCACTCTTCTGTGATTGAGGCGTCTTTCGATGGCACTGAAAACAAGGAGGCGACACCGCCGCATACGCATGGCACTTCTGACAGAACTGCCCCTCCGCATTCACCGGTATATATTTTCCATTCGCATCCTGTGCAGCATGACAATCGACACAATCGGCAATGGAATATTTTGCGCCACGAATCCCCCGATGTACCGTCTCATCCCTCTGGTGTTTCAGGTAATCCATGTGGTGCCGGCGAATATCTTCCGTGGGGGCGACACACGATTTCATGCCCGCTGCCTTAGATCCGGGCACCACCTCCGAGGCCATCAGCCATCCACCCCAGAGGAGGAGACATGCGCCCCCAACGAGAAGAATTGTCCGCCTGCTCATACGCTTTGTGAACCTGGACATCACAGTTCCTATTCGCCAAGACCCATTTGGATGTAGCCCGTAGGGCATACGTCGTGACATATATGGCATCCAATGCAGCGGGTGTAGTCCGTCGCCACGTAGCGACCGGTGGTCGACTGATCCTTCTTCACCCTGTACACCGCATCCTGCGGACAGAAAACGACACAATTGTCACATTCGAAGCACATTCCACAGCTCATGCAACGCTTGGACTCCTCGATCACCTTTTCTTCCGACAGCGGCTGCATCCTCTCCTTGAAATGGTGCAGCACCTCATCCGCGCTTGGCACATCCTCGTCTCTCAGATTCCGCGGGGTGTATTCGAAATGCCCAAGGAAAAGATCGCTGGAAGGAATGATTTCCTGCGTCGAACGATCCTCATAGTTGTGAATTGCAAAGTTGGCCTCTGAGGTCCCCCGCAAATCACCCTGAGTCGGATCGAACGGCTCCGGTTCCAAGTGTGCCTCACGCAATTTCTGCAGCAAATCGAAATGATGCACATCGACTTTCGGACGCTTCTTCAGTTCTTCATGCTTCAGATAGTGGTCTACGCTTTCGACGGCTACCCATGCCTGCCCAATCGCTGTCGTCAGGAGGTGGGGCCGGACAATATCGCCCGCCACGAAGTGACCGTCCTTACCCGGCACCTGATAGAACTTGTCCGCATCGATGAGATTGCGATCGTTCGCAATTTCCTCAAGACCCGCCATGTCA
>JALSTP010000042.1 GCA_026983675.1 Sedimenticola sp.
GGACGCCGGACAGCAGACCCATTCCCTCCAGCTCGATGCCGCCCATGGTTTCACCAACCCATCGAGTCCACGCTTCGACGCCGCCGCCACCGCGGAGGCGTGGCAGGCCACGCTGGCGTTCCTGCGCTCGACGTGTGCCCCGCATCGACCTTGAAAACGCGTATTGCCAACCCCATGAAGATCAGTGGCATTATTGTTTTTTTCCGGTCGCACCGCCATGCCTCCCTTTCACCTCCAGCGCCCTTGTTCCCCATGGCGCACGAATCGCTGGCATTGTACGGGCCGGGTCATTGATCAGGAGGTCGCCATGAAGCCACAATTACAGACCCTGGTACTCGCTCTCTCCGTCTCCCTTCCCGCTTTTGCCGGCGGGCCGATGATCAACCCCAATGTGCTGCACAAACCCGACATGGGCCGGCTTGGTCAGGCGGCACGCATGGTCGCCGTCTGCCCCAAGGGGTGGAAAACGGTGGTTGACCGCCGATCCGACCCAGCGGCCTTCAGGGGCGAAAACATCTGGATTGTCAAATGCAGACCGGACGTCGCCTTTCCCCGCTCGGTGAACTGCCCGCAGAGCCCGTCACGCACCTATCCGGTTATCGACCGGGAGCGGATGGAGATCGGCTGCAAAACATCGGTCAGGTAACGGCACGACCCCCGTCACCGGTTTCCCGCGACGGGGGACGCTTCATTGCACTGCGGTGATCTCCGTCAGCCGCCTTTCCACGGCATCGAGGTCGGGGATCATCGCTTCTGTATCCCGCACTTGCACCCACTGCCTCACCGCCTCCCCGGCCTCCCGGTCCAGGGGTGAGACATTGCCCTCGTTGACCCGCACCAGACGCGGGATCCCCTGCGCGACCATGCCGAAATAGGGGACCGGGGAGTCCTTGCCAAGGGTATTGACGATGCAGATCCGCGCCCGGTTGCCCGGCGCACCGTCGGGCAGGCCGGCCAGGCGTTCGAAGGTGATGACCGGGATCGGCTCCCGACGCCACTGGATCTCACCGGCCAGCCAGTCGGGGCTGTGTGCCACCGGTTCGGCGTCACGGTAGCCGATCACCTCCGCCACGGCGGCATTGGGCAACAGCATATGGCGATCTCGATGCAGCGGAATCAGCAACGCCAGCAGATCCTCGCCCCTGTTCATGCGTAGGCCTCGGCCAGCACGGCAAAGATGTTGTCCATCAGTTCGGTTTCCTGATAGGGCTTGCCGAGGTAACGTTTGACCCCCAGCTCCTCGGCGCGGCGGCGGTGCTTGTCGCCCACGCGAGAGGTGATCATGATGACCGGGATGTCCCGCAGCCGCGGGTCGTTACGCATGTGGCGCGCCAGTTCGTAGCCGTCCATGCGGGGCATCTCGATATCCAACAGCATCACGTCCGGCCGTTGATCCTCCAGCTTCGCCAGGGCGTCCTGGCCGTCTTTCGCCAGTATCACCCCCAGGTGATGCCGCTCCAGCAAGCGGCGGGTAACCTTGCGCACGGTAATGGAGTCGTCCACCACCATCACGGTCACGTCCGGCGCCGCCGTGCTTTCGGTGGGTTTTTCCATGGTCACGAGGGTCTGCGCCGCCGCCATCCGGGCCAGGGCGTGCACATCCAGTATCAGGGCCACACGCCCGTCGCTGAGGATGGTGCCACCGCTGACCCAGCGCACGGTGCTGAGCTGCGCGCCCACCGATTTGACCACGATCTGCCGGTTGCCCAGCAGGGCGTCCACCTGCAACGCGAGCCGCTGCTCACCCACCCGCACCAACAGCATGGGGAACCAGCGTCTGCCCTTGGGCAGTTCGGGCTCGGAGACGCCCAGAAGCTGGCCCAGATAGCGCACCGGATAGGTACGGCCGGCGTAGCTGAAGCCCTTACCGCTGCCTGCGTAACAGGCCTCCAACGCGTCCCGGCCGATGCGCACCACACCCTCGACTCCGGCATGGGGCACCGCGTAGATCTCGTCCCCCAACTGCACCAACATGCCCTGGGCGATGGCCAGGGTGAAGGGCAGACGGATGGTGAACCAGGTACCTTCACCCGGCCGCGAACCGATCTGCAGCGAGCCGCCGAGCTGTTTCACCTCGTTGGCGACCACGTCCATGCCGACGCCGCGGCCAGCCACTTGGGTCACTTCCTCGGCGGTGCTGAAACCGGACTCGAGCACGAACTGCATCAGGTCGTGATCGCTGATCTGCGCGTCCTCCGCCAGCAGGCCCCGCTCCACCGCACGTTGGCGGATCGACGCCAGGTTGAATCCGACTCCGTCGTCCGATACCACCAGCATCACCTCGCCCCCTTCGCGCCCCAGTTCCAGCCGAATCCGGCCATGCCGGGGCTTGCCCGCCGCCTGCCGTTCATCGGGCGTCTCTATGCCGTGGGAGATGGCGTTGCGCAGGATGTGCTCCAACGGTGCCACCATGCGGTCGAGGATCGCCCGGTCCATCTCCCCGTCCGCGCCCCGCACCTCCAGCTCGGCTTGTTTGCCCAGCGTGGCGCAGGTCTGGCGCACCAGCCGCTGGAGCCGGGGCACCAGGGTGGAGAAGGCCACCATGCGGGTGCGCAGCAGGCCCTCCTGGAGATCGGTGGAGAGCCGTGCCTGCTGCAACAGCAGGGTGTCGGTCTCCTTCTGCAACTCGGTCAGACTGGTCTTGATGCTGAGCAGGTCGTTGACCGTCTCCATCAGGCTGCGCGAGAGTTGCTGCATGGTGGAAAAGCGGTCGAACTCCAGGGGATCGAAATCCTCTCTGCCGCCGCCTTCCCACTGCTCCCGTTCCACCCGATGCAGGATCTGGGCCTCGGTCTCGATATCCAGTTTGCGCAGTTGACCGTGCAAACGGGCGATGGTCTGATCCAGTTCCTCCAGATTGTAACCAAGGGCGGAACCCTGCTGTTCCAGGCGGGCGCGGAAGATGCTGATCTCGCCCGCATCGTTTACCAGCCGATCGAGGAGATCCGAGCTCACCTTGACCTGTTCCCCTTTGGCTGCCACCACCCGGGGCGCCGGCATCACCCGCGGCGGCCGCATGGGGATCACCTGCGGGGGCTCTTCCGCTGCCGGGGGTTCTTCCACTGCCGGGGATTCTTCCGCCGACGAGGCGCTCTCCTCGTCCTCGGAAACGACCGCTGCCTCAGGCGTGGTCGCACCGGTCGTCGGGGTCTCGTCGACCTCCACCGGTTCCTGCTCTTCCGGCGCCGGGCCCTCCACCTCGGCCGCCGGCACGATCTCGTCCTCCGCCGGTTCTGCTTCCGGAGCCGCCTCAGGCGCCTCTTCCTCCGCATGCGGCTCGAGGGCCGTCTGCAGCGCGGCGACCAAGTCGTCCGCCGGTTCCGGGCCGCCCCCGGCGTTCACCTGCTCGATCTGTGCAACCAGGCGGTCCGACGCCCGCTGGGCCAGGTCGAGCCGCTCCGCCGACGCCTCCAGACGCTCTTCCGCAATGGCGGCAAAGAGGGCCTCGAGCGCGTGACTCAGATCGCCGATGGCGCCCAATTCCGCCAGACGTGCACCACCCTTGAGGGTGTGCAACGTTCGCTGGAGGCCCGCGAAGAGGGGCTGCTCCGGCCCGTTCTCCCGCCATAGCGAGAGCCCGCCGTCGAGTTCGTCGAGCAGTTCACCGGCCTCTTCGACGAAGATGGCCGCGATCTCGTCCTCCGCCTCCTCTTTCTCTTGGGTCCCCTCCGGCTGTTCGGCAGTTTCGGCGTCCTCTGGGGCCTGCCCTTGCGTCTCTTCGGTGGTCTCGATCTCCCGTGGACGCAGGTCCGCCGCTTCGGCCCCCTCTTCTTCCGCCGCCGCCTGGGCCGCCCTCGCTTCCAGTGAGAGCGCCACCCCGGCGGGAATCTCCTCCTCCAGTGTGGTGCGGTAAGCGGCGATGCGCGCCATCAGATCATCCACCTCTGGCAGCGCCGCGTTGGGCGCATTGATGGTCTCGATGATCTCCTCGATCCGGCGCGCACTGTCCTCGATCAAGTCCAGTACCTCGGCGTCGAGGGGCTTGCCCTGTCCGGCCAGCGCCGTTGCCAGACCTTCAAGCGCCCGGCTCACCTCGGCGATGGCGGTGACCTCGGCCACCCGTGCGCTGCCCTTGAGGGTATGGAAGGTACGCGCCTGCTCTTCATCCATGAGACAGGTGGCCGGGGTCTCCCGGCAGCGATTCAAAAAGGACTCGATCTCCCGCAGATGAGTCCGGGTCTCGGTAATGAAGACCTCCGCCAGCGCGGCATCCATGACGATGGGCGCCGCCGGGGTCTCCGGGGTGGCCGCGGCCTCCGGTTCCGGAGGGGGTATCTCTTCCGTGGGCGGCGTCTCGACCGCGATCTCGCCTCCCTCCGCAAGGGTCCGGGCGCGCGCCATGACAGCGCGAAAATCGCCCGTGGGGGCACGCCCTTCTTCCTGGGCATCGATCATGTCCGGCAGGACCTGCATGGTCTCGTCCAGCACCGCGAACAGCGCAGGCGATGGCGCCACTTGCCTGTCGATCACCTGATTCAGCAGATGCTCGATGGACCAGGCGAATTCCCCGATGGTGTTGGCGCCCACCAACCGGCCGCTGCCTTTGAGGGTGTGGAACGAACGCCGGAAATTGATCAGCGCGTCCTTGTCATCGGTATTTTCCTTCCAGCGCGGCACATAGTCTTCGATGGACTCCAGTTCCTCGCGCGCCTCCTCGATGAAGATCTCCAGCATCTCGGGATCGAGGGTCTCCAGGACCTGCCCGTCGGTGTCGCCCTCTCCGTCGTTTTCAGCCTCAACCCCTCCGGCTTCGGAGACCGCAGGAACCGGGGCCTCTTCCCCGGGCATCTGAGTGGGAAACGGCACCACCTCGGAGGGTTGCGTCGCCACCGTGTCAACGGCGGGACCCGCCGACCCCGCGGGAAGACGCTCCGCCCCGCTGCGCGCCGTCTGCAGGGCCTTTTCCAGACCCTGTCCACCGGCCACGACACCCTCCATGTAGAGCTCTATACCGGTGATGAGATCGGCCATGGCGTCCAATTCTTCGCGCGGCGGCGGGGGCCGGTCATCCAGCAGGTGATCTGAAATATAGCGATTCGCCCGATCCAGCAGCGCTGCAGCCCCCTCGTGATCGAGCATGCGCAACGCACCGGCGATACGTTGCAGCCGGCCACCCGCTCTTTCCAGTTCCGCCGTACCGCCTCCGTCGAAGGCATATGACTCGATGGCGGCCTTGACAGCGTTGAGGTCAATGCCGGCCTCCTGCATGGTGTGTTCGATGAGTTGCAGAAACTGGTTCTGCGGCATTTGCGGCAACCGGTTTCCGGCCACTGCGGCACCCCGGTCCGGTTGTTGGGTGGTCAAATCCCCCATTGCGGACTCGACATAGAGCAGCTTGCTGGCGATTTCCATCAGTTCCGCATCGCCCGCCACGGCCCTTCCATCGGCGATCTCCCGAATAACATCCACCTGGTCGAGCAGTTCCTGACGCAGGGCCGCATGCCCCAATACACCCAGGGTATCCGCCATCTTCTGCAATGGATCGATCAGGGCCGTCAGCTCGTCCAGGGTGTCGCGGTCGCCGCGGATGAAGAGGTCGAGACCGTCCTTCACCTGCGTCATTTCCGCTTTCAGAGCGTCGCTCACGCTCTCGAACAGGGCCACGCCGGGGACATGGAGCCGTTTGCGTCCGGCCTCGACCTCATCGGCATCGGGCAGCGCATCGGCAAGCCGGAAATCCGCCTTGATCTGCCTCAGCAAGGGATGACCGGAGTCGGCGCGGGCAATGACATAGAGCAGATGGGTGAGCAGCTGTTGCTGCTCTGCCATCGGAATCCCCGCTTCGCCATCCGCCATCAGCGGCTTGAGCACATGGTCGAGGCGGCCGATCACCGTCTTGAGCGCGCCACCGGGTTCAATGGCGCCTTCGATCAATCCCTCCGCCACCCCCTGGGCCACATGGAACAGCGCCCAAACCGGCGCCGTGTGGGCATCCTCCGCAATGCCTTGGAAAATAGCGCGCAAATGCTGCAGGCCCGCCTGCGGGTCCTCGCCACGATACCAATCGAGCAGCCCCTTGTGGAACTGGGGACGCAGGCGGGCCACCAAGCCGGGCAGTTCGGGATTGGGCGCCCCATCCACCCGTTCCGGCAGCGGCGCCCCCGCAATGTCTGGAAAGAAAAAGGCCGCCTCGGTCAACAACGAAGCGCCGCGCGCGGCGCGTAATTCGTTGATCTCATCGAGCAGCAGAAGGGGGGTATCCGGCGCGCCCTCGCGAAACCGTTCGAGCATCTCCGGCAGACGGATGTGAGCGCCCATCAGGGCATCGGTGGCCTTGTCAAAGTCCTCCACCTGACCTTTACGCAAGGCGGCGGCCAACCGTTCCATCTCGCCCGCAAGCGATGCCGGACCGGAGAGCTGCACCATCTGCAGGATCCCGTGCACCTGATGCAGGCGTTCGATACAGCGCGCGGCCGCCCGGTCGCCCTCATGCCGTTCAACGAATCCTTCGAGCGCCTGCCGCGCCTCCAGGATGACGCCTTCCAGTTCATCCTTGATCCAATGCAGCGGCCGGTGACCGTACGCGGTATTCATCGCTCCGGGTTACTCCGGCAGACGAAAGCCCGCCACCGACCGGCGCAGATCGGTGGCCAGTTCCGCAAGCTTGCCGATGGAAGCCGCTGTCTGACCGGTGCCTTCCGAAGTCTGGGTGGTGATCTCCTGTATGACGCTCATGGTATTGCTGATCTTGCCCGCCTCGGTGGACTGGCGCTGGGCGGAATCGGCGATCTTGCGGGTCAGCTCGGCGATGTAGTTGGAGACGTTCTCGATCTCCTTGAGGGCCTCGCCCGCGTCCTCCGCCAGCTTCGCCCCGCTCACCACGCCGGTGGTGCTGGCCTCCATGGAACGCACCGCCTCGTTGGTGTCGGCCTGGATGGTCTTGACCAGGGCCTCGATCTGCTTGGTGGCGTTGCTGGAGCGCTCGGCGAGGCGCTGCACCTCGTCCGCCACCACCGCGAAACCGCGCCCGGACTCGCCCGCCATGGCCGCCTGCATGGC
This sequence comes from Sedimenticola sp., assembly GCA_026983675.1. GTDB lineage: Bacteria > Pseudomonadota > Gammaproteobacteria > Chromatiales > Chromatiaceae > JALSTP01. The sequence continues at coordinate 7,000 of JALSTP010000042.1, forward strand.
GGCATTCAGGGCCAGGATGTTGGTCTGATCGGCGATGTCATCGATCAGTTCGACGATATCACCAATCTCCTGGGAACTCTCACCGAGGCGTTTGATGCGTTTGGCTGTCTCCTGAATCTGCTCACGGATGCCGTCCATGCCCTCGATGGTGCGGCGCACCGTCTCGGCGCCCTTGCCAGCGATCTGGGTGGAGTGCTGCGCCACTTCGGCCGACTCGGTGGCATCCTGCGACATCTGATCGATGGCGGTGGTCATCTCCCGGATGGCGCCGGTGGCGTCGATGATCTGTTCGGCCTGATGCTCACTCGCCTCGGCCAGATGCATGGCCGTGGCGCGGCTCTCCTGGGCCGAGGAGGAGACCTGGGCAGAGGTCTCGTTGATGGTGGTCACCAGGCTGCGCAAGGCCTCGATGGCGTAGTTGATGGAGTCGGCGATGGCGCCGGTGATGTCCTCGGTGACGGTGGCGGTAACGGTGAGATCGCCGTCGGCCAGATCACCCATTTCGTCCAGCAGCCGCAGGATCGCCTTCTGGTTGGCCTCGTTCTGCTCCTTGCTGGCCTGCTCGCGTCTGCGCGCATCGAGCAGCAGTTGCACCACCAGCAAAATCAGAAACAGTACGGCCAGGGCAGTGAACAAAGAGACCAGGAGCGGGCCGGCCTTCAGGCCCAGCAGGCTGAACCGCCCCGGCGACGCGCGATAGGCGGCCACAAGCTTTGCCGCCAGATCGTCCACCTTGTCGCTGTCCGTGGCAACCTCGGCGGCGGCCTTGAGCGCCGGCATGACCGAAGGCATGGCCGCCACCATGTTCTGCATCTGCTGATTCACGCCGCCGTAGATCTCCGCCGCCTCGCGCAACTGGCTGATGGCGGTCGGACCCACTACCCGTTCGATGCCTTTCTCTTTGTCGCCGTTCAGGAGACCCTCGAGGGTCTTGCCGAATTGATCAAGATCGCGCCGCAGCCCTTCCACCACGTCGGAAGCGTTATTCCCTTGATCGAGCAGACCGTTAACCGCCTCGCTGATGCGCTGCGCCAGCATCATCTGCCGCGAGGCGGTGTAGATTTGCTTGGCCGACGCCCCTTTTTCCACCAGCGTCTGCACCAGCTTGTCCGAGATGTCGCGTAACGCCGGGAGCTGCCGCGATACCACCGCGACCGATTCACGCAGGGCAAGGATTTTCTGTTTGTTGGAAAGAATGTCATCCGTGGAGGTGCGGGTCTTCTGCCACATCTTTTCCAGGTCGTTCAGCAACGGCTGCACCTCCGCGGGCGATGGTGGCAGACTCTGGTCCTTGGTGCCCTTCTTGAGTTCCCACATCAGGGTCTCGAAACCTTCTCGCGCGTCGCGCAAGCGATCGAACCCGTCCTTGTCGCCCCGCACCGCCACCAAGGCATTCTTGGCGATCCGCTGTACCAGCACCCGCTGGTCTTCGGCGCGCAGGATGTACTGTTCGTCGTTCGCATCCTGCCGGGCCGCATAGACGAAAGTAAGCAACGCCAGGACGATGGACACCAGCAACAGCACGGACCATAGCAGAATGATCCCGTTAGAAGACGCCTGACCGACCGTTCCCCTGGAAAACCTGGATTTCATGCTTGTTTCTCTCCTCGAGCCCTTTTGTTTGTAGTGCCGACCCGCAGGCCGGCGGTGTGCTGTATGGTCCGAAGTCGCGCGTTCATGCAAATCAAGGATAAAACCATCGCCGGAGTCCGGCGCGGGGGAAAACGGCCCACCTGCCCTCAAGTAAGGACTCCTGGCGCCTAAATCCACTCCGTCGCTTTATATCCCATCCGCATTCGCCCGACCTGCATTGCGCCAGACATCCATCAAACAGCTGCCACCAGAAACCCCGGATCCTCGATCAACGCCGGGATATCGAATACCGGCCATTTCTCTTCTTGCTGAACGTAGAGGGCCTTGACGAAAGGCCCGAACTCGGCCACGAGCTCCGCCGAGGATGCCTGACGCTGATCAGCCGGGTAAAAATGACGCATCCCCGCCATGGTGCCCACCAGCAGGCCGGTATAGACCCCTTGCCGATCGATCACCAGCACCCGGCTGCGGCGCCCCGGCTTGGTCGCCCCGGCGCCCAGGAACTGCTTCAGATCGACAATGGGAAGCAGAGTGCCTCGGATGTTCGCCACTCCCCGCACCCAGGTCTTGGTGCCGGGCACCGGGGTAATACCCGCCGGCAGATTGAGGATCTCCTTTACGCTGTCGATGGGCGCTGCGTAACGCGTCTGCCCCACCGTGAAAACGATACATTCCCGGATATCCTGCCGTTGGCGCTGACGTGGCCCGATCTGGCTGTGGTCTCGACTGAGCCCTTCGATGCCCCGCAGAAGGGCGATGATCTCGCGCCCCCCCTCGACGGCCCGGGGCGATCCGTCAGCCACCCAGTACCGCCTCTATCTTTTCGATCAACAGGGCCGCATCGACAGGCTTCACCAGATAATCCTTCGCCCCCTGGCGCATTCCCCAGCGCTTGTCCGTCTCCTGATCCTTGGTGGTGATCATGATCACCGGTATACCGGCGGTCGCCTCGTCGTTGCTCAACTGGCGAGTGGCCTGAAACCCGTTCAGCACCGGCATCACCACATCCATGAGGATCACGTCCGGTTGCAGACGGCGTGCGGCCTCCACGCCCACCTCCCCATTGTCCGCCGTCTCCACGATATAACCGGCCTTCCGCAGCACCTGCTTCATCACATGCTGCTCGGTAGGGGAGTCGTCTATGATCAATACCGTGTTGACGCCGTTCTGCCGCACCGGCGTTTCTGCGCCCGCCTCCGGGCCCGACCGTTTGAAAAAGCTCTTCATCGTTTGCTATCCCTTCGATTCAGGATCCTTACCCACTTCCATGATTCACGCATCCGCACTCTGTTTCGTGTCCACGTACTGTTGCACCGCACCCAGCAACGCATCCCGGGTAAAGGGCTTGGTGAGGTACTGTTCAGCGCCCACGACCCGCCCACGCGCGCGGTCGAACAAGCCGTCCTTACTCGACAACATGAGCACCGGGGTATCCTTGAGTGTCTCGTTGTTCTTGATCAGGGCGCAGGTCTGATAGCCGTCCAGACGGGGCATCATGATATCGACGAAGACCACATCCGGCCGGAACTCGATGATGGTCGCCAAGGCGTCGAATCCATCAGCGGCCGTCTCGACTTCGCAACCGGCCTTCTTCAACAGCGACTCGGCACTGCTGCGGATGGTCTTGCTGTCGTCGATCACCATCACCTTGATGCCGGCCAAGCCATCTGCCTCCGCCGCATGTACTGGTTCCGCGTTTTCCACTCTTCGACCCTCACCTGTACCGGATCGCCACGTCCGTGGCGACCCTCGCTTGAACGATTGGAATCCACTCCTGCTGAACGCGCCCCCCTACTCGCGGGTGGACGCCGGACGCCTGTTCCCCAACTGGAATCCAATTCTCATGGGAAAATAGCAACTGCCGCATCTTTATTCAAGGAATAACACTGCGTTGGCCGCCATTTTTGCGACACAACGCCAATTACACGGTGATTCAGGTGATATCCCGAACCGACGCATCACGAAATTACATCTTACCAACGCTTCGCAGTATGATGTCGACATGAATATTCGTCTAGGCGTGGTGATGGACCCCATCGCCTCCATCAATATCAAGAAAGACAGTACCTTCGCGATGCTGCTGGCGGCGCAGAAGCGCGGCTGGGCGCTCACCTACATGGAGCCTGGAGATCTGAGTCTGCGCGACAGCGTCGCCTGGGGCCGCATGCGCGCTGTGGAAGTGGCCGACGATCCGCAGGACTGGTTCCGCCTCGGCGAGCCGGAATCCGCGCCCTTGCGCGTCCTGGACGTAATCCTGATGCGCAAGGATCCGCCCTTCGATATGGAGTACATCTACATCACCTACCTGCTCGAACAGGCGGAACGTGAGGGAACACGGGTGGTGAATCGGCCACAGAGCCTGCGTGACGCCAATGAAAAGCTGTTCACCGCACACTTCCCCGACTGCGCCCCGCCGATGCGCGTGAGCCGCCGTCATGAGGACCTGCGCGCGTTTCTGGATGCCCACGGCGACATCATTCTGAAACCCCTGGAGGGAATGGGGGGCGCCTCCATCTTCCGTGTGCGCGGGGACGACCCCAATCTCAGTGTGATCCTCGAAACCCTCACCGCGCACGAGACCCGCTACATCATGGCGCAGCGCTTCCTGCCCGAAATCAGCGCCGGCGACAAGCGCATCCTGATGGTGGATGGCGAACCCGTGCCCCACGCCCTGGCGCGCATTCCCGCCGCCGGCGAGACGCGCGGCAACCTTGCCGCCGGCGGCCGCGGCGAGGGGGTCGCCCTATCCGAACGCGACCGGTGGATCGCGGCCCAGGTGGGACCCGTACTGCGGCAGAAGGGGATTCTGTTCGCCGGACTCGATGTCATTGGCGACTATCTCACCGAGGTGAACGTCACCAGCCCCACCTGCATCCGCGAACTGGACCATCTCTACGATCTCGATATTGCAGGCGATCTTATGACCTGCATCGAACGACACCTGCGGTCATGAAGCGGCATCCCTTCCTCCTCTTCGTCCTGATGCTGGCGACGGTGGCGCCGACAATCCCGGGTTGCAGCCGCAAGGCCCCGACCCACACCGCCATGATCTACGCCTTTGGCACCCTCATCGAGGTCACCGTCTTGGGCGTGAAACCGCAACTCGCGGCCCAGGCGGAGAGCGCCATGGAAAAGGATTTCGCCACCATGCACCACACCTGGCACGCGTGGGAAGAGAGCCCGTTGACCCGGGTCAACCGCCTGCTGCCGACCGGCACGCCCTTTGCCGCGCCACCTTCCGTACTGCCGCTGATCGAACGCGGCACCCGGCTGGCGGAAGCAAGCGGACATCTCTTCAATCCGGCCATCGGCAAATTGATCGCCCTGTGGGGTTTTCAGGGCCAGCACTCCGACTCCCATCCGCCACCGGACCCAGCCGCCATCCAGGCACTGGTAAAGGCCAACCCGCGCATGACCGACCTGACCCTCGACGGCATTATGCTCAGCAGCCGCAACCCCGCAGTTCAACTCGATTTTGGCGCCTTCGGCAAGGGCTACGGCATCGACCTTGCTATCCAGCACCTGCGTGAAATGGGCATTCGCAACGCCATCGTCAACGCCGGCGGCGACCTGCGCGCCATCGGCAGCCGCGACGGTATGCCGTGGCGCATCGCCATCCGCCGGCCAAGCGGCAACGGGGTGTTCGCCATACTCAAAGTGGAAGGCGACGAGAGCGTCTTCACTTCCGGCGACTACGAACGCAACTTCATCTACGCCGGCAAACGGTACCACCACATCATTGACCCGCGCACCGGCTATCCCGCCGAGGGCACCCATTCGGTCACCGTGGTCCATAGCGACGCCACCACCGCGGATGCCGCGGCCACGGCCCTGTTCGTGGCGGGTCCCGACCACTGGCATGAAGTGGCGCAACGCATGGGCGTGCGCTATGTCCTGCTGATAGACAGCGCGGGTACCCTGCACATGAACCCGGCGATGGCCAATCGCATCGAATTGCTGGATCGCGACCTGGACATCGCTCTGAGCGAACCCCTGGAGGACAAGGGCGCCGCCGGCCCCGGCGACCCGCACTGACCGCGTTGACTGCCCGATGAAACCGAACCTGCCTGCCTACCGAATCGACCCCCTCGGAATGGCCCTGCTGGCCGCCATCTGCGTGCATGCCCTGGTGATCCTGGGCGTCGGTTTCGATTTTCTCCGTCCACCGCCCGCCACCCACCCGCAGACACTGGAGGTCACGGTGGTGCGCAAACGGGAAGTGCCGCCCCCCGTCATGGACAAGGCGGACTTCGTTGCCGAATCGAACCAACAGGGATCCGGCAACAGCGATAAGCGGCACCGCCTTCCCAGCCCGACCAAACCCGGCCAAGAGCCCCCAACGCCCGCCCCTCCCGGCCCGGCGACGGAGGTGCTGACGCCGCAGCCAACGGCCAGGGACTCGAAAGCGAAGATCGATGCGCGCACCAGGATTCGCCCCCGGGAAAAACAGCCCCGGCAGGAGCGGCTCGTCGTGCACAGACGCCGGAAGCCGGAGGCCGAACCCCTCCCCGAGGAGAGGAATCACGAACCGCGCGTGACGGCCAATCAGATCCTGGCCAGCACCGAAGCAGAGATCGCCCGCATCACCCGCCGCATCGAAAAACGGGCAACCGCCTATGCGCGGCGGCCTCGCCGCCGCGCCATCAGCGCCAGCACCCGCGAGTTCCGTTACGCCGCCTATCTGGAGGCATGGCGGCGCAAGATCGAGCGCATCGGCAACCTGAACTACCCGGAGGAAGCACGCCGCAAGGCGCTCTATGGCAACCTGGTGCTGCACGTCGCGGTACGCGCCGACGGCAGCGTGGAACAGATTCGCGTGGTGCGTTCCTCGGGTCATAAACTGCTGGACGAAGCCGCGATCCGCATCGTCCGCCTGGCCGCCCCCTTCGCCCCTTTCCCGGAGAACATCCGCAAGGAAACCGACATCCTGGACATCACCCGCACCTGGCAGTTTCTACGCAGCAACCGCCTCGGCTGGGGCAAATGACCGCACACGCCCCCCAGCGCCCCGGCAACCCGGCTTCCGAATGCCCCCAACGTGTAATGCCCCATCTCATGGGTAGGGCCGGCGCCTGCCCGAAGCCCTGAATGCGATATATATTGTTGCCGGGTTAATAAATCGACAGGTGCCTTGCAGCAACGCCCCCCACACCGGATACTATGCAGCATGGACGTGCAAACAGACCTCACCAACCACTTTCTCATCGCCATGCCCGGTCTCAAGGACAGCAATTTCTCCCGTACCGTGACCTACATCTGCGAGCACAACGCGCAGGGGGCGATGGGCATCGTCATCAACCGGCCGCTGGAGCTGAAACTGGAGGACGTTCTCACCCAGCTCGATATCACAACCGACTCCGCGGAGGTGGCGCAGCAGACGGTATATGCCGGCGGACCGGTACAGACGGACCGGGGATTCGTGGTACATACGGGTGGACAGGCATGGGACTCCACCCTCAAGGTCACGGACGAGATCGGCGTCACCACCTCGCGCGATATACTCGCCGCCGTCGCATCTGGAAAGGGCCCCGTGAACTATCTGGTGGCGCTCGGCTACGCCGGATGGGGAAGCGGTCAATTGGAGGATGAACTGAGCGCCAACGCCTGGCTGAGCGGCCCGGCGGACGAACAAATCATTTTCGATCTGCCGGCAGAACAACGCTGGCAGGCGGCGGCGAGCCTGTTGGGCGTGGACCTCAATCTGCTTTCGGGAGATGCCGGACACGCCTGAGCAATCACGCACGGAGACCCTGCTGGGATTCGACTACGGCCCGCGCAAGATCGGCGTCGCCGTGGGTCAGCGGGTCAGCGGCACCGCATCGCCACTGACCACCCTGCGGGCAGTGCGGGACAAACCCGACTGGGCGCGCATCGGGACACTGATCGAGACCTGGCAACCACAACGGCTGATCGTGGGACTGCCCCTCAACATGGACGGCACCGACACACCGCTGACGGCGCGGGCACGACGCTTTGCCCGTCAACTGGAGGGGCGCCACCGGCGGGTGGTGGAGATGGTGGACGAGCGCCTCAGCTCCCGTGCGGCACGGGAACGGCTGGGCGCACGCATCGGCGCCGTCGAGCAGATCGATGCGGTAGCGGCACAATTGATCCTGGAAACGTGGCTGAGTGAACACAGAGACTGACAACCTGCCTCCCCTGCCGGACGATGCCGGTATCGACAACCTGATCCGCCGTATGGCGGACGATCTGTCGGATCTGCTGGCGGAACGGCAACGCCACCGGCCCGTGCTCGTGGGCATCCACACCGGAGGGGTATGGGTGGCGGAGCGTCTGCACGGCCTGTTGAGGGTCGAGGAGCCCCCCGGCGCCCTGGACATCGCCTTCTACCGCGACGACTACACCCGCATCGGGGTCAACCCGGTGGTGCAGCCCTCACATCTGCCCTTCAGCGTCGACGACCGCCACATCGTCCTGGTGGACGACGTGCTGTACACCGGACGCACCATCCGCGCCGCCCTCAACGAGATCTTCGACTACGGCCGCCCCGCCTCGGTGATGCTCGCCGTGCTGGTGGAACGCCCCGGCCGGGAACTGCCCATCGCCGCCGACGTGGCCGGCCTGCACCTCGATCTGCCCGCCGGCGAACACGTCACCCTCACCGGCCCCGACCCGCTGGGGCTGGTGTTGGGACACACCTCCAACCGCCAATCCCGCACCGGAGACTGAGCCACCGTGATACCGCAGTACGACATCCAGCTCGACGACCGGGGAAGACTGCGCCACTTTCTCACCATCGACGGCCTCAGCCGCCGACTGCTCACCGAGATCCTGGACCAGGCCGAAGGGTTTGCGGGGGTCTCCGAACAACGCGTGAAGAAGGTGCCCCTGTGCCGGGGCAAGACAGTGGCCAACCTCTTCTTCGAGACCTCCACCCGCACCCGCACCACCTTCGAGCTGGCGGCCAAGCGCCTCTCGGCGGATGTCCTCAACCTCAACATCTCGCTCTCCGCCACGGCCAAGGGCGAGACCCTGCTCGACACCCTGCGCAACCTGGAGGCCATGCATGTGGACACCTTCGTGGTCCGCCACCCCGACAGCGGCGCCGCCCACTTCATCGCCCGCCACGTGGCGCCGCATGTCAGCGTCATCAACGCCGGCGACGGCCGTCACGCCCACCCTACTCAGGCGATGCTGGACATGTTCACCATCCGCCGCCACAAGGGCCGTTTCTCCAGCCTGCGGGTGGCGATCGTGGGCGACATCCTGCACTCGCGGGTGGCCCGTTCCCAGATCCTCGCCCTCAACACCCTTGGCACCGCCGAGGTGCGGGTAATCGCGCCACGCACCCTGTTGCCGGCCGACGTACGCACCCTGGGGGCGCACGTCTTCCACGACCTCGCCGAGGGCATACGCGATGTGGATGTGGTGATCATGCTGCGCCTGCAGAAAGAACGGATGCGCGGCGCCCTGCTGCCCAGCGAACACGAATATTTCCAGCTCTACGGCCTCACCGAAGAACGCCTCCAGGCGGCCCGCCCCGACGCCATCGTCATGCACCCCGGTCCCATCAACCGCGGGGTGGAGATGGACTCCCAAGTGGCCGACGGACCGCGTTCGGTGATCCTGCAACAGGTCACCTATGGCATTGCGGTGCGGATGGCGGTGATGGCCATGGCGATGGGCGCCCCACCAAGGGACGCCGGGGAGCCACAGGATGAATGACACCCCCTCCATCACCCTCCGCGGCGGCCGGCTGATCGACCCGGCCAACCACATCGACGAGGTGGCCGATCTGCACATCGCGGACGGCAAGGTGCAGGCCGTGGGGGCCGCACCCGAGGGCTTCCGCGCGGAGATCCTCCTCGACGCGAGCGGCCGGGTGGTCTGTCCGGGCCTCATCGACCTCAGCGCCCGGGTGCGCGAACCCGGCCTGGAGCACAAGGCCACCATCGCCAGCGAAACCGCCGCCGCGGCCCGCGCCGGTATCACCACCCTCTGCTGCCCTCCGGACACCGACCCCGTGATCGACACGCCCGCCGTGGCCACCCTCATCCGCCGCCGCGCACAACATCTCGGCCACGCCAGGCTGATCCCCCTGGGCGCACTCACCCAAGGCCTGCGGGGCGAACAACTGAGCGAGATGGCCGCGCTCAAGGCCGCGGGCTGCGCGGCCTTGAGCAACGCCATGGCGCCGATCCGCAACACCCTGGTGCTGCGCCGGGCGCTGGAGTACGCCACCACCTTCGAGCTGCCAGTAATGCTCCATCCCGAAGACGCAGATCTCCACGACCATGGCTGTATCGCCGAAGGCCGCGTCAGCACCCGCCTCGGCCTGCCCGGCGTCCCCGAGGCGGCAGAGACGGTGGCCATCGCCCGCGACGCGGCGCTGGCGGAACACAGTGGCGCGCGGATCCATTTCCGCGGCCTCTCCAGCGGCACCGGCGCACGGATGCTGGGCCGGCTCCGGTTCGACAACCCGCGGATCAGCGCCGACACCGCCATCCATCACCTGTTCCTCACCGAGATGGACGTGGACGGCTTCAACGCCCTGTGCCATGTGCAACCGCCGCTGCGCACCGGCAGCGACCGCGACGCCCTGCGCGACGCCGTTGGCCGCGGTGTCATCAGCGCCCTCTGTTCCGACCACCAGCCACACGAACCCGACGCCAAGAACGCCCCCTTCCAGGAGACCGCGCCCGGCATCTCGGGCCTCGACACCCTGCTGCCGCTGCTCCTCAAGCTGGTGGACGAGGGGGTGCTCGACCTGCCCGACGCCATCGCCCGCGTCACCAGCGGTCCGGCCGATATCCTGCGGCTGCCGCTCGGCCGCCTGAACCCCGGCGCCCCGGCGGACGTCTGCGTCTTCGACCCCGGCGCCCACTGGATCCTGGGGGCCGACACCCTGGCCAGCCGGGGCCACAACACCCCCTTCATGGGCTGGGAGTTCCGCGGCCGGGTCACCCACACCCTGCTGGACGGACGCATCGTCCATTCCGAAGGCCCCCTGCCATGACCCCGTCACACCGCGACACCCTGTTTCTTGAAGAGGCCGTCATCACCCTGCATGACGCCTTCGAGGGTGACCAGTACGTGCTCCACCTGAAGGCCCCCGAATGCGCCCGGCGGGCCCGGCCGGGGAGTTTCGTCCACCTGCAGTGCGACCCCCTGCTGCCCATGCGCCGACCGATCTCCATCATGCGGGCGCAGCGGGAACAGGGCATCATCGAACTGCTGTACAAAGTGGTGGGCCACGGCACCTCACTGCTGACGCAGCGCAAGGCGGGAGAGCGCCTGAGCCTGATCGGCCCCATCGGCCACCCCTTCACCCTCCATGCGGAACGCCCGCGGCCGTTGTTGATCGGCGGCGGCGTGGGCATGCCACCGATGATCTTCCTCGCCGACCACCTCCGTGGCCAGAAGGGCGTCCAACCCTTGGTGCTGCTCGGCAGCGAAGCGCCATTCCCGTTCCAGGCCCGCCCTTCCCAGATCCTGCTGCCTACCCTGCCGGCGGAGGCGATCGCCTGTATGCCGCTGCTGGATGACTGGGACATCCCCTCACGGCTGGTGAGCCAGCAGGGATATCCCGGCTGCTACGAGGGCTACGTCACCGATCTGGCGCGCCTCTGGCTGGACGCCCTGGACGGGGACACCCTCGCCGGCGTGGAGATCTTCGCCTGCGGCCCACATCCAATGTTGGAGGCGGTGGCGCGGCTGGCGGCGGACTTCAACCTGCCCTGCCAAGTGTCGCTGGAGGAGTTCATGGCCTGCGGTGTGGGCGGCTGCGCAGGCTGCGCCGTGGAAGTCCTGACCGATGCCGGTCCGGCCATGAAACGGGTGTGCGTAGACGGCCCGGTGTTCGACGCCAATCGGGTGTTTTTCTGAGCCGTCGCCGTATGCGCGTAAAACCAAAACGCGTGTTGTGGAAGGAGATCAACACGGTTCATGACTTATTCCAGCCAAACCTCACTTTGGAGTCTGGATAAGTGCAATTTCCGTGAAACTTGTGGAAAACAGGATTTACTTCGAAACCACTATACAAGCATGCACTCAAGCCGGTGTTTGCGCTTCTCCCAATCCGGAAGAATTTGTTCCAAAAGCTGGTAAAAACCCACGGAATGATTCTTGAATTTCAAATGGCACAGCTCGTGCACAACAACATATTCGATACATTCACGAGGCGCTCGGATGAGTTCCCGGTTGAGGGTCAATACCCCGGCTGGGGACAGACTTCCCCAGCGCGTTTTCATGCGCCGAATATGGAGTCTGGGTTCCATGCAGCCAAACCGCCTGAACTCCGGCAAACAGGATTCCAGAATTTCAGAATATTTTTCTCTGGCTTTGTGCAGATACCACTTTTCAAGCAGTTGACGTACGTCATCGGACTCCGATGTCTGGCAGGACACGACAAAATATCCGCGTATCAGTTTTACTGCATCCTCCTTTCCATGTGAAAGTTTCAAGCGATATTGTCTGCCAAGATAGAGATGGGTTTCTCCACCAACATATCGCCGGGGCGGAGTGCGAGGCTGGAATTGCTGGAAATACGCAATCTGGCGGGTGATCCAGCGGGCGCGCTTTTTGACGCGTTGCTGGATGGCTTCCAGTCCCGCATCCGGGGGCGCCGTGATGATCACCTGGCCGTCGGGGTGGACGGCGATCTCCATGGTTTTTCGGTTCGTATACAGAACACGGCAAGATATCTCCTGGCTACCGTAGAGGAGGCAAAAATCCGCGGATTTTCGCAGATTATTGTTTATCGTGTCGATCATCGGTATTCATCGAGGGGGACTATAAGTTCGTCATTCCGGGCGAAGCGGAGCGTAGACCCGGAATCCAGCGGCTTTGATACAGTGTGTTGCTGGATTCCCGCTTTCGCGGGAATGACGGCAAAAGAGCGGGGATGGCGACAAAGAGCGGGGATGATGGCAAGTCATGTGAACTCGCTTCTGTAATTTCTGGATTCCTCATGCCGGTATTCGGTGCCGGGCAAGCTGCATGGATTTTTCGATAATCTCATCCATTTGTTCAGTGTTGAGTTCGATGCCGCGTTCACCTCTGACCTCGTCATACAGGTAGTCATCGATATCGTTCATTGCCTGTTTCTGTGCGTCCAGATCGTCCCAGAAATGCACTTTCCAATGGTGGTGAATGATCTTGTTAATGGTCACTGCAGCAGCGCATGCAGTCTCTTCTTCTGATGCGTTGAAGTAGGGTTTCAGAATGCCGTAGAAGGCCATGGCGTCGTCATTGCCCTGCAGGGCTTCCGGCACGTCGTCATGCTCCCGGTTGACGACCTTGTCGCGGATCTCACTGACCCGTTGCAGATATTCCAGATCGGAGAGGCGTTTGGCGCGGAAATCATCGATGGCCTGCTGGATCAGTTTCGAGAATTTTTCATAGAAAGCGGGGTCTTCCTCCATCTTTTCAGTGATGGTCTTTTTGGTCGCATGGGCGATGGCGTCGGCTTTCGCCGCCGTGGTCTTTGCACCGTAGATGCCATGCTCCTCCTTGACCTGTGAAAAGGTTTCCTCATCAAAGATATTCACCGGCTCATTGAGCTGGATCACCTCGCTGGCGGAGATGTGGGTGTCCAGCAGCTTGCGGATCTTCGGCTCGTAATCACGGTAATCGATGGCCTCGGCGTAGCGCATTTTCACGGATGCCTTCAGGTTCTGGAAGCGTTTCAGGTCGGTCTTGTACTGGCGCAGTTTCTCTTCCGGTGTGTTCATGATGAACTTTTCCACCGAAAGGGCGATGCCCAGCGTCTTGCTGTAGTCGGCCAGTCGTTGGTAGAACTCCTCGCGCAGGGCATCGTCGGCCAGCAGCCGTTCGTAGGCCTCTTCGTCGTACTGGTTCTTCACCTCGCTGAACAGATCCCACAGGTCGGAATAGCGCTGGGGCAGTTTGGCCACCTCTTCCTGCACCGCGATCAGGGTGCCGGCCAGGTCTTCGTCCTCGAAGCCGTCCAGTACGCTGTACATGGACAGCGCCCGATCCAGCTCGCCCAGCACGCTGGCGTAGTCCACGATGTAGCCGAACGCCTTGCTGGCGCCGTCCTCATTCTCATAGATGCGGTTGACGCGGGCGATGGCCTGCAACAGGGTGTGTTCACGCAGGATGCGGGTCAGGTAGAGCACGGTGTTGCGCGGGGCGTCGAAGCCGGTGAGCAGCTTGTCCACCACGATCAGGATCTCGGGCGTGTCGCCGTACTTGAAGCGATTGATGATCTG
>JALSTP010000043.1 GCA_026983675.1 Sedimenticola sp.
AATCCTGATGATGCTGGCGGGCAGCCTCAAGCCGGATCAGCGGGTGCTGGTGGAGGCTGGCTCGCCGGCCGCCTTCATTCCCCACCAGGTCTCGCTGCAGAACTATGCCGACGTCTTCGCCCGCAGCGACTTCCTGCGCTTTATGCTCAACTCCCTGCTGATCACCGGCGCCATCGTCACCGCCGGGCTGCTGGTCAACTCGCTGGCCGCCTATGCCTTCGCCCGCCTCCAATGGCGCGGGCGGGATCTGCTGTTCAACCTGGTGCTGGCGCTGATGATCCTGCCACTGGAAGCGATTGCCGTTCCACTGTTTTACCAGGTCGCTCTGCTCGGCCTGCGCGACACCTATAGCGCCCAGATACTGCCGTTTATCGCCAACGCCTTCGCCATCTACCTGTTCTATTCCTTCTTTATCGGTCTCCCGCGCGAGTTGGAGGAGGCGGCGCGGCTGGACGGCGCCTCAACCCTGCGCATTTTTTTCAGCATCATCTTGCCCAACTCGAAGCCGGTGTTCGCCAGCGTGGCGATCCTCACCTTCCTGATGTGGTGGGGGGCCTACCTGTGGCCACTGATGGTCACCATCGGCCCCGCGGTACGCCCGCTGCCGGTGGCGATTGCCAGTTTCTACACCCTGCCGCCACTCCAATGGGGCGACATCCTCGCCTTCGGTGTGCTGATGGTCTCACCGGTGCTGCTCGTCTTCTTGCTGTTCCAACGCTGGTTCGTGCGCGGCGTGGCGACATCGGCGATCAAGGGCTGAAGCAATGACCGGGATCATATTCGACAGCGTGAGCAAATCTTTCGGCGGAACGCCAGTCATCGACAACCTGGAACTGACGGTGGAGGACGGCGAACTGCTGGTCCTGGTAGGACCTTCTGGCTGTGGCAAGTCAACCGCCCTGCGTATGGTGGCGGGACTGGAGTCGATCACCGAAGGCAGCATCCGTATCGGCGGGCGCGTCGTCAACGACCTGCCGCCGCAGCAGCGCAACGTGGCAATGGTGTTCCAGAACTATGCCCTCTATCCCCACATGACGGTGCGGAAAAACCTCGCCTTTCCCCTGAGGATGAAGAAACTTGCCACGGCCGAGATCCACCGGCGGGTAGAGGAGACAGCGGCAATGCTCGATCTCACCTCCCTGCTGGAACGCCGCCCCAGGGCGCTGTCCGGCGGGCAACGCCAGCGCGTCGCCATGGGGCGCGCCATCATTCGCGAGGCCGACGTCTTCCTCATGGACGAACCCCTGTCCAATCTCGACGCCAAACTGCGGGGACAGATCCGCACCGACATTGCGGCCCTGCAAGCGCGTCTCGGCATCACCACCCTCTATGTCACCCATGACCAGACCGAGGCGATGACCCTGGGCCAGAGGGTGGCGGTCATGTGGAAAGGGAGGCTGCAACAGGTTGCGCCACCCCATGCGCTCTATACATCACCCGCCAACATCTTCGTCGCCGGTTTCATCGGCAGCCCCGGGATGAACATCCTGCGCGCCACGTTGGAAGAGGAGGGGGGTGAACGCTTCCTGAGGCTCGCCGGTCAACGTCTGCCGCTCACCGGGATGGTCATTGAGCGCCACCACGGCCTTGCCGGTTACACCGCCCCTGATCTGCTGGTTGGCATCCGTCCTGAACATCTCACCCTGACAGACGGCGCAGGCCCCGGCATCCTCACTGGCACAGTGCACCTCGCCGAATCACTCGGCCATGAAACCCTCGTCCATCTGGACGGCGAGATGGAAACCCTCGCGCCCGACGCGCCCGAACCCACCGAGGCAACGGGAACGCAACCACGAATGATCGCGGTGCTCCCCGGATACCATCCCGTCTCCCGCGGCGGGATACTGCACCTGCGCCCCGATCCCGAGCGGCTGCATCTGTTCGATTCGAGCGGTGATGCCTTGGCCATAGCGCCCGAGTGACCCGGAAGGTGAGCTGACAGGGCGTCACCAATGGGTGGGCAGCCTTCACAACTCGATATCTCCGTGCAAACTTTCCATTACTGGCGTTGAGGTTTCAATGTCACTCCACACCTTATTTAACATAATATATATTATACGCATTCATAAAGCGCCATCGGCCTCTGCGCCGCCCCACGGGAGGCTGCATGTTCAAATCCACCTGTCCCGCAGATGGATGGCGCAACAAGAACACTGTAACGCCGGCGAACGGGTGACAGTGAAATGGCATTTTTCCGCGCGTCATGGAGAAATTAAGTCCTACATTGTGATATAAATCGCGTTGCGGGAAACCGGTACGCCTTCAAGGTAATGAGTCGGGAAGCAGTCAGATACCACGTGCGCAGAGCTGACGGCAGCAAAACAGTTTGGAACTGGTCAGTTGGGGACACTCTGCGTCCTGGCCTATTACCTTGAAGGTGTACCGGATTGGTTTTAATCACTGGATTGGAGAACTTCGCATGTTAAAAACTACACCAAAGATGATCGCTTTCACCGCCGGTTTGGCGGTTGTTCTGGCGTCGGGTTGTGCCTCGGTAAGCAAGGAGCAACTCGATGAGGTTCGTTCCATGGCGGAAAGCGCCGCGAGCAAGGCGGATTCCGCGTCCGCCACGGCCGACAAGGCGATGGAAACGGCGCAAAGCGCCATGAGCAAGGCAGATGCGGCTCAGCGTTCCGCAGAGGATGCCCAGGCCTGCTGTAACGCAAACACGCAGAAAATCGATCGCATGTTTGAAAAGGCCATGACCAAATAACACCCATACCCTTATTGATCTAGCCACTCAATTTGACGGCCCCAGCGGCTGTAGATGCGTGCGCCCGCCAAGGTACCGATCGGAACATGACTGCCTACGGCACTCTCCGATAACGCGACCTGCGCGGGCGCACGTTCTGTTGGGTGGAACCCCGGCAACAATATATGTCGTATGCAAAGCGTATTGTTGCCGGATTCAATGAGGCGCCCACTCCGGTAACAGTTCATATTTCCTGTCTTCCGGGGGAATGTGGCGGGCCGCCGTCTCTGACCGATCCTGTTCGTGCGGACGACTACCGGTTACGGTGGGTATGCCGGTAGCCGCTTTTGCGATTTGGTTGGCCTTATCCCAGTCGACCTCCACGTTGTCCCTTTCCGGTCCGGATACCTTGACCAGTGTCTCGACCATCTGGGAAAGATCCAGCCATTTGACGGGCTTGTGATCGCCGATCCGGACAAATTTTGGATGTACTTCCAGATACAACATGTCGTCCCTCCAACCGGCCTTGAAGGGCTGATTCACGATTCGCACCACAGTACCCACGGATATTATGTCGAAGAGCAGTTCGATATCCTCGGGCGCCATACGGATACACCCGTGGCTCACCTCCATTCCGATACCAAAAGGTTTATTGGTGCCATGGATGAGATAGCCGGAAAAGCCCAATCGTAATGCGTATTTTCCAAGGGGATTGTCCGGTCCTGGAAGGATCCGATCCGGCAGCGGATCGCCCTTTTCCGCATGTTCTTTCCGAATCGACTTGGGAGGGGTCCAAACAGGGTCCGTATCCTTGCGGACGATACGGGTTGTGCCTAACGGTGTTTCCCATCCCTCCCGGCCAATGCTGATCGGGTGCGTAAAAACCTGGCGCTCCTGATCCGATGAATCATGCAGTGGTGGGTAGTAGTAAAGCCGTTTCTCCGCCAGGTTGATGACGATTCCCTTGCGGGGCGCATCGGGCAGTACGAAAAGGGTTGGGATCTGAACCCGCGTCCCCTCCCCCGGTAACCAGGGATCGACCCCCGGGTTTGCCAACCGGATTTCCTCATATCCCACATCGAACCGGCGGGCGATGTCCAGAAGCGTGTCGGCCTGACGGGCCTCGACATACTTGACTTCGCCGACAACATCGGTCCCCGAAGATGGCAGGCTATAGATCGCGGAAAACGCAACGACCGGACACAATGCACACAGAATCAGCAGGCCCAGCCCTGCCTGGAGCGGGTGAGTAGTATCCCGGCGCCCCGGTTCAGCCATGATCTACGGCGCTACCGGCATGTTGCCGCACACTTCGACAATGCAAACCTCTGCGCCGAAGATCATGGTTTTCCGTCTACGTTACCGATACCGCATTACCTCGACGAAGGCGTGGGATCGGCTGCGCCGCCAGCAGGCGGGGCGGCCGGCATCGGAGGGGACGGATAGTATGGCATCCTGCCATAAGGGGGATGCCAGTAGGCACCGCCTCCCACTGGCTTGCGCATGGTTTCCATTAATCTCCTCTCTGCTTCGAGCGATTTTTGCCATGCCTTGAAGGCAGCCTCCCGGGCTGCTTTCGCCTCGGCCCTCAGACGCTCAAGCTTCTCATCTGTCACTCGCTCTGAGTTGCCTTGCCCCGCCGTAGCCGCCATGCCGCTCATGCCCTTCTGACCCTCGGCTCCAGCCATACCCGACATGCCGCTCATGCCCTTCTGATCCTCGGCTCCAGCCATGCCCGACATACCGCTCATGCCCTTCTGATCCTCGGCCCCGGCCATACCCGACATGCCGCTCATGCCCTGCTGACCCTCGGCCCCGGCCATACCCGACATGCCGCTCATGCCCTGCTGACCCTCGGCCCCGGCCATACCCGACATGCCGCTCATGCCCTTCTGATCCTCGGCCCCGGCCATGCCCGACATG
>JALSTP010000044.1 GCA_026983675.1 Sedimenticola sp.
TTCGTGCACCAAGGCCTGGCGGAACACGGCCTGCTTTCGGTCAAGTTCAACTTCCCCTACAAGGAAGCCGGCCGCAAGGCCCCGGACCGCACCCCGTTGCTGACGGCCACCTGGCGGGCGGTCGCCACCGCGGTGCGCCGGGACCGGGAACTGGCGCCGGAACGGCTGTTTCTGGCCGGCAAGAGCATGGGCGGCCGCATGGCTTCCCTGATCGTAGCCGAGGGCGAACCCTGCGCCGGGTTGATCTTCCTCGGCTACCCGCTCCACCCCCCGGGCAAGCCGGAAAAGCTGCGGGCCGAGCATCTGGCCCGCATCACCTGCCCGATGCTGTTCATCCAGGGGGAGCGCGACCGCCTGTGCGATCTGGAAACGCTGCACTGGGTCCTGTCCGGCCTGAGCACCCCCGTGACCCTGCACGTGATCCCTGACGGGGATCATTCCTTCAAGGTGCCCAAGCGGACGGGACGGAGCGAGGCGGAAGTGTGGGCGGAAATCGTGGCGGTGATGGCAGCGTGGATCGAAGAGCGTCAGTGAAACTACTGGTCAGCAGGTGGATCCGGAATCAACGGCAACCGCCGCAACCGAATGCTCCTCTCCGTCACGGTGACCATCGCTCCCTGTTGGATCTGGTCTGCGATCCGGGACCATATTTCGCCAAGAAGTATTGCCACTGCCTTACCATCCAACCCTTCTCTGCGAATCCGGATGACGGAGGGCGCCGAATGATTGGAAACCGCCAAAAGCGCATGAAAATCGGCATCCAGCGTTACTACCGTTCTACCATGACCACGGGCGAATTCCAAAATAGTCCGGTCGGAGTCGCGACTCATTCCCATATCACCGACATGAACCACATCCCAGCCACGCTCTTACAGTATCGTCGTGGTCGAACGGGGAATCCCCTGATCCAGGAGGATTCTCATCATGCCGCTTCCAAAGGCAAAACCTCATCGGGAAGGCTGCAAGCAGCAAATGCCAGCGCCTGACGAATATCCTCGTCTTCCAGTTCTGGATACTCCGCCTTCAGCCGTTCCCGATCGGGATACAAAGCGACTGCCTCCACGACCCGACGCACCGTCAACCTCATACCGCGAATACAGGGTTGGCCGTTCATCACTTCAGGATCGATGGTAATTCGGTCAAACCTCATTACTTCCCTCATGTCCGATCAAAAAACTTTCACCACCACAAGCCCACGAGCGATGATACCATGTCGCCACCACGATGCATTCCAGGCCGAACGGCAGATAGCCGGCATACCCCAGTGCCGGCATCTCGAACAGTTTGAACGCCCCCACCCAGGGTACGGTATAAATCCACTTGGGTTCACTCCAGTAGTTCCACATCTCCCAGAAGAAACCGCAGACCAGGCCGGCCAGCGCCGGCACAGCCACGATTTCCCACCGTCCCCGCGCGAGGGGATGAAAATAGATCCGCCGTCCCGACAGCGCCTGGAGCGACACGATCAGCCCCAGCGGCGCCACCCAGACCAGGGGAAAGCACCACTGGGGCCACGCCCCCACCCCGACCAGCGCCAGCCCCGCCAGCACCAAACCACTCCAATCCCAGCGGCGCGGATGCGCCGGGCGCAGCGGTGCTAGTCCCCGGGGCGGGCCGAAGAACGCCCCCAGCAGGACGACGGTGCTCACCACCGCCGGCAGCACGGTGCTGAAGGGCAGGGTGGCGTGCCAAAAATAGCGCCACGGCGTCAGTTGTTCCACCCCCAGATAGCGCCAGTTGCCCACGAAGCGGTTGAGATACTCGAAATACCACCAGAACACCGCGCTCAGGGGAAACAACTCCATTAGAAACCTGGGATGACGGGTCGCCAGGCTCCAGCCGCGCCAGCGCACGCACAAGGCATCGACCACGGCGACATAGCCCAGCCACAGGGGGGTGAAGGTCCAGTCCCGCAACGGCCCGAGCCAAGTGGGGCGGCTCCAGGCCAGCGCCCACCAGACCATCAACCACAGCAGCGCCATCCACCCCCAGCGGGGAAAAGAGCGAACACCGGACGGCCGCCGGCGGCAGCGCCACAGCAACCAGCCGAGGGCGGCGTACAAAACCCCTTCCGCTACCACCCCGAAGCCGAACCACGCCGGGGAGAATCCCGGCAGCGCCAGGACCGGCGGCCGCGGCGGAAAGGCGAGCACGCCGCCCACCTCCCGGCCGCCCAGCAACGCCCCCAGAAGCGGCAGCCCCAGCGCCGCTGCCAACACCGAAACGAAAACACACCATTCACGGACACTGCGCCAATTCACGAAACTGCGGCCTCCATCACACCCCGCTTTCTTCACACTGTACTAACCTTTGATGCAGACATCCATCGAGCGTGCGACATGAATCAGCGGACCGGCAAAGGCTTCACCCTCATCGAACTCATGGTCACCCTCGCGGTGGCGGCCATCCTGCTCACCGTGGGGGTGCCGAGTTTCCGCGCCACGGTCGAGAACAACCGCCTGACCACCGCCGCCAACGAACTGGTGAGCGCCCTCAATCTGGCCCGCAGCGAGGCGATCAAACGCGGCGTGCGGGTGACGGTGTGCAAGAGCGCCGACGGCGCCACCTGCACCACCTCCGGCGACTGGGAGCAGGGGTGGATCGTATTTGTTGATTTGAATGGGGATGGGATCTTCGATGATGATGGCGATACCATCCCGTGCGAAACCGGTGAGGAATGCATCCTCCGCACATACGAGGCGCTGCCGACCGGTTACACCTTGCGCGCGGGGAAGAACTTCGACAACTGGGTCACCTATCTTCCCTCGGGGAGAAGTCAGGGTGACAGCGGGCCGCTGAAAGAGGAAGACCCCTACCGCCTATGCCACGGCTCCGACATCAGCGCCGCCCGCAGCATCGCCGTCAGCACCACCGGCCGGGTCAGTGTGAGCAAGGGAGCGACGTCATGTCCGTGAACCGTGGTTTTACCCTGCTGGAAGTCCTCATCGCCGTGGTGGTGCTGGCCATCGGCCTCCTGGGGCTGGCCAAACTCCAGACCTTCGGTCTCCACGCCAACCACGACGCCAATCTGCGCACCCAGGCCACCCTGCTGGCCTACGACATCACCGACCGCATTCGCGCCAACCGCGCCGCCTTCCTGGACGCCGACGGCGACTACATCGCCCCGCCTTCCGGCACCACCTCCAAACAATGCGAATGGAACGGCACGGCGGTCGAGGATTGTACCCCGACGGAAATGGCCCAGTTCGACCTGGCCCAATGGCGGTCCCGTGTCACCTCAGAGCTGCCCGGCGGTGCGGCCACCGTGTGCCTGGACGCCACGCCGGACGACGGCGACGATACCGACGGCGACGGCGCCATCGACACTGGCGAAGCTGGCGAAGCTGGCGAAGCTGACGAATACGCCTGCGACGGCGTCGGCAGCGTCTATGCAGTCAAGATCTGGTGGACCGAGCTGGACACCGAGCTGGACGAAGACACCGGCGCCTCGGTCATCACCTCGGTCATCAAACGTTTCGTGACCACCTTCCAGCCATGAACATCCGACGGCAAACCGGCCTCTCCCTCGTCGAACTGATGATCGCCCTGGTGGTGGGTCTGCTGCTCCTGGGCGGGGTGATCGAAATCTTCGTCGCCAACAAACAGACCTACCGGATGGCAGGCGCCTCGGCGCGGATTCAGGAAAACGCCCGGTTCGCAACGGAAATCCTGGGGCGATATTTGCGGATCGCCGGATACCGCTCCGATCCCACCGTCGATTTCGCCACTGCTTTCGCCCCCGTCACCTATGCCGGCTATTCCTTGAGCGGAGGTCAGATCATCGCTGGTGGTGAACATGAAGTGGTGATTCGCTATCAAGGGGATGGAACGATGAAAGATTGTGCCGGTGGCAACATTCCCCTCGGCAATGCGGTTGTCACCCGTTTCTATTTGGATTCTGGTGATCTGAAATGCAGTACCGATAGCGGTACCCAGCCTCAGCCTCTCATTTCCGATGTCCAGCAGATGACCATCCGTTATGGCGTCGATACCGACGGGGACGACACCGCCAACCGCTATGACCGCGCTGCCGGAGTGACCGACTGGAACCAAGTGGTCGCCGTGCGCGTCACCCTGACGTTGGAATCGGCGGAAGACAACACCAGCGTTACCGGAGGCAGGATACAACGCGACTACACCACCACCATCGCCCTGCGCAACCTGTTGCCATGAAGAGGTCACACATGCCCCGATTTCAAACCGGCGCCGCCCTCATCGTCAGCCTGATCCTACTGCTGGTGATGACCCTGCTCGGCGTCTCCGCCATGCAGACCAACGTCCTGGAAGAAAAGATGGCCGGGAATTTCCGCGACCGGGACCTGGCCTTCCAGGCGGCGGAGGCGGCGTTGCGGGATGGCGAAACCTACGCGCTCACCGATCTAGAGGGATTCAACGCTGGCTGCGAGGCCGGCCTTTGCTTCGAAACGGATAACGTCTGGGAACTGGTCGACTGGAGCGGCACCATTACCCCGGGGCAATACATTCAGTACGGTGACGTGACAGGTGGCACCGACCTGACGCTGGTACAGGCGGATCCCAAATTCGTCGTCGAGGAGCTGGCCCACAACAATCCCACCCCGGGCAA
>JALSTP010000045.1 GCA_026983675.1 Sedimenticola sp.
GGTCAAGTCGCTCGCGGGTCTCGAATTGAGTGAAGCCGTGGTAGGTGAGCGGGGATTCCTGTTCGACCGCCACTGGATGGTCGTGGACGACAGGGGCGTTTTCCTCACCCAACGGGAATTGCCGCGAATGGCATTGATCCAGCCGGCATTGAACGAGAATGGCCTGGAACTCCACGCCGAGGGTCAGGCGCCGCTGTACCTCCCCTTCGAACCCGACGCTCCCGAACCGCTCGACGTACAGATATGGAACGACCGTTGCCAGGCCATGACCTGCGGGGAGGCGGCAGACCGGTGGCTGGCCTCCGTGCTCGGCCGCCCCGCCCGGCTCGTCTACCTGCCGCCGGAGAACGTGCGCCACCTGGACCCCGAATATGCCCGTCCCGATGACGAAACCGGATTTGCCGATGGCTTTCCTTTTTTGCTCATTTCCGAGGCATCCCTGGCGGACCTCAACAGCCGGCTCGACGAACGGCTGCCCATGCGCCGGTTCCGCCCCAACCTGGTGATCACCGGGTGCGGCCCCTATGCCGAGGACACTTGGGGACGCATCCGCATCGGCAACATCGGCTTTCGGGTGGTGAAGCCCTGTTCGCGCTGCGCCATCACCACGGTAAACCCCGAGACCGCAGAACGCGGCAAGGAACCCTTGACCACGCTGGCCAGATACAGGCGGCGGGGCAAGAAGGTCTATTTCGGTCAGAACCTCATCCACGATACCACCGGCGTCCTGAACATCGGTGATCCGGTGGAGATTCTGGAGGCCGGTCTGCCCGAGTCATTCGATCCACCCGCCTGACCGGGCATGTGGGAAATCAGCGGCTACTCAAGCCACTCTACGGCACTGAAGTGGGAAAACAACACAATATTTTCCTTATTTTGGCGCCGTTTTCCCTAAAGATCATGCCAGCACGGGTGGCAGATCCCGCATCAGGCCCTGTTTTTCTGCCACTGCTGCACCGGCCAGGGCGAACCCCAGCAAGCGGCCATCCCCGGCGAGAAAACGGGCCCGCACGCCGCCTTCGATCGCCTCCACCTGCCACGTTCCTTTCGCCCCTCGGGGCGGCGGCGCCACCGCCACCGGGCAAGCCGGCGTCTTGATCACCACCGGCATGGGCGGGTAGACCACAGGCGTCGGCGTGCCGGCCAGCGTCGGGGCCAAGGCGCGGGCACCCTGCATAAGCGGCATCACGAAGGGGAGATTCAGCCCCTCCACCTCGGCACAATCCCCCAGTGCATAGATATCCTCGGCGCTGGTGCGCAAATAGCGATCGACCACGATACCCCGCGCCACCTTCAGACCTGCCGCCTCCGCCAGGGCCACATTCGGCCTCAGACCAACGGCGGACAACACCAGATCGGCCTCGAGCTGCTCGCCATCGTCCAACTGCACGCGGAACCCTTCCCCTGCCCGCTGCACCGACGATGCCAGCCTGCCCAGACGCCATTCCACACCGGCAGCGGTCAATCCCTGTTGCAATGTCCTTCCCACCGCCTCTGGCAACAGGGTACTCACCGGCCAGGGGTCGGGGCCGACCACCGTTACCCGCCAGCCCGCCGCCACCAGATCGTTGGCGAACTCGGAACCGATCAATCCCGGCCCAAGGATCACCAGTTGGCGGACCTGGGTCAGTCGCTCGCGGAAACGGGCATAGTCCTCAAGGCTGTTGACGGACAACACCTCCGTCACCGCGTCACCCTCCAGCGGCGGGCGAAAGGGGGAGGCCCCCACCGCCAGCACGAGTTGACGATAGCCCACGGCCTCGCCACCCGCCAGAATCAGGCGACGCCCCGGTACATCGATGGCTTCCACCTCGGTATGGGTGCGGATCGTCGCATTCAGTGTCTCCGCCATCCGCACGGCATCCGCGGTCACCAGCGCTTCGGGCGTGCGGCCCTGCGCCAGCGCGTTGGAGAGCATCGGCTTGGCGTAGGCATCGCCATTGTCGGCCGTGACCATCAGCAACGAGGTCCGATCATCGAGCCGGCGCCATTCCCGCGCCAGGGTGTAGCCAGCCATGCCGGTTCCGACGATGACCAGGGGCGGCACCGTATCCCTCCCCGTCCTCAGGCGGTCACCAGGACCATTTCGAAATCCGCCTTGGATGCGCCGCACTCCGGACATTTCCAGTCCTCCGGCACATCTTCCCAACGGGTTCCCGCCGGAATCCCCTCGTCCGGAAGCCCCTTCTCTTCATCGTAGATAAAACCGCAGACCGTGCATTGCCATTTCGCCATTGTCACCTTCCTTACAAGAATAAAATTGATTCGAAGCGCCAAGCCTAACCGAAGAGGGATGCGCGATTAAACAGACAATATACGCAGCAATTCCTGCACTGGGGTCATGCGCATTCATCCATAGACCGCCACAACCCGCCACCGGAACCCCTCGAATTGCAGGACCAGAAACACGGGATCGTCAGTGGCCGGACCGATGCGCACCCGGAAGCGCCCTGGGGATTCAAAGAAAGCATAGCCGATATGACGCAGGAAACCGTCATCTTCCCCCTCCTGCTTGGCGAGGAGCCGCTCCCGCACCCAGTCGATGGTCACCAGCACATCCACCGCCTTGCTGCCGAGCCGCGTCACCCCCTGTTGCAACCAGTCCACGAAGGCGTTGGAGACCTCTCCGATATCGCTGTCCATGTCCTTATTGAGACGTCGGGAGATCTCGTCACGCACGGCGTCGATATCCACCATCCGTTCGAGCATGGCGTGGTCGCCGGTCACCGCTGCATGCTCCAGTTGCCACAGGGTGACATAGGGCCACGCCAGCCAGGCGCAGACCAGCAAGACGGCCCCCCCCGCCGCCCGCCGAACCCACGGCCGGCGCCCCACCCCGCCCAGCAGCCTCAATTCACTAAAGGCACTCATCAGACCGTCAACTCCCGCTCCGCGCCTTCGAGCGCTTCCAGGGCCTCGAGCCAATGCGCCTCCGCCTCTTCCAGCGCCCGCTCCAGCCTGCCCTTGGATTCGAGCACCGCCTTCAGGTCTTGCTTGCGCTCGTCCGCATAGAGGCCGGTGTCCGCCAGTTGCGCCTCCAGCAACCGGTGTTCCTCGTCCAGTTGTTCGAAACGTTCCTCCAGACGACGCACTGCGTGGCGCAGGGGCTGCAGCCGGCGACGGTGCTCCGCCTCCCGCCTGCGCTGCGCCCTGCGTCCGTCCATCCTGCGGGATCGATCCGCCGCCGCGGACCCGTCACGGCCAGTGCGGCGCTCGGCAAGCCAGCGGGCATAGTCGTCCAGCGCACCCGCAAAAGGCGTCACCTTTCCATCGGCCACCAGCACCAGCGCATCCGTCACCAGACGAAGCAGGTGCCGATCGTGGGAGACGATGACCATCGCCCCTTCAAACCCCTGCAAGGCGCGGCTCAGGGCGAAGCGCATTTCTAGATCAAGATGATTGGTGGGCTCGTCCAGCAACAACAGGTTGGGCCGCTGATACACCAGCAGCGCCAGCACCAAACGCGCCTTCTCGCCGCCAGAAAAGGGCGCCACCGCCGCGTCCGCTTGCTCTCCACGGAAGCCGAAACCGCCGAGGAAGTCGCGCAGCGCCTGCTCGCTGACCCGGGGCGCCAGCGCCTGGATGTGTTGCAAGGGCGTTTCATCCAGGCGCAACTGTTCGAGCTGGTGTTGGGCGAAGTAGCCCACTTTGAGGTCCTGCGCGGCCTGACGGTGGCCCTCGGCGGTTGTCAGGGTCCCCGCCAACAGCCGCACCAGTGTCGACTTGCCCGCGCCGTTGGGACCCACCAGGCCAATGCGGTCGCCGGGAGCGAGTTGCAGGTCCACCCCTTCCAGCACGCGCCCATCGCCATATCCGGCGGCCACCTGTTCCAGCCTGAGCAGCGGGTCGGGGTTCTTTTCCGGCCGCTCGAAACGAAAGGTGAAAGGCGAATCCACATGGGCGGGGGCGATGCGTTCCAGACGTTCCAGCGCTTTCAGGCGGCTCTGCGCCTGACGCGCCTTGGTCGCCTTGGCGCGGAAACGCGCCACGAAACGCTGCATGTGCTCGATCTCCCGCTGCTGCTTTTCATAGGCCGACTGCTGCAGGGCGAGACGCTCGGCGCGCAGTTGCTCGAAGGCGGAGTAGTTGCCGGTGTAGAGGGTCATGCGGCCCTGCTCGATGTGCGCCACGTGATCCACCACGGCGTCGAGAAAATCGCGGTCGTGGGAGATCAGCAACAAGGTGCCAGGGTAGCGCCGCAACCATTCCTCCAACCAGATCACCGCATCCAGATCGAGGTGGTTGGTGGGCTCGTCCAACAATAGCAGATCCGAGCGGCGCATCAGCGCCTGGGCCAGATTGAGGCGCATACGCCATCCGCCGGAGAACGCCGCCACTGGCCTTTGCTCATCCTCTGACGTGAAGCCCAGCCCGTGCATCAGGCGCCCGGCCCGCGGGCGCGCGGTGTACCCCCCCACGGCATCGAGCCGGGCATGGAGTTCCGCCACCCGCTCTCCCTGACCGGCCCGTTCAGCGACGGCCAACGCCTCCTCAAGACGACGCAGTTCCACATCACCGTCCAGCACATATTCGAGCGCCACCCGCGAGTCGGCGGGCGTCTCCTGCGCCACATGCGCG